>JBEEKW010000026.1:0-25902 GCA_041168485.1 Verrucomicrobiota bacterium
ACGGCACAGTCTACTCCTTCCTCGGTTCCGCGGGTAACAACGCCACCGACTTCACTGCTAAGAACGCCGGCGGCTGGCTCATGGCCCCGGCCTACACCAACTCCGTGGCGGCCACGACGAGTTACGCCCAGACCCTGACGGCCGGCGCCACGACTGCCGCCAGCACGACGGTCACCGTCGCCAGCACCACCGGCCTGGTGGTCGGTGCGGCCATCAGCGGATCCGGCATCCCGGCCGGAGCCACGATTGTCACGATTGGTACGGGCACGATGACCATCAGTGCCGCCGCTACGGCGACGACCACGGCCCAGGTCTTCACGGTCGCCCAGAACATCAACATGGGCGAGTCGAACACCGGTACCGGTTGGACGACGCAGACGATCAACTCCCTGCGTAATGTCGCCACGACGACCTCCGGTACGACGCTGACGATCGCCGCCGCTAACACGATCACGATCGCCACGGGTGGTATCCTCTACGGATCCGCCGTCGGCGCCAATTCCTCCATCACGGGTGGCACCATCGTCCCGGGTCTCGGTAAGGAGCTCGTAGTCTTCGTCAACGGCAACAAGTCGCTCACGATCAACTCCGTCCTCGGCGAAAGCGCCGCCGGCATCACTGACGTCACCTTCCGTGGTAACATTGGCATCGGCGCAGGCGCCAACGACCTCGTCCTCGGTGCGAATAATACCTACACGGGTAACACTTACATCAGCGGCCTTCGTATCCGCACCTCCAGTGCCTCTGTCACCGCGCCTTTCGGTACGGGCCTCAACGGTAACGTCTACATCTACGGCAATAACGGCGGCCAGTTCCTGACGGCCGACAACGTCACGCTCGCCGCTCGCAATTGGTATATCATCGGTGCGGGTTGGGAAGAAGGCGCTGGCCAGCCCGGCGCGTTCCACGGCGCGATTCGCCTCGGTGCCAATACGACCCTGGCCGGTACGTTGAACCTGATGGGCGATGCCTCCGTCCGTGCGACGGGCGCCTTCGCTACCGTCAGCGCCAAGCTCTTCGGTAATTATGACCTCACTGCGCGCAGCGGCTGGGGCGACGGCACAATCAACTTCACGGGCGACAATACCGGCTGGGCGGGCTCCTACACCATCGGCTCGGGCGGTTACCGCTTCGACACGGTGGCCAACCTCGGTTCCCCGACGGTCATCCAGCTCGGTAACTACGGCTCCATCATCCCGGGCTTCGCGGGCATCCAGGCCGCCGTCATCGACAAGGTCGGCTACGGCTCCTTCGGTACGATTGCCCTCCGCGTTGCGACCCAGAACGAACCGCTCGATTTCCGTTCCGCCAACGCCGCCGGCCTCGTGCTCGGCGCCAACGAAAACCTGACCTACAACGGTGCGTTCTTCCCGAACGTCCAGAACGGCCAGCAGCTCTACCGCCTCGGCGGCGGCGGCGCGACGCTGACCTTCGCGAACAGCATCACCGGTAACGCGGCGCTCGTCCTCACCGGCGCCTCGGCGAACAACTCCTACGGTACGGTCACCTTGAACCCGGCGGTCGCTGGCGGGAACACCTATGTCGGCGGCACCATTGTCGGCCAGAACGGGCCCTTCGGCGCGGTGGAAGTCGCCGCCATCGCCAATCCTTGGTCGGTCTTTGGCAACGGCCCGATCACCTTCGTCAGCGCGAATCCGACGTTCCGCCTCGCGGCCGCAATCCCGAGTTTCGCGACCGATCCGCTCGCGGCCGATATGTCGTCGGCGGCGAACCTCACCGCCATCATCATCAACGGTGGCCTGAAGTTTAACCTGAACCGCGCGGCCGACACCGACATGGTCGTCTTCGCCCGCGGTATCGGTGCCTACGGTCCGTCCGGCTCCTTTGTGCGTGAAGGTCGCGGCATCCTCCGCCTCGACGGCATCAACACCTATCTCGGCAATACCGACAACAATGGACCGGGTACGACCCTCGTGGGCACGCTGCTGCTCAACAATGCCAATCCCTTCAACGCCGGCTATGGCATCAACGGAGCGGCGGCGGGCAATGTTCTCTATTGGAACAACGCTCTTGGCAATGTCACCCAGCTGAACCGTGACGTCACCGTCTCGACCATCCAGGCTCCGAACGTCACCGGCGCGGTGCCTGCCGGCAGCATCCTCAACCTCGCCGGAAATAACCTCACCATCGCGGGCACGGCCAGCACCGAATTTGCCGGCTTCATCTGGGGCGGCGTCGGCGCCGTCGGCACGGGCGGGCTCATCAAGGCGGGCTCGGGTACGTTGACGCTCTCTTCGAACAATAACGCAAACTACACCGGCAAGACCACCGTCCTCGGCGGTACGCTCAGCCTCAACTTCAACAATCTGACGACGGCGCCTACCACCATCATCAGCAGTCTCAGCCAACTGGAACTCGGCGGTGGTACGCTGAATATTATTGGTAAGACGACTACCACCAACACCCAAACCTTTAACAACACGACGTTGCTTGCCGGTGGTTCGCGCACCACGCGTACCCTCAACACGGCTACGGCGCTGAACTTCAACTTCGGCACGATTACTCGTAATCCTGGCGCGGGTTTGGACTTCGTGGTTTTGTCGTTGGGCACCGGAGGCGTCTCCGTCAACAATGTCAACGACGCCTCCGGCCTCATGGGCGGCTGGGCCACCGTCGAGGCTGGCGCCAACTTCGCCGCGATCACGGCCGGCAAGGTCGGCGCCTATGCGGCGTACTCCGCTACCTACGCGGCTGGCGCCAACGTTGAGAACGGAATCTTGGCGACCATCGGCGGCGCGCCGATTTCCATCAACTCGCTCCGTTTTAACGCGGCGAACACTGTCACCCTCGACGCCACGGCGGGCCTGACCGTCGCCTCCGGCGGCGTGCTCATGACCCCGACCGTCGGAGCCAATAGCGTTACCATCCAGGGCGGCACAATCACCTCGGGGAACGGCACAGACCTCATCTTGCACCAGTGGAACTCCAACGCGGCAGCCTATTTGGCCGTCGCCTCGAAGATTACCGGTAACATCGGCCTGACCAAGGTCGGTTATGGCACGGTGATCCTCAAGAACGGTGCGAATGACTTCACTGGCACGGTCAACGTCGGCGGCACGGGCGGCATCTTCCGCGTCGAAGCCACGGGCGCCCTCGGCGCCAGCACTAACGTCGTCAACCTTATCAGCACTGGCCAGTTCCAGATCGACCAAGATGTCACCATCGCTAACCCGATCAACATCAAGTTCGCCACCGGCGTCGTCGGCCAGGGTGCGATCTTCCTCTCTGCCTCCTCGGGCGTCGGCACGCTCTCTGGACCAATCTTCGTTCAGAACACGACCTTCGCGGGCGGCTTGTTCGCCTCCAACGGTGCGAGGCTCGACATCACGGGCCCCGTTACGGCCGCCCCCGGCCAGATGGTTACCACGCGCGCGGGCAATGTGCGCTTCTCTAATGACCCGGCGGTTTCCGGCACGCCTTCCGACTACGACTACTTCTATAATCAGAACGCCGTCGTCACCCTCGGCGCGAACAATGCCCTCTCGACCCGCGCCATCGTGGACATCGGTTCCGTCAGCACGGCCTCGTTCGACCTCAACGGCTACAACCAGACCATCGGGGCGCTCACCCGCGTCGCAGCTCAGACGGCCACTGTCACGAACACCTCGGGCGCTCTCTCGACCCTCACGATCAACGTCGCGGCGAATAACGGCGGTATCCTGACCGGCGACTGGAGCTACGCCGGCCAGCTCATCGGCAACCTCGCCCTCGTCAAGTCGGGCGCCGGCATCCAGCTCATCTCGGGCGTCAACAGCTTCACCGGCGGCACCACGATCACCGCGGGTACGCTGCGCATCGGTAATGCCAATGCCCTCGGTGGCGACACGGGCTTCAACGGCCTGCTGACCATCAACGGCGGCACGCTCGACATCTTCGGCACGGGCAACGCCGCCATCGGCGCCCTCGCCGGTTCCGGCGGCGTGATCACCGACACCGGCTTCCAGCTCGGTTCCTCGGTGCTCTCGACCTACTCTGTGGCAAGCTCCGCCTATGCGGGTTCGATCAACGACGGCAACTTCCGCACGCTCTCCCTTTATAAGGACGGCACGGGCATCCTCGCTCTCACCGGTGCTTCGACCTACTCGGGCGTCACGAAGATCTTCGAAGGCGCGCTGAGCATCGGCAATAACACCGCCCTCGGTACCTCCGTCGGGGAGACCATCGTCTCCTCTGGCGCGGCCGTCCAGGTCACCGGCGGCATCACCTCCGCCGAAGCCTTCACCGTCTCCGGCACGGGCCTCTCGGCCACCTCTGGCGTCCTTCAGAACCTCTCGGGCGACAACACCCTCAGTGGTGCGATCACCGTCACGACGGCCTCCCGCTTCGGTAGCGATGCCGGTACGCTCACCCTCGGTGGCGCGCTCACGGCGACCAACCTCGAGCTCGCCTTCGGCGGCGCGGGTAACGTCGTCGTCAGCGGCGCGATGTCCCTCGGTACCGCCGGCGTCACCAAGGACGGCCTCGGCACGCTGACCCTCTCCGGCACGAATACCTACGCCGGCGCCACGGCCGTCACGGCCGGCGCTCTCCGGATCGCGAATGCTGCCGCCCTCGGCACGACGTCCTCGCTGGTTGTCACCGCTGGTGCGGCCCTCCAGATCGCCGGTGGCGTCACCTACGTCGGCGTCGCCGCGACGACCCCGATCCTCCAGAATATCTCCGGCAACAACGTCTGGTCCGTGGCCCTCCGTCCGACCAATGGCGGCGCGCTCACCCTGCGTTCCGACGCCGGCGTGCTCACGCTCAATGGCGTCGCCGGTTCGCTCAACGCGCAGAGCGCCGACAGCGTCAATCGCGCCCTCGTGCTGACCGGCGCCGGCGACGGCTCGCTGGCCACCAACTTCGTCAACGCCGTCTCGCTCACCAAGAGCGGGGCAGGGGTGTGGTCCTTCGATTCCGCCCAGACCTACGCCATCGAGACCGCGATCAACGGCGGCACAATCAAGGCCGGCGCGAACGGGTATCTCTCGGCTAACTCCGTCGTCCGCTTCGCGAACGTCGCGGGCGCCCAGCTCGACCTCAACGGCACGACCCAGTCCGTCGCCACCCTTGAAGGTGCCGGCGCCACGGGCGGCGCGGTCCTCCTCGGTCTCAACGGTGAGCTCACCGTGGGCGCGAACAGCGCCTTCGGCGGCTCCGTCGATGGTTCGGGCATCAGCAAGCTCATCAAGAGCGGCACGGGTTCCTTCACGATGGGACCGACCAGCGCCCTCACCGGCACGGTCGCGGTCAACGTCAACAACGGCACGCTGTCCTTCGGCGGCAACGCCGGCGCGAACATCACGGCTAACGTCGCCAGCGGCGCGATTCTCGGTGGTTCCGGCACGTTCCTCGGCACGGTCAATGTGGCCAATGGCGGCACGGTCCAAGCCGGCAACGGCGTCTCGGGCAGCCTCGCGATCACGAACCTCGTCCTCGGCACAATCTCGGGCAATCTTTCCACGCTCCAGTTCCGCAACATCGACCTCGGCGCTTCGGCGTCAGTCATGAACATCGGCACCCTCACCGCCAACGGCGGCGTCGGTTCCGTGTCCATCACCGCCGTCAACGGCGGTGCGCTCGCCAACGGTACTTACGACCTGGCTAACTTCGCCAACGCCGTGACCGACTTCACGGTCTTCACCGTCGGCTCGATCTCCGGCCTCGGCGGCCGCCAGTCCGGCACGCTCGTTACCAGCAACGCCAACAAGCTCTCCGTGCTCGTCGCGGGTGATTCCGTCCGCTGGCACGGCGCCGTGGGCGTCACGCCTGACACGGCCTGGCATATCCCCGGCGGAGCGCTGAACCTGCGCCTCGTCCCCGGCGGTGGCGATACGGATTACCGCGCCAACGACGCCATCATCTTTAATGATCTCGCCGCTTCCGGCACCGTCGTGATCAGCGAGGGTAACGTCTCGCCCTCGAGCCTGACCATCGACAACTCCGCGGTGACCTACGCCTTCAGTGGAGCCTTCGGCATCACCGGCGCGACTGGCATCGTCAAGAACGGCGCGGGCGCCGCGTCCTTCGCCAACGTCGGCAACGCCTTCACCGGCGGCGTCACCCTCAACGCGGGTACGCTCACCTTCACTTCATCCCAGAACATCGCGGGCGGCATCACCGTCAACGGCGGCAATCTTGTCCTCGGCGCGGCCAATACCGTCACCGGTAACGTCGTCATCAATGGTTCCGGCACGATCGTCCAGAATGCCACCGACGGGATCGGCCGCGGTACGCTCGCCTTCGGCAGCGGCTCGACCGGTAGCTTCAGCCTGAATGACAACGATGCCCAGCTGAACGGAATCTCCACCCACGCGACGGTCGGTTCACCGATCATTTTCAACGGTGCCGTCGGCAACTCCGGTCTCACCGTCACCGTCGCTTCGGGCACCGATACCTTCGGTGGCTCCATCATCGATGGCGGTGTGGGCCAACTTTACTTCTTCAAGTCTGGCGCGGGCACGCTGCGCCTCACCGGCGCATCGACGAATTTTGCCACCTTGGTCTCCGACGGTATGCTGGAGATTGGGCAGGGTGGTTCCGTCGGTCAGGTCGGCGTCTTCGGCGGCGTCCTTTCCTTTAACCGTCCGGACAGCTTCACCCGTTCTGCGGTCACCTATGGCAGCGGCGCGGTCACCATCCTCGGCGGCGGCAACATGACGCTCACGGGTTCGTTTGGTCATGACGGCGGCACCAACGTCGCCGCGGGCCAGATTCTCACCCTCGGTAACGGCGGCTCCATCGGCGGCGCTGGCGTCCTCACGGTCGACGGTTCGCTCAAGGTCAACAATACCGGCTCAGCTTCGATCGGCGCCGTCATCGGTGGCCTCGGCAGCCTCTCCGTCGACGCGGGTGCCCTCGTGCTCACGGGCTCGAATGTCTACCAGGGGGCGACCACGGTCGCTTCCGGAGCCACCCTGCAGGTCGGCACCGGCGGCACCATCGGCTTCCTGCCGCCTTCCGCCGTCGTCACGAACAACGGCACGCTCGTCATCAGCCGCTCTGGCAGCCTGACCTTCGCCAACAGCGTCAACGGCTCCGGCGACTTCGTCAGCCGCATGGCCGCCGGCGGTACGCTGACCCTTTCGGGCAATAACGCCTACTCCGGCATCACACGCATCGAGAACGGCACGCTCGTCATCGCCTCCGCCTCCGCCTGGGCCAATTCCTCGTCCGTCGTCCTCGGTAGCGTCGGCGCCACCGCCACGCTCGAGCTCAACGGTCAGAGCAAGTCCCTCGCGTCCCTCTCCACCGCGGGCACCGCGGCTAATCAGACTGTCCGTAATAGCGCGGTCGGTACCGCGACCCTGACCTTCACGAGCGCAGGTACGGTGACCTTTGACGGCGCCTTCGCCGAGACCGCGGCTAATACCAAGATCGCCATCGGTTACGCCGGCGGCGGTATCTTGGATTTCGGTACGACCAACGTCTACACCGGCGGCACGGTCATCTCCAGCGGCACGGCCCGCCTCGGTGCCGACAACGCGTTCTCCGTCGGCGCCTTGACCCTCGGTGGCAGTGGCACCGTGGGCATCCTCGACCTCGGCGGCTTCAACCAGAGCGTCTCCGCCTTCTCCACGGGCGTCGGCGCCGTCGCTGTCAGCCAGCTCATCGGCAACAGCAGCACCACAGCTGACTCCGTCTTCACCTACGCGGGTGGGTCGACCACCTTCGGCGCCACGATCCAGGACTCCATCAACGGCGGCACCCGCAAGGTCGGCTTCGCTCTCCCTTCGGCGGCCACTGTCATCATCGGCGGCGCGAACACTTACACCGGCACGACCACCATCGCTGGCAGTGCCACGGTGCAGATTGGTAACTTTGACGCCACCTCGGCGAGCCTGGGTGTCGGACCCATCGTCAACTCGGGCACGCTCATCTTCGCCCGCGCCACCAACGCCTACGTGCTGCCTGCGACCAACATCGTGAGCGGTATCGGCGCCATCACCCTCGCCAGCACGGGGGCGGTCACTTCCTCGGCCGCTGGCCAGTTCAATAGCTCGGGTCTCCTCACCTTCGGTAATGTCGCCGGTTCGACCGTCATGTCGTCCCTCGACCTGACGAACGGCGGCGCCACCTTCGGCGGACTCCTGCTCCGCAATAGGAGCGCGGTCGCGGACAATCTCATCACCGTCGGCGTCGGCCAGACCTTCCGCGTCAATGGCGCGGTCACCGTCGGCTATAATTCCGGTGCCACCACTGAGACGCGCCTCAAGCTCACCGGTGGCGGCGCGTTCCTGATCGGCAGCGTCGGTAATTCGGCCCTAATCAACGTCCAGCTCGGCGGTAATTCCACGACCAACGTCACCAACCGGGCCGTCGTCGATATGTCCGGCCTCGGTTCCTTCTATGCCGGCCTCGCGGGCGGCCTCTTCCGCGTCGGCGATGCTACGAATGCCAACGGTGGCAACGGCGGCGGCGCCGGTTCGCTCCTCATCCTGGCCCCCACGAGCACCATCGTGGCGGCGTCGTTCCTGATGGATTCGCCCACCAGCGATATCACTCACACGGTCCGTCTCGGCACGGGCGTCAACACCTTCAACGTCAACACGCTGACCATCGGCGGCGAACGTTCCGGCGCGCTCGTCAACTTCTACGACGGTTCCCTGGGCAGCCTCGTGGTCCGCGCCCGCGCGGGCACGGGCCGCACGGCGATCAACGTCGGCTATAGTAATGCCACCACGGGCGCGGTCCCGACCTCGACGGCCGACTTCACGGGCCACACGATCGACATCCTCGCCAGCACGCTCGCCATCGGCGGCCGCACCGGCGCGGACGGCGCTTCCTTCACGGCCGCCGTCAGCATGAGCGCGGGCACGTTGGATGCGACCTCGGTCATCCTCGCCGACCGTCGTAACACGACGGCCGCGGGCTTGACAGGTACCACCACGGGTACGCTCAACGTCTCCGGCGGCACGTTCATCGTCGGCAACACCGGCCTGAGCGTCGCGGTCAATACCTCCAATCAGCCTACCAACGCCACGGTCGGTACGATCAATATCTCGGGCGGTACGGTCACATTCAACGGACCGGTCACGCTGGGCGGCTCTACCACCACGGGTAATAACTCCTCGGCCTCGCTCCTCATCACGGGCGGTACGGTCGACGTGCGTAACTCGATCGCCAAGGGCATCGGCAACGGCTTCGCCTCGGTCACCTCGACGATCCAGCTCAATAACGCCACGCTCGACTTGAACGGCTTTACGATCGGCACGCTGACCCGTCCGATCAATAACATGCTCCTCGAATCCGGCACGCTGAAGAACGTGACCGAGATCAACGGTGGCGGCGCCTTCTCGAAGACGACGGCAGGCACGCTCATCCTCGAAGGCAACAACGGCTTCAGCGGCCAGTTCACCATCGCCGCGGGCACACTCCAGGTCGGCACGGGTTCGACCACGGGTACGCTCGGTTCGGGCCCGATGGTCAACAACGCCTCCCTCATCATCAATCGCGCCGGCACCTATGCGGCCGCGAATGCCATCTCGGGCACCGGCACGCTGACCCTCTCGGGCACTGGCACGGTCTTCCTCACGGGCGCGAGCAGCTACGACGGACTCACGACGGTCTCCTCCGGCCTGCTCGCCATCGGTCACGCGACCGCCCTCGGCAGCGCCCTGGGTGCCACCACCATCGCGAATGGCGCGGCCCTCGAACTCCGCGGCGGCATCGCCGTCGCTGGCGAGGCCCTCGCGGTCACCGGCACCGGCATCGGTTCCACCGGTGCGCTCCGCAGCCTCAGCGGCGTCAATTCCTTCGGCGGCACAGTCACCCTCGGTGGAGACACGTTGATCCAGTCCGACGCAGGTACGTTCACGCTTGGTAACGCGACCGCAATCGTGGCCGGCACCAACATCGTCACCTTCGACGGCGCGGGCAACCTCGTCGTCAGCGGCGCCATCACCGGCACCACGGCCAGCTTGGTCAAGAACGGCGCGGGTCAGCTCACGCTCTCCGGCGCGAACACCTTCGACGGTGCCATTGCCGTCAACGTGGGCACGCTCCGGATCTCGAACGCGGGTGCCCTCGGCACCGCGGTCGGCGCCACGACCATCTCCTCGGGTGCGGCCCTTGAACTCTTCGGCTTCGCTTCCATCGCGGCCGAGGGACTGTCCGTCACCGGCACGGGCGTCGGCGGCACCGGCGCGCTGCGTAATCTCAGCGGTAACAACTCCTTCAATGGTCTCGTCACCCTCGCGGGTCCGACGCTGATCCAGTCCGACGCCGGTTCGCTGTTCCTCGCTGGTGCGACCTCAGTCGTCGCCGGGGCGAACGCCCTCACGGTCGGTGGTGCGGGCAACGTCGCGATCTCCGGTATCATTGATGGTGTCGGCGCCAGCCTGACCAAGGTCGGGGCGGGCACGCTCAGCCTCTCGGGCGTCAATACGTTCGATGGTGGCACCACCGTCACCGCGGGCACCTTGTCGCTCGCGGCTAGCGGCGTGCTCAACGACTCCTCGTCCCTGACCGTCAACGGCGGAACGTTCAACGTGGCCACCTTCAATGAGACCATTAACCAGGTCATCCTCTCGTCTGGTACGATTGCCGGTTCCACCGGTGCGCTGACCTCGACCCAGCCGTTCGACCTCCGCATGGGCACGGTCTCGGCCATCCTCGCAGGCGTTAACGTCGTAAAGACAACGACTGGCCTCGTCACGCTCTCGGGCGCCAACAGCTTCACCGGCCAGCTTCAGGTCAACGCGGGCACGGTGGCCTTCACCGGTAGCGCCAACCTCGGCGCAGGAACTGTCTCTATCGACGGTGGCACGCTCGCCTACATCGGAACCGGCACGCAAGCGGTCCCCGTCGGCATCACCGCCAGCCAGGCTGTCGCCTTCGGTACCAGCGGCGTGACGCTCAACGTCGCGAACCGCTTCGCCTCGCTCAATCTCTCCGGCGCGGTCGGCGCCACTTCTTCGGCTAACCTCACCAAGACCGGTCTCGGCAAGGTGGCGATCACCGGCTCGGTCAACCTCGGTAGCGGCACCGCCACGGTGTCGCAAGGCACCCTCGGCGCCGGCTTCACCGTCGGCGGCGTCTCGGCGATCACTGTCGCCAACGGCGCGACGCTGAATCTCTTCGACGCATCGGCGGTCACCCTCGGGGCCACGGTCCTCGGACTCAGCAGCGGTTCTGCCCTCGGCTTCGACCTCGGCGCCCCTGGCACCAACGACTCGATCCTCCTCGGTGTCGGTTCCGCCCTCGGCGGCACGGTCACGCTTAACCTCAACAACCTCGGCGGCGTCGCCGCGGGCACTTACACGCTCCTCACCGCGACCAGTGGCCTCGACCTCACCACTTGGATTCTGGGCACCGCTCCGGTCGGCCTAAACTACAAGTTCGACGCCACCGGCGGCACCTCGCTCATCCTGACCGCCAGCCCGGTCATCAACCGTTACTTCAATGGCGTCACTGGCGCTTCGTGGAGCACCCTCGCTAGCTGGTCCAATGACGCCGCGGGCACGGTGCCCTCGACCGTCCTGCCGGGCCTGACCGAGACCCTCAACTTCAGCACCGTGAACGCGGTCGGTCCGGTCATCGCCACGACCCTCGATGCCGCCTTCACGATCGACAGCCTAATCTTCTCGTCCACCCCGACCGGCGTGACTTCCTTCACCGTCGCCGCGGGCACGGGCGGCACGCTCGCGATCTACCCCGGTAGCTCGAATAACGGCATCGAAGTCCAGGCCAACGCCGGCGCGATTCTCATCTCCGCTCCGCTCACCGCCACCGGCGTCCAGGCTTGGACGGTCGACGGCACGGGACTCAACGGCTCCTCGCTGACCCTCTCGGGTGGCGTGACTTACACCGCTCCGGTCACCAAGGCCGGCGCCGGCACGGTGACGCTCTCGGGCGCTGGCACGGGCGCGGGCGGTCTCAATATCGCCCTTGGTACCGTCAACATCGGTACGGCCTCCGCCTTCGGCACCGGCCCGCTCAAGTTCGGCTCGGGTATCACGATCAACAACACCTCGGGCGGCGTCCTCGCCAACACCGGCGTCAACACCCTGGAATGGAACTCCGGCTTCACCTTCACCGGCACGAACTCCTATGACCTCGGCGCGGGCGCCGTTTCCCTCAGGGAAGATGTGGCCGTCACCGTCACGGCGAACGGCTTCACCGTCGGTGGCGCGATCTCCGACGCCGGCTCGGGCTTCACGCTGACCAAACTCGGCGGCGGCATCCTTACCCTCAACGGCGTGAATACGTTCGGCGGGGCAGGGAAGACTGTAGCTATCCAGGATGGTCGCTTGAACGTCAACTCCGACGCCGCCCTGGGCGACCTCGCCAACTCGGTTACCATCTCGGCCAACGGCTCGACTTGGGCCACTGGCCTCGGCGTGACGGGTACGTTCACCACCGCGCGCACGATCAACCTCAACGCGGCGAGTAACTCGCTCAGCGTCCTCGGTGGCAACACCCTGACGGTGTCGAATCCGTTCGCCTTCTCGGCCCTCACGAACGCCCTCACCAAGAACGGCTCCGGCAACCTCATCCTCTCGTCGGCCAACTCCGGCTGGACGGGCGGTCTGACGATCAATTCCGGCGTCGTCCGCCTGAATAACGCCCTCTCCGCGGGCACCGGCCCGATCTCGATCTCGCCGACCAATAACGCCATCGGCACGGCCCTTCAAATTGCCGGCGGCTTCGAGCTCACCAACGCCATCACCCTTCAGGGCAATGCGGCCCAGCTTCAGGGCGGCATCAACTTCGGCGGCCAGCTGCAGAGCGTCTCCGGCGTCAACACCCTCTCCGGTCTGTTGACCCTGCCTTATGGCGCGGTCATCAGCGCCGACGTCGGCTCCACGCTCAAGATCTACGGCGGCGTCCAGAACACTGTCGCCAACAATATCCTCCGCCTCGTCGCCAACGGCACGATCGTCTTCGGCACCACCGAGCTCTCCTTCGTTGCTCCGTCCACCGGCCTGAGCCAGGTCGAGAAGTTCGGCACGGGCACTCTCCGCATCGAATCCGCGAACCTCTCTCCGTCCATGGATGCCGCCGGCGCGGGCCTCGTCGTCCGCGACGGTACCGTGGTCGTCGACGCCAACGGGTCTTGGCGCTCAGCCGTCTACCTCGACGTCGGCTCCACGCTCCGCCTCGACAACTCGGTGGTGAACTTCGCCACGGGTCGTATGAGCAGCTCGTCCACGGGGACCTACAAGAACATCACCTTCCGCGGTGGTAATCTCGACTTCATCGGCTCGCAATTCTCTGGTCTCCCGACGGTTGAAAACTTCTGGGATGTCAGTTTCGGTAAGGGTCTGACGACGATCAGCCTCCTCCAGCAGAACTTCGCGTTCACCCAGACGACCCTCTGGTTCCGTGGCGGGCAGTGGGCCAATCAGGCACCGGCGGCCGGCGGTTCTTCCGCTTCGTTCCTCTTCCGTGGCGTCGGCCTGGCTCCGTCCAGCGGCCGTGCTTCCGTCCAGTTCGCCAGCGCGCCTTTGGTCGCCGGTGAAGGGGGCGCCATCGCTTCCAAGAATCGTGGTATCCTGCCGTGGGCCCTCGTCGACCTGAACTACTCCGGTCCGTTCACCACGAACCTCTCGTTCGTCACCCCGGGTGCAATCGGTAACAACGTCCGTCCCCTCGACCCGGGTGAATACGAAATCGACCCGACGGTCTTCGGTGGCACCGCCCAGAACGTGGCCACGAACTCGAACGTCCTGCTCACCGCGCTCTCTGGCGGCAGCCTGGCCATGACGGCCAATACCCAGCGCAACTCGCTGACCATCGAAGGTAACGCGGGTCTCGCGCTCGCCGACGGCGTGCAGTTCAACCTGCGCTCCGGTGGCATCCTGGTCCGCCCGGGTAGCACCTCGACGATCTCTGGTGGCGTGCTCAATCAGGTCTCCAGCCTCAGCGGCTTCAATATCTGGACGGTCGGTGACCTGACCATCAGCTCCTCGCTCGCCGGCGGCAACGGCATCGGCAACGGCGCACCTTCGCTCGTCAAGGCGGGTGCAGGTACGCTCACCATCGCCCCGGTCGCTTCGACGATCAACGGCCTTGGTGCCATCGGTACCAACACCATGAGCGGCCTCCTCGCCATCAACGAGGGTACGGTCAAGTTCGGTGCGACCAACGCCATCCAAGCCAACAATTACTTCTCGGCCATCGGCGGTACCCTCGACCTCAACGGCAAGTCGCAGTTGTTCTGGGGTGTCTTCACCGAGTCGACCATCACCAACCGTGGTACGCTGATCACCAGCAACAACGGCCACGGCCACTTCTTGGTCAATGCAGACAACACCGCCCGCCAGCTGGCCGCCCGCGTCACCGGCGACGTCAGCTTCACCCGCTCGGGCCAGAATACCCTGAACCTCTGGGGCGCCAGCGACTACACCGGCGAGACGCTGATCAACGGCGGACTCACCGTGATGTATGGCGACGCGGCCTTCTCCGGCACCAGCGCGTTGAACATCAGCTACGCGAACCTCTACCTCGACAACAAGAACAGCCTCGTCGACAACACCAACCGCATCAACGACAACGCGGTCGTCAACCTGCGCCAGGGTTACCTCGAGTTCCGTGGCCGCGAACAGGCCTTCAGCTTCGAGAACCTCGGCACGGTCAACCTCGTCGGCGGCAATTCCTTCCTGTACTCCGTCATCGGCGGCTCCGGCGACAACACCGCGACGCTGCGTCTGGGCAACCTGGTGCGTAATGTCGGCGGCGGCACGGTCAACTTCTCGACCGGTACGACCAACCAAGTCGTCATCACCCAGTTGAATGGAGTGGCCGCCACGGCCGCCTCCGTCCTGACCAACGGTACGCTCGGTGGTTGGGCGGTCCATGGTACCAACGGTTCCGGTGCCAGCCACTTCGCGTCCTATTCCGACACCCTCGGCGTCGGCGCCCTCGGCTCCGCCGGCTTCCCGGCTTACGATAACGCCACGTCCGATGCCACGACGCTCGTCGCCCCGGCGGCCACGGCGAACATCAACATCAACACCGCGGGCGCCAATATCCCGGTCGCCAACGACCTTACGATCAACTCGCTGCGCTTCGGCGACCAGACGACCATGCAGGTCAACATCGCCACGGGCAAGACCCTCACGGTCACCTCGGGTGGTATCCTGTTCGCTGGCACGGGCACCAACTCGCATTACATGAGCGGCGGTTCCGTGACCACGCCGAACCCTGAGTTGTTCCTCTACTCTGCTGGCGGCGGCTGGCAGGTCTTCCGCTCGGCAATTGTCGGCAGCGGCTTGAAGTTCGTGAAGTCGGGCAACGGCCCGATCTTCATGGAGACGGGCATCCACACCTATGACGGCGGTACGCTCGTCAACCAAGGCTGGCTAGGCGTCAATGCGAGCAGCAGAATCCCCCTCGCGACCGATGTCACGAAGGGCCTGATCATTAACGGCGGCCAGGTCGAGACCTACGGTGCCGGCATCATCGCCGCAGGCAACGAAGTGACCCTCAACGGTCCGGCCCAGCTCCGCTACTTCGGTGACAACACCGTCGCCAAGCTGACCATCAACAACGACGGCTCCACCAGCACCGCAGTCATCCGCACCTTCGCCGCCAATCAGGGCAACGGTAACGGCGCACGAGGCATCCTGACCATCGGTGCCGGTGGCCTCTACGCCACCTCGTCCAACGTCACGACGACCTCGTACATCGAAGGTCGCGTCGACTTCGGCGCTACCGCGAACTTCGTCAACGTCGCTCCGAATGCGGCCGGCGGTTTCAGCGACGTTAATCCGCTCCTCGCCACGCTCGCCCTCCAGGGCGTCGTCGGCTCGGCTGGCGGCATCACCAAGACCGGCAACGGCGTGCTGCAGTTCAGCGCCCAGAATGCCTTCACCAGCGCCTTCACCGTCGCTGCGGGCGGCATCAAGTCCGGCGTCGTCAACGCGGGTTCTCGCTTCTCCACGCTGGTACTCGACTCCCTCGCGCGCTTTGACCTCAACGGTCTGAATACCACCTGGGGCGGCCTGTCCGGCACGGGTGATATCTTCAGCGCCACGGGTACCCCGACGCTCAATGTCGGCTTCAATAACGCGGACACGATCTTCAGCGGTCGCTTCATGCGCTTCAATGACGCCGCCTACGGCCTGATCAGCAAGGTCGGCTCCGGCAAGCTGACGCTCGATACTGCCCAGACCACGGGTGGTTCCTTCGGCGCCATCTCCGTCAATGGCGGCACGCTCGCCTACACGGGCGCCGGCAAGGCCTTCGTCTCGACCGCTTCGGCGAACTCGATCTTCAACGTCAACACCGGAGGCCTCCTCCAGCTCGACAACTCGGTCACCAATCTCAGCAACCGCCTCGGTACCACCGCTGGCGGCACGGTCAACATGCAGGGCGGTCGTCTCCTCATCGGCGGTTCCGCCGCCGGTGCGACCACCGAAGGCATCGCGAACCTCTCCGCTCTCAACGGCGGCGGTCGCATCGAGCTCGCAGCCAACGCCGCGCAGGGCATGTCGCTCAATGTCACCACGCTGACCTTCGCGAACGCTTCGCTCAACGCTTCGACGACCATCACCTCGACGAGGGTGACCGTCCCGAGCACCGTGGGCCTCATCCCGGGCATGCTCATCACGGGTGATGGTATCGCCGCGAACACGACGATCGCTAGCATCCTCGACGGCACGACGCTCTTCCTGAGCGCCAACGCCACCGCTACCGGCGTGGCCACGCTCAATGCGGTCCAGACCAACGGTTCCCTCGTCATCGCTGGCCTCAGCGATGTCTCCGGTAACGGCCTGGCTAACCTCGCCATCACGAACGCCGGCTTCTCGGCCGGGCAGGGCACTGGTGTTAACGGTTGGAATAATAAGGCCGTCCGCGGAGACATCCTCGGCGACGCCTCCGTCTCGGGCCTGGGTACGGGCTTCCTCACGAAGGATAGCTTCACGAACAACTGGCGCGCGCTCGCCTCGGATGAACAGATCGACCTCTCCGTCGCCGTCACTGGCATGCAGAACGCCAAGCTCTCGGCCGCGACCACGCTCAATGCGCCGACGACCGTCAATACGCTGACCACCAGCGGCACGGCCTCGATCTCCTCGGGTCTCGCGGCCAGCGTCTTCGGTAAGTATGGCCCCTCGGGCGACCTACTCTCGCTGACCCTCGCCAACGCCGCCGGCCTCCTGGTCAAGGATGGCACGACGACCTTCAACATGGGTACGCTCGTCGGTCCTTCGACCGGCTCGGCCTACTTCCACGTCCTGCCCGGCGCCACGCTCGTCGTGAACGCCTCGCTGACCCCGGCTGCGACGGGCGGTTTCGTCCTCGATAACGGTGGCACGATGGAACTCGGTGCCACGACCGGCTTCTTCACCGGCACCGTCGCCATCAACAACGGCACCCTCCGCCTCAACTCCGGCCAGGATAACACCCTTGCCGTGTCGGCCAGCGCCGGCGCGATGGGCCTACCGTTCGTCGCCCTCAATGGCCTCAACGCGGTCCTCGACCTCGGCACGAAGAACCAGACGGTCCGCGGTCTCTCCAGCTCCAACCAGCTCCCGGGCATGGGCGGCACCGTCACTGGCCAGGCCGGCGCGTTCTTAACCACGACCGATAACAGCACGTTTGCGGGCAAGATCTCCGGCGGACTCAACTTCGTCCGCTCGGGCAACTCCACCACGACGCTGACCTCGGCCAGCGATTACACCGGTGCGACCGTGGTCCGTGGCGGTACGCTCCAGCTCATCGATGGCGGCTCGCTCGCCAGCACGGCCGGCCTGCGCCTTGCGCAGGGCACGCTTACCTGGAATAACTACGGCCTCAACGCCGTGGACAGCCCGGTCCGCCTCAACGCCGCCAACGCGGTCACGCTCGCCGGCGGTACGTTCACCGTCATCGGCGGCGGCTCCGTGGATAACATCGTCAACCTTGACCTCGTCACGGCCGAACTCGGCAGCGTCCAGATCAACACCAACCCCTACATCAGCATGGGGGCGACCAACCAAATCACCATTGGCGACTTTGTCCTCGGCAGCACCGGTGTCCGTCCGTCGGTCAACTTCAACGGTTGGACGACGCTGAACAGCGGCGGCACCAATACGCTTGGCAGCCCCGGTCTCACGGCCTCCTCGATCCTGAAGCTGACGAAGATCAACGGCACGGCCTTCACCGCCGCGAGCATGACGAATAATCTGATCGGTGGTTGGGCTGTGGCCGATGGTTCGACCTTCGCGACCTACTCCGATATCTTCGGCATCTCGCAAATGGGCGTGAACTACTACGGCTACGCCTCGCCGGGCTTCACCGGCACGGATATCTCCGCCGCGACGTCCGCTACGGGTAATTACAACGACGGCACTTCTCGTACCCTGAGCGGCCCGAAGGCAGCCTACTCCTGGCGCTTCTCGCCGGGTGCCGCACAGACGATCACGTTGAACTCCGCCAACGTCACCCTCGGCGTGGGTATCGTGACGAACGCCAATCAGACGATCATCCTGCAGGCCGCCGACAGCACCAGCTCGCTCACCGCGGCCGGTTCGGACCTCTACGTCTACACGAACCAGGGCACGATGAACTTCAACGTGAAGCTCACCGGCAACATGAACCTGATCAAGACGGGTGGCGCCGCGCTGGGTCTCGGTACCCCGACGGCCCCGACCTCCAACGACTACTCGGGCACGACCTACGTCAACGCCGGTACGTTGAACCTCAACGCCTCGTCGGGCTTCCGTGTCATTCCGGGTAACCTCGTCATCAGCGGCCTAGCTTCGGCCACCAACTCGACGGTCACGATGGTGACCAACGAAGGTCAGATCAACCCGACCTCCAGCGTTAGCCTAATCGGTGGCGGCACGCTCAACCTCACGGGCAATAACACCCTGGCGTCGCTGACCTTCCTTAACGAAGGCGCGATGAGTAATCCGCTGGTTGCTGGCGGTGCGAAGCTGATCCTGACCGAGGTCAACGCCATCACCGCGACCAACCAGTCGCCGGTCACGGTGCCGAACATCTCGGCCCCCCTCGAGTTCAGTGCCCCGGCGGTCATCACCGTCAACGCCGGTCTGGCTGCGACGGGCCTGACGATCACCTCAGTGATCACCCAGAACATCGGCATGTCCACGTTCACCAAGGCGGGTTCGGGCGTCCTCGCCCTCAGCGGCCAGAGCACCTTCGCTACCGACTTTACCCTCGCAGGAGGCGCGCTGATGTTCGGTGCCAACTCGACGCCTCTCACCGGTACGGTCACCAGTGGTCCGATTGGCCGCGGTACGCTCCAGATCCTGGGCGGCACTTCGCTCCTCAGCGACGGAACGGTCCGCACCATCGCCAACGCGGTCAACGTCCAGGGCGACTTCGCCTTCGGCGGACGCGGCGCGGGCGCGGGTGTCAGCCTGGCCGGCAAGGTCAACCTCGGCGCAGCGATGCGCACCATCTCGGTCACCAATTACGGTGTCACGGCCAGCTTCAATGGCGGCCTGATGACGGGCCTCCTGGACCAGTCCACGGCCCTCACGAAGACTGGTAACGGCGTCCTCGTCCTCGGTACGCCTTCCACCCAAGCCGACCTGAACGGCGCGGGCGTCAAGGTCTCCGGCGGCGTCATCCGCTGGGCGAACAACGATAGCCTCCCGGCCACCTCGCTGCTGACGGCCGACGTCGCCTCGGGCTTCGACCTCGCGGGCTTCAATCAGACCACCAACCAGATCACCGGTACGGGCTTCTTCACGAACTCCTCCACGGTCAACCCGAGCATGCTCACCGTCGGTGGCGATAACTCGACGTTCACCTTCAGTGGCGCCCTCACGGATAACGTCGCGGGCGGCGGCCAGAGCCTCGGCCTGACCAAGACCGGTTCGGGTAAGCTAATGTATGGCGCGGTGAACAACTACCTCGGCCTGACCGACATCAAGCAGGGCTCGATCGAGATCACCAACATCGGCTCCTTCGGCCTCGGCATGGTCAATATCGATGCTGGTGCCGAGCTGACGATGAACCGCTCGGGTTCTCTGAACTTCCCGAACGAACTCACCGGTGGGGGCATCGTCCGTACGATCGGTTCCGGTACGACGATCCTGACGGCACCTAACGGCGCCTTCACCGGTCGCTTCTACATCGATAACGGCATCCTGCAGGTCGGCGATGGTACGGTCGCGGGTGACATCGGAGACCTCGGCTCCGCCAATCAGGTTCATGTCCGTAATATCAACGGCAACACCGGCCAGCTGCACTTCAACTACTTCGACTCGCTTGGCTATGATCTCTACCGCCCAATTTGGGGTAATGGCGACCTGGTCCAGCAGGGTATTTATGCGCTGAGGCTCGCTGGATCGAACCCCAACTTCACCGGCCGCGCGATCGTCAACCGCGGCTCGATGGAAGCGTACGCCGTGGGGTCTCTCAATCAGGCCACGGGCATCATCGTCCAGAATGGCGCGACCTTCAAGGTGACGGGTAACGATGCGGTCGGCGATAATTTCCTCCAGTATGGCGTGCCTCTGACGCTCAACGGCGGTACCGCCGATGCGTTGGTCCAGACGGCTTTCCTCGGTGCGATTACGCTCAATGGCGGCACGCTCACCAGCGACACCGTCACGCAGCTCGATACGATTGTTCCTTACACCAAGGTGGCTTCCTGGGTCTTCCTGGGTGACGTCTCTGCGACGGCCGACTCGACCATCTCGGCCGAGTTCGTCGACTTCGGCATCCTGAACGCCACCCGCGACTTCAACGTCGCGGCGGACAAGAAGCTGACGTTCAGTGGCTCCTTCGGTGACTCCGACCTCGCCGGCGTGGCCAGCATCTCGAAATCCGGCGCGGGCACGTTCGAACTCTCGGGTTCGACTAAGACCTTCACCGGTACGACGACCCTCAAGGGCGGCTTCCTGAAGTTCGCCGATCAGGTGACGCAGCTCGGCACGTCTTCGGCTACCGTCCACGCGAACCTCGTGTTCGCCGGCGGCTCCGCCGAATACACCGGTGGCGCTTTCAGCCGTAAGTTCCTTGTCAAGGACGGCGGCGCAGGCTTCCACGCCACTAGCGGCCTCAACCCGCTGCTCGTCAACGGAGCCGATCAGATCGACTTCGACAACGCCACGCCGGCCACGGCGACCAGTCGTCCGCTCACGCTCTCGGGCACCTCCATCCTGGAGAACACGTTCACGGCCGGACCGCTCGACAACACCGAAGCGGCCCGCGCCTTCTCGTCCGTCGTCAAGAACGGCGTCGGCCAGTGGATCGTCGGCGGAACGGGCAACACGCTCGATCCTAACGTTGAAGTGAACGTCAACGGCGGCGTCCTAGGCTTCTACCTGAACTCGCTCGGCACGACCGCCAGCACCGGCAAAGTCAACTTGGCCAACGGTTCGACCCTTCGCTGGGAGTCGACGAATAACCAGGACCTCGGCGCCCGCCTCAAGGTGGCGGATGGTGCGACCGCGACGGTTAAGTTTGATAACACCACGACCGCGACGACCTTCAACGGCGGCATGACCTTCGGCACGGGCGCTCTCGTCAAGTCCGGCGCGGGCGACCTCGTCCTCGCCACGGCCAACACCTTCTCGGGCGGCCTCACGGTCTCCCAGGGTAAGGTCACGGTCAGCGACGCTGGCGCCCTTGGCTCAGGCGCCGCCACGGTGAGCAACACGGGTACGCTGGTGATCAATAATGCCGTCACGAATAATATCAACGTCACCGGTAGCGGCACCATCGGCGGCACGCTCGTGGCGCCGGTTGCGCTCGGCAGCGTCACCGTGGGCGACTACGGTACGGTCTCGCGCGGCACCGCGATTGGTAACTTCTCGACGACCAATATGACGCTCTCGGGTGGTGCGCGTCTCGAGTTCAAGATCTGGGACATTAACACCAAGGGAGCTGGCGTCGGTTACGACCAGTATCTCTTCGGTAATCTCGACCTCAGCGGCGCCTCGGTGTCCAACAAGGTCGTGATTAAGCTGATCTCCCTGACGGACGGCACGAACCTCGGCGCGGCTGGTAACCTCTCGCTCCTCCAGGGCATAGCGGGCATCCAGAACTTCAGCTTCGGTTCCTTCAACCAGAACACCCTGAACCTCGGCACGAACACCAACGTCAACGACCTGTTCACCTTCGACACCAGCCAGTTCACCTACACCGGTGGCACGGCCTCTCATGCGAGCCTCTGGTCGATCGACTTCAATACCGCCAACGGCGCCATCACGCTGACCGCGGTGCCGGAGCCCTCGACCTACGGTATCGGTCTCGGTGCGCTGGCCCTCGCGGCCGCCGCCATCCGCCGCCGTCGTCGCCAGGAGAAGAAGGCCTGAAGACACGAGGACCCGAGGACCTGAGGAATCGAGGTCCCGAGGGTAAAAAGGGAAGGGCGGCTCCGGCCGCCCTTTTTTGTGCCGTCTTGGGTAGGGCTGGCCATCCTTGGCCGGCCGCGGCCGAGCAGGGATGCTCGGCCCTACCCGAGACATCCCACTCAAAGGGAAACCGGTGACCGGATGATTGGCTGCGAATCAGCCCTCTGTCCTCTGCCATCTGCCCTCGATTCAGCCCTCGCTCATTCATTCCCATCCATTGACTCCCCCCTTTCCCTCCCCCACAAACTCCCCATGCGAAACACCCTGGCGCTCCTCCTGTCGTTCTTGCTGCTCGGTTTCGCCACGTGCGCCGAGGCTGCCCGCGACCTGACCTTCTATCTGATCTCGGACGTGCACGTCGGGATGGATTACCGTAAGACCGCCCCGCCGTTTGGCGCCGACGCCTTCAACGCCCACGTCGCGCAGACGCTCGAGGTGCTCGGCAAGGTCCCCGGCACGCCATGGCCCTCCGAGGGACCTGTCGCCGACGCGATGAAAGGGAAGGGCCCTGTCCCGCGTCCGGCCGGTATGATCGTCGCGGGCGACCTCACCGAGGTCGGCAATGCGAAGCAGTGGCAGGATTTCGACCGCCTGCTCCCGTGGCAGGGTTCGACGCCCGCGAAGTATCCGACCTTCGCCCTGGCGGGTAATCATGACGGTGGCGCCACTGGTCCCGTCCGCCAAGGCCTGCGCGAACGCAATCGCGGCATGCTCGCCGCGGGTCTCGTCACGAAGCTTTCCGCCGACGCCTTGCACTCCGCTTGGAACTGGCAGGGTGTGCACTTCATCAACGTCAACCTGTATCCCGGCGACGGTGTCAAGGAAGGCGCCAAGGCAGGCTCGATGTGGGATCCGGAAACCAGTCTATCCTTCCTGCGCGCGCGGCTAGCCGAGATTGGCGCGACCGAACCAGTCGTCATCGCGATGCACCTCGACTTCAGCGCCCGCAGCACCTGGTGGGATCAGCCGAAGCGCAAGGCGTTCTATGAAGCTATCAAGGGCCATAATATCATCGCCCTCCTGCACGGCCATACGCACGTCATCACCCGCCTGCAGTTCCCTGAAGACAAGGACTACGCCGACTTCGGCGGCCAAGGACCGCGCTTTGATTGCTTCTCCGCCGGCGCCTTCAAGCCCGACGCCAAGGAAGGCAAGCCGTTCCCCGGTCCGCGTTATCCCTGCGAGTGTTATGTGTTCCGCATTGTCGACGACGTCTTGGTCGCCGCGCATTACACCGCCGAACCTGGTGGCTGGAATACCAGTAAGCACGCCCCGCAGCTGACGTTTGTGAAGAAGATTAAGGGGAAGTGAAGTAGCGGTTGGCGGTTAGCGGTTGGCGGTTGGGAACACAGTCGAGCAAAAGGAAACCGGAAACCGGAGGATTGGCACGGGCGCACATTTTCAGGTCTCGGGTCTCGGCGATCGGGAGCCGGGTGCGGGTGAGCAGGTTCAGGTTCGGGGCCCGGGTCTGATTCCCGAACCTGAACCTATCCCCGTACCAGCAGCCGAGACCTGAGATCCGAAAATACCATCCGGTTTCCGGTCCCCCTGTGGTGCGCTGTCTTTCTCCAACCGCCAACCGCTAACCGCCAACCGCCGACACCAAATTAATTCAGTCCTCACTTCCCACTCCGCCAGACCTTCTTATCCGGCGTGACGAGGATGACGTCTAACTTCTCGCGCAAGGCGATGCGCTTGGCCTCTTCGAAACCGACGGCCATCAGGGCAGTCGACCAGCCGTCGGCCTGGAAGCAGCTTTCGTGAGTCACGACGGCCATCTCGAGCGTGGGTTCGACGGGTCGGCCAGTCTTGGGCGAGAGGATGTGCGAGATGGGCTTGCCGGCGGCGAGCTTCTTGGCGCGGTAAAGTCCCGAGGTACTCAGCGCCCGGTCGGTCAGCAGTACGGTCTCCAGCATGACGCGCGGGTTGAACGGATCTTCGATGCCCACGCGCCACGAGCCTGCGGCGAGGATCTCGCCGCCGACCTCGATGAGGTATACATGTTGGCCTTGGGCGCGCAGGATCGCTGCCGCGCGATCGGCCGCGTAGCCCTGCAGCACGGACCCGAGGTCGAGGTTCAGGCCCTCGTGGCTCTTCGCCAGCGTGAGGTTCTCCTTGTCGAGTTTGAGTTTCGACCAGCCCACCTTTGCCAGCGCGGCCTTGAGTTGCTCCGGTGTGGGGTCGGGTAGTTTGCCCGCCGGGCCGTAGCCCCAGAGGTTCGTCAACGGCGCGACGGTGATGTCATACATCCCGCCGGAGGCGGTGCTCAGCTTTAGGGCGAACTCGACCAGTTCGGCAAGTTCTTGGGTGATGCCAAAGGCTTGGGTGGATTCAAGGTGATTGAAGTCGGCGGTCGCGGAGGATTCGCGCCAGTGCGAGAGGGAGAACTCGACGCGCTTGAATTCCGCTTCGAGCTCGCGCTTGAGGATCACGGCATCGACGTCGCTGCCGCGTACCTTGACGGTCCAGGTCGTGCCAAAGGCCGCGCCATGCAATTCGGTGACGGCTTGGCGCGCGGAGGTCTCGGGGGTTTCTTCCGCGGCGAAGTCCGCACGGGGAAAAAAGGCCACCGCTGCGCCCAGCGCGAGGACGACGGCCGCCCACAGATCGCGTCGGCCCCAGGTCTCGGCTTGGTTGGCGGAGCGCACGAACTTAAAGAGGGCGCCGGTCGGGCAGCCATATTTGCAATAAGCCTGCGGCACGACGACCGAGGCCAGCAGGCCGACCACGGCCAAGGTCAGGGGAATCGCGACCCCGATCCCGAGAATCCAGGCGTCGAAGGGCTCGACTTGTCCGATATTCCAGCGGGGCCAGATCAGGGCGGCCAAAAAGGCCCCCGCGAGGGCGATGGCAGGCAGTTTGCTCAGCCAAGCATGCCAACGGGCGGGGACGGTCACATGAAGGCGCTTAAAGCCCCCCAGGAGCTCCTGGGCCGCTCCGTGGGGGCAGGCTTGGTGGCAGTAAAGCTGGCGGCGGGAGCCCCAAGGGACGAGCAGGGCGATACCGCCGAGGATCAGGAGGGCGGGGGCCTGGGACCACGGGATGCCATGGCGGGCCCAGCCGGCGAAGAGGGAAAGCGAAAGCAGCTGGCCGAGCCAGAGGCCGAGCCCGCCGACGAGCATGATCTGCCAGATGGTGCGGATGACGGGGCGGCCGTGCAGGGGCGTAAATGTCATTAGCAGCGCGCCGACGAGGAAGCACCAGAGCGCCGCGGTGCGGAGGCGTTGCTGCGCATCCTGCTTCGCCCGCTGGCCGCCCTGCGCGTCGTCGGCGAAGCGAGTCTGCAATCCCTTGGCAATTCCGTAACTCGTGAGCGTCGCGCCGGAGACCGTGTCGAGGTCGCCTTTCCGGAAATCGAACTCAGCCCACTCGCGCGTGGTCCACTTCGTCAGGTCCTTGAAGAAAGTGCGCCCCTGCGGATCGGGTTCCTGCTCCAGGATGCGGCTGACATATTCCGCTGAGTCGTAGGACGTCCGCAGTTTGACTTGGCGCAGGCGGAGGCCGTCGGCTTCGATGGCGATCAGCGTTTCGCTCGGGCCGGCGTAGCCGATGACTTCATCGGCGGAAGGCGAGGAACGCACGACGTAGCCGAGGTGGGCGCGGTTGGGCCCGCGCACGAGGTTCCAGCCCAGGCGCGGGA
>JBEEKW010000027.1:0-26289 GCA_041168485.1 Verrucomicrobiota bacterium
GATGCGGAAGCCGGGCGGAAGGCGGAAGCTCTTTAGGGCTTCTTCGGGAGAGAGGGGTGCGGGTGCCGGCAGGTTGAACTTCAACTGAACGTCGGTGGGTCCAGCGTTGCCCTTGTTGAGGGCGAAAGCGGACGTCGCTCCAACGAGCAAAGCTAGGACGGCAAGCGGGGTCTTCATGCTGGTTTTTAAGACAGTCCAAACTCCCCGGGGTTGCAAGGCGAACCCCCTGTTTTGCCCCTAGGCGGAGCCTTGCGGACGGCTTATTTCCTAGCCTTCTGGCTGGCTGCGACGGTGTCGGCCCAGTCGTCAGTGCGGAAACTCGTGGCTGGGAGACCGGCGCCGTTCACCAGATTGCAGTCCGGGTTTTCGGCCCAAGCATAGCGGGCGGCGACCGGAGTGGCGACTTCTGGGCTGCTGACGATGACCTCGGTGCCTTCGATGCGGGCGGCGGCGGGCTTCCAGATCTTGTCGGCTCCGGCGATGCTGAAGCCTCGCGGGGCGGTGCCATCGCGGGTCTTGAGTCCGGCGGCGTGCTTGAGGGAGATTCGGACGGCGGAGCCTTCGACCTTGTTGCCAACTGGCAGGGGGCCGCTGGTTGCGGAGACCTTGCGACCATAGACGGACTCCAAGGCCCAGTAGGAAAGACGCAGGCCGACATCCTGCTTATTCTTCGGGTGGATGTCCTTGGGGTCGCCGATGTCGAGGGTGATGGCCATGCCGGTCTTCGGGAGGGCGAGCACCTTCATCATCGAGGTAATTGGGTAGCTGCACCCAGGCGAAAGGTACCTCGTCTTGCCAAGAGGTACGCCAGCTCGTGACGAGTTGGCTCAGCTGCTTCTCATAGATACCCGGGTTCCCGGCGTTGCCTTCGCCCTGATACCAGAGCATGCCGCGGAGCGTATACGGGACGAGGTTGGCGACCTTGCCGTTATAGAGTCCGGCGGGGCCGCCCTTGAACTTTCGCATCGCGACCGGCTCAGTGGGTTTGCGCGGTAGGTCTGCTTTTTCGGCTTTGGCTTTCGCCGTGGCGATTTTCCAGGCGGCGAGCTGCTTCTCGAAGAGGGCCGTTGCTTTGGTGGCGTCGAAGGCCTGATAGGCTTTCTGCTGCATGTCGTAGATCGCCTTCGTCTCGGGATCGGAAGACTGCGTCTCGGCGGAGACCCATGATTCAATCGGCGTCCCGCCGACGGAGGTGTTCACCAGGCCTACCGGCACGCCGACTTCCTTGTGGATCTCGCGACCGAAGAAGTAGAGCACGGCGGAGAAGCTGCCGACGTTGTCCGGCGTGCAGGCCTTCCAGACGCCTTTACCTTCAGGTAGGGGTAGTTCGGAAGGGCCAGAGGATTCCTGATAGTGGCGGATCAGCGGGTATTGGGCGACGGCTTTTTCGGCGTCAAAGTTGTTAGAGGACTGCACGTTCATCGCCATGTTCGACTGGCCGGAGCCGAGCCAGACTTCGCCGACGAGAACGTCTTTGACTTCGACCTTATGTCCATCCTTGCCCGAGACGACGAGCGTGCGCGGTTCGGCGGAGGCCTTAAGGGCGTCGAGCTTAAGTATCCACTTGCCGTCGGCGTTGGCGGTGGCGGACTTGGACTGGCCCGCGAAGGCGACGGTCACGGATTCACCCGCATCGGCCCAGCCCCAGACGGCCACAGGCTTCTCGCGCTGGAGGACCATGTGGTCGGAGATCGGCGCGGCCAAGCGGAAGCCGGCCGCGAAGAGGGAGGAGCAGCCGGCCAGGACGGCCAGCAGGATGGGCAGAAAGCGAGGGGTACGCATACCTTTCAAACAGCGAAAAGCACTGAAGGTTGCGAGCAATTATGTGGCGGGGGTTCGCGGTTGCGACCGTTGGTCGCCCAGCTAGCTTTAGCCTCTGGTGCGCCCCTTCGCCTTCATTTACTTTCTTTTGGTCTCCAGCCTTTGGGCCGCCGAGGCCCCGCAGCCGTTATTGGCTCCCGGCGAGGGCCTTGCCGCATGGAAGGAAAAGAGGGGAGGGTTGATCGCTCTCTGGGAGCAGGCGCTTGGTCTGCCGACGAAGTCCAGTCACTTGAAGGTCCATCAAGTCGAAGTCTTAGAGCTCTTCATGACGCCTGAGTTCAAGGGCGCCGTATTGCGCCAGCGAACCGGGCCCGAGTCTTGGCAGCGCATACTGCTCATGGAGCCGTTGAAGTTGAAGGGACGCACCGCCGGTGTCGTGGTGCCGTTCTATGATCCTGATCGGATGTGCGGTTACGATCTCAAGACGAAGGCGAAGCTTGGTCCGGAACGGAATACGGCTTTCTTCGGGTTACATCTCGTTCAGCAGGGTTACGTCGTCGCCGCGGTCGAGGCGTATCCGTTCAATCTGCTGACTCCAGTCGAGCAGGCGGCGAGCAAGGGCGGTATGGGCGTCTGGCGTGACGCCGCTGCGAAAATCGCGAAGCAGCACCCGCAGTGGACGGGTATGGGTAAGCTGACCCATGACACCCGGCTCGCGGCCGAAGTCTTGCGTGGATCTGCAAGCGTCGACCCCGAGCGTATCGCAGTGATGGGTCATTCGCTTGGCGGTAAGATGGCCTTCTATGCGGGATGTCTAGATCCGCGGTTCAAGGCCGTCATCGCGAGCGACTTTGGTATCGCGTGGGATTCGACCAACTGGGGTGATGCGTGGTATTTCGGATCCAGGCTCAAGGCAATGCGCGCGGATGGCCTCACACATGAACAACTACTCGCGTGCGCTGCGCCGACGTCCTTCTTCCTGATTGCCGGGCAATATGATAGCCAGGCTGCCAGCGGACCGATCTTGGATGCGGCGCGCAGGGTGCACGTGCTCTATGGCAAGGACGACGCCGTCGAGATGTTCGATCACCACACCGGTCACCAGCCTTCGTGGGATTCGCTGAAGTCCGCTTATCTCTGGCTCGCCCGGAAGATGGACATGCCTCGCCCCGACTTCACGTATCTCGACGGACTCGCCCGCGAGCAGGCCAAGGCCGGCAAGTAGGCCTTACTTCTTTTTCTTCTTCGCGCCGCCTTGCGGCGGATTGGCGCCGAGCGTCGGACCGTTGTCAGCCGGCATCGAGCGGTGCCATATTAGTACGGCGGCAGTCAGGCTTTCGGTGACGGC
Source organism: Verrucomicrobiota bacterium (assembly GCA_041168485.1). Taxonomy (GTDB): domain Bacteria; phylum Verrucomicrobiota; class Verrucomicrobiia; order Opitutales; family UBA953; genus UBA953. The sequence goes on from JBEEKW010000027.1 coordinate 3,110, forward strand.
GGTCTCTTGGGCGGCGAGGTTGTTCGTCTCACCTAGGTCCTTGGAGAGGTCGTACAGCAACGGTTTGGAGCCATCATATTCGCAGAGTAGTTTCCAATCGCCTACGCGGACGGCGAGGTCGGGCTGCGGAACCGCCAGGGCGGGGAGCCAAACTTTTCGTTCCGGGGGTCGACGCCAACAGATCGCGCCTGGATGCGATGCGGGGGCGCGTCCGAGTAGGGTTGACGATAGGTTCGCGCCATCGAGCCCCACGGGCGACTTCGTCCCGGCGAGATGGGCCAGGGAGGGAGCGAGGTCCATCGCGGCGAAGACCGAAGCAGCGTCGAGCGTGCCGACCTTGGACTTCTCCATGAGGCCGGGCGCCCAGACGACGAGTGAGGAGCGGATGCCGCCTTCGAAGAGCTGTGATTTCTTGCCGCGGAATGGACCGGCGCTGCCGGCGCCCGGTTCGGGCCCGTTATCGGAGCAGATCAAGAAGACCGTGTTGTCGCGCAGGGCGGCGTCGGAGCGGACGCGCTCGAAAAGGCGTCCAAGCTGTCGGTCCATTTCCTCGAGGACGGCGAGGTAGATCTGATGTTTCTCCGGCGACCATTTTTCGAGCGGAGGGAAGTAGGGGCTGTGGACGTCGTCCGGCCAGAGGTCGACGTAGAACGGCTGTTTCTTGGCCGCGGCCTGGTCGATGAACTTCAGGGCCGCATCGGTATAGCCAGTCGTGATCTCGGTGCGGTTCATCCAGGTGACCGGACCGCCAAGACGTTCAGCATCGACCCAGATTTTCTTCGGCTCCTTGTCGCCGGGCTTGAGCGTGAGTGGGAGGAGCTTCGGTCCCATCCCTTCGAAATTGGTCAGCGAAGTGTCGTAGCCATAGGCGGTGATCGCGGGGGCGTCATCGACGTCACGTTGGCCGCCGAGGTGCCACTTTCCAAAATGCCCGGTCGCGTAGCCGACGTCCTTGAGCGTGCGAGCGAGCGTCGGGGCTTTCAGGTCGAGCCACTGGGCGTTGCCGCGACGGGTGTTCTCGGCGCGATTATCGAGGAAGGAGTTGATGCGCCAGCGTTGCGGGTATTGACCCGTCACGAACGCGCAGCGGGAAGGGGAGCAGATGGGCGAGTTGACGTAGAATTGGGAGAAGCGGAGGCCTTCGGCGGCCAGCCGATCGATATTCGGCGTCTTCGCCTCCTTGTTGCCAAAGCACGAGAAGTCTCCCCAGCCCATGTCGTCGATCAGCACGAAGACGAAGTTGGGTTGGCGGGCCGCTTGGGCGCACAGGACGAAACTAAGCCAAGAAACGAGCAGGGCGTAACGCATGGGGTAGCGAAGGCCTACCCGCGGCGTCCCAAGTTGTCAAAAGGCTTAACGCCAGAGCGGCTCAGCCTGAGTCTTGCTCCACGCTTCCCATCGCGCAATCAGGGTCTTGGTCAACTCCTGGTGGCTCGCAGATACTTCCCTCTTTTCGGAAGGGTCGGCTTCCAGGTCGTAGAGTTCCCAGCGGGGGCCTCCCCGGAATAGTTTCCACTTCCCCGATCGCAGGGCGGCATTCTTACCGACGCGCCAGTAGAGCGTCTCGTGGAGCGGTCCGGCGTCAGGATTCACGAGCAGGTTGCGCAGGTCTTTGCCGTCGGCATCGGCCGGAGTCGCCACGCCAGCGGCGGCTAGGGCCATCGCGGTGAGGTCGGTGGCGATGACGGGGGTCTTGATGACCGTTCCCGGCTTCGTCACGCCGGGCCAGGTCACCGTATAGGGCACGCGGATACCACCTTCGAGCAACTGGCCTTTTTCGCCGCGGAGGGGAAAGTTGCTTGAGGTAAGCTCGCGCGTGGGGCCGCCGTTGTCGCTGAGGAAGACGATGATCGTATTCTCGGTCTGCCCATTAGTGTCGAGCTTGGCCATGAGCTTGCCTACGGATTCGTCGAGGTGCGTGAGCATCGCGGCGAAGATGCGTCGTTGCACGTCGGGGATATCCTTGAAGCGCGCCATGTGAGCGTCGGTTCCCTGCATCGGGCTGTGGACGGCGTTATAGGCGAGGTAGAGGAAGAAAGGTTTCTCCTTCGAGCGGTCGAAGAAATCCATGGCCTCGTGCGTGAACGCATCCGTGAGGTTACGAGGTTCCTCGATGGCCTTTTCGCCGCGCATCATGGGGTTGTCTTTGTTGTATTCCGGTTCGTCGGACTTCAGGTGGTCGCTCTCGATCAGGCGGCCATCTGGAGAGGTCCAGCGGCCCATGGCGCCAGCGGGCAGGCTCTTCCGGCGCAGCCAGGTGGTATTGCCCTTACCGATTTCGGGCTCGAAGTAGCGGCCTTCGTGGAGGAAGCCGAAGAAGTCAGCGAAGCCTCGCTGTTGCGGGTGGAAGGGGGCGGTGCCTCCTAGGTGCCATTTGCCGACCAGACCCGTGTGATACCCGACGGCGCGCAGGCGATCGGCGACGGTCGGTACGCCTACGGGTAGGCCGATGCCAGGCTCCAAGTTCTTGCTGCCGATCGGATTGAACTCGAAACCGAAGCTCGTCTGATAACGGCCAGTCAGCAGCGCGGCGCGGGACGCAGCGCAGAAAGGAGCCGTGACGTAGCCATCCGTGAAGCGTGCGCCCTTGGCGATGAGCCGGTCGATGTTCGGCGTCGGGATGCCGTTACCGCCATAGCAACCTAGCTCGCGGTAGCCGAGGTCATCCGCGACGATGAACAAGACGTTGGGCTTCTTCGTTTCAGCCGCCAGAAGCGGTGCTACCGAAGTGAGTAGTAGGAAGAGGAAGGTGAGTGGCTTCATCGGGATGATGTACCCGATTATCGAAGGCTCTTTCCGGTTGGCTAGGCGGAACTCGGCTGGACACGCTTCATTCTCCGTCAATTGCCCGTAGGCAGGGCGCTCAGCGCTTCACCGGGAGCCACTGCACGGCGTCGACGATCACGTGGCCGTCGGTGCCGGCGTTGGAGATCTCGACCCAGCCGTCTTTGCCGCCGGCGAACTCGAAGGTACCTACGATGTGGAAAGGAGCGTCGCCCTTCGGCTTGAGCTTCTGGTTCACGAGGACCTTGGTCTCGCCTTGGGCGTGATGGATGGTGACGGGCACGTTCGTGGCGCGGTTGCCGTTCACGCTGTAGGCGATGGCGACGCGATAGGTACCAGCGGAGGGTAGGGTGGGCGAGAAGCGCGCGGTCATCGTGCCTTTCTCGGCATTGCCGTCGTGGCGATAGCCGTCGCCGACGAAGCCAGGCGAAGTGTGGCCGGTGGATTCGAATCCTTTGAGCGTGGCCGCTCCGTCATCGACGACGGTGCCGGGGAGCTTCGCCTTATCGAAGCCGTGGCCGCCAGCCGCGGCGGTCGTCACGAAGTCGAGCATCTGACCCGAAGCGAGGAGGCGTTCCTTGAGGGCGCCGTAGTCGACGGCCTGCACCGTGGTACCGCGCTCGATGGCGAGGCCGGCCGCGGTGGCGGCGGACTGGCCGAGTACCATGAAGACGGGCTCCATGCGGATGGAGCCGTAGGCGATGTGGCTGGCGCTCATGCAGACGGGCACGAGGAGGTTCGTGCACTCTGAGGCTTTGGGGCGGAGGCTACGGTAGCTGACCGGGTAGGGCCTGCTACCGACCTGGACATCGCCCTCGTTGCGGACGAATCCTTCCTTGGTCACGAAGCGCTGGATGTGGTGCGAGTCCATCTGATAGGCGCCCATGCCAACGGAGTCTTCGATGACTTCGATGCGGCGGCAGTTCTTCTCGGACATCACGTAGTCGGCGATCATGCGGCGGGCTTCGCGGACGTAGAGCTGGCGCGGCCAGTTGCCGTGGTCGAGGAACTCGTCCTTGGCCAGGCCGAGCTTCTGGAAGGCGAGGCGCATCTTCTCCGGCACGCGCGGGTGATAAGCGTAAGTCCACATCAGGCCCTTCTGCCAGTCCTCGTGGGCCTGCCAAATCTTGGCGCGGGTGGCGTAATCGGCCTCGGCGTAATCCCAGTTCTGGCCGATGAAGTCGGTACTGATCGCGAAGTTGTTATTCGTGTCCGTCTTGCGGTTGGGCATCGGGGTAGGCGCCCAAGAGTTGCGATCTTCTCCGGCTTCGACGTTACGGAGGGCCAGTTCATACCAGCGTTCGTCGTAGTTGGCTGGCTTCTCCCAGTCGCGGCGGTTTTCCGGGACGTCGGTCGTGCACATGCGGAAATTGTAGGCCTGGACCTTGCGGTCGCCGGATCCATCCGGGCCGGGGATTTCCTTCTCGATACCGGGCAATAGGCCGCTGGTGGGGTCGCCTTTCTTGATGTAGGGGTCGACCTCGACCTTGAACTGATGGGACTTCGAGTGGCCGACCTGGACGCCGTTGAGCGTTTCGCCGTAGGTCGCGTTCGCTTCGCGGCCGACGTGGTAGCTGACGCCGGCCTTGGCCATCAGGTCGCCTTCGTAGGTGGCGTCGATGAACATCTTGCCGGAGAATTCGCGGCCGCTCTCCATGACGATCTTCACGATGCGCGTGCCGTCCTTGACCACGCCCTTCTTGAGGTCGAGGCGTTCGCCGTAAACCACCGTCACCTTGTCGCCGGCGGCCTTGAGCATCCGGTCGTAGATGGCGGAGGCCACATGCGGCTCGAAGGTCCACATCGTGCCTTCGTCGGCGGCATTGCCGTGAGGGCGCTTGGAGAAGTAGGCCTCGCGGGTCTGGTGGACCCACTTCTTCTCGTCGGCGTAATAAGTGCCAATAGCCGTATAGAATTCGCGGGAGAGTCCGCCGATGGCCTTCTTATTGCCGATGTCGGTAGCGCCTAGGCCTCCGGTGGTCAGGCCACCGAGGAACTTCGTCGGCTCGATGAGTACGGCCGTGCGGCCTTCGCGGGCCGCCTGGATGGCCGCGGTGATGCCGCCGGACGTCCCGCCGTAGATGACGATGTCCTGGGCGGGGAGGGCGGCGGTCAGGCCGAGGAGGGACAGCAGCAGGGGGCGCATGGGGATGCACCGATGTCAGCAGGTCCAGTCAGGCCTGCAATCCCGTTCCGAGACTCAGCGCTCGAGAGCGGGCTTCAGCAGCGGGGCAAGTCTCTGGGCGTAGACCTCATAGCCGGCCAAGGACAGGTGAATTTTGTCGGCCGTGAAAAGAGCCGGCTTGATTGTGCCGTCTGCGTTCAGGAAATCCGGGGTGAGGTCGAGCACCTTGACCCTCGGGTCGGCGCCGAGCTTTAGCTTATCGATTTCGGCGTTGGTCAGGAGGATGTCCTCGTAGAAGCGGACCTTCGGAGCGTGGCAGGGTAGGATCTTCGCGACGACCACGTCGGCTTCGGGGAATTTCTCGCGCAGGTTGGCAAGGCACGCCTTAACGCCTTGCGCGGCGGCGGCGACGCCCGTCTCGGGCGTGAAGAACATGTTGTTATTACCAATCATTAGCACGATGGCCTTGGGTTTCAGTCCATCGACGCCGCCGTGGTCGAGGCGCCACAGCACATTCTGCGCTTTGTCGCCGCCGATACCGATGTTGATCGTCTTGGCGTCTGGAAAGGCTTTGAGCCAAGCGGCATTGAGCACGCCTTTGTCGAGCGGACTGCCCCATTGCTGTGTGATTGAATCGCCGACGAGGAGGACGTCGCAAGGCCCGGCGTTCTTTTGGACGTAGGCGACCAGCTTCGCGTGCGTATCGACCCAGCTCGTGCCGCCCCAAGAACCGGCAGACGGAACGGCCGGCCAGAGGTGAGGCAGGTGTTTGTTCACCTCGCGACCAGGGCGACGCTCGTACTCCGGCTTCGCGATGAACGCGCTTTCCTCCGCCGTGAGCGGCCAGCCGGTCGGCTGCGGGTCCGCAGGCTTATGGGCGTATTCAAGGGCCAGGAGCGGAGTGGCCAGAAGCAAGGTCAAGGCGTAGCGCATGGGGAAAGGTCTCAGCGCGCCTGATAGCCCTGCCAGAGCCATTCGAGGGCGGAGGGCAGGAGTTGGGCGCGGGCGTTGCCGATACCGTGTCCGGAATCCTGGCAGAAGTAATACTGGTAGGGGTAGCCCTTGGCTTTGAGCACCTTGGCCATGCGGTGATTGGCTTCGACCCAGTCATGCATGCCGTCGCGCATGACGTTGGGGTTATAGTTGTCGCGGTCGCCGACGGCCATGTAGAGGCGAATGGGCTTACGCTCGCTCTGGGGGATGAGGGTGTCGTGGAAATCCCAGGCACCGCCGGGGGTCTTGGGGTCGAAGGGCCACTGCTGGTTGACGAACGTGCCGGAGAGCGTGAGCACGCGGCGGAACCATTCGGGGTGATACCACGCCATGATCAGCGCGGCGGAACCGCCGGAGCTTGTGCCCATCGTGGCGCGGCCTTCGGGATCGGTGGTGAACTTCACGCCGTAATTCTTCTCCACGAGCGGGAGCACCTCGTGCTGGATGTACTCGGCGTAGAGGCCGGACATATTGTCATATTCCCTACCGCGTTCGTGGCCTTGGGCATCGCCGCCACCATTGGCGATCTGCACCATGATGAGGGCGGGGATGCGCTTCTGGGCGATCAGGTTGTCGAGGATGCGGGCCGTGTTCAGGTCCGGCTTGCCGAGGCCAGGGCCGTCGTGCGTGACGAGGAGGGCCGCGGCCGTGCCGGGGACGTATTGAGCCGGGATGTAGACGGTGATCGTGCGTTTGTAGTCGATGGGCCGTGTCTTGACGATGAGGGTCTTCGGGTTACTCGGATCCGGGACGCCAAATTCATCGCGGGCGATGCCCGGGTTGAAGCGCTGCGTGGTCTTGGAATCGATCTGGAACTGCTGGATCTTACCCTGCGGGACGCCATCGACGGCCTTGGTCTCAGGCGCGGCGACGTAGCTCGGGCCGACGAGGTAGTTGCCGTCGGCGAGCGAGGTCTTGGTATCGAGACGAATGAATGCCGGGGCGCCGGGGGCATCGAACGCACGCGTGGGCGGCGTGGGGCGCGCCTGTTTCTTCGGAGCCTGCTTAGCGGCCTTGGGCGCGTCGGCAGCGGTGAGTATAGCCAGCGGAGCTAGCAGCAGGAGGGCGAGGAGGGGGCGCATGATTCTAAAATAGGGGTAGGGGTGGGGGTATGCTTTTACTTCTGGCCAACTAATCAACCGTTCAACGGGTCAACTTTCTATCTCCGGCTTACTTCGCCTTCTTCGCGGGGGCATCGGCATCCTTGAGCACGGGCACGCGGCCCACGGGGCGGCGGTTCTTGCCCTTCTGGTTGGTGGCGGAGTCTCCAATGTCCTCACGCATCCGCTCCGCCAGGGCGCGCAGGCGCGCCGCAACCTCTGGGTGTTTTCCAATGACGTCCGTCGTCTCCCCCACGTCCGCCGCGAGATCGTAGAGTGCCTCGGGTAGAAGTGCCTCCTTCGCGGCTCCCGGCTTCCGATCATACGGGGTGTCGTCCATTGCAGTGCGCGGGAAGACGAGCTTCCAGTTCGCGCTGCGGACGGCCTCTAGTTTCTCACCGTAGTAGTAGAAGAACGCGTCGTGAGGACTCGGCGCACCGGGCTTGGTCATCAGCGGGAGGATGTCCTTTCCATCGATGAGCCGGTCCTGCGGAGGCTGCGCTCTGGTGATACCGGCCACGGTGGGTAGGACGTCCATCGCGGACGCGATCTCGCGGCAGACGAGGCCGGCGGGGATGTGGCCCGGCCAGCGCATCACGCACGGAACACGCACACCGCCTTCACGCGTGGTCGCCTTGGCCGCCCGCAGGGGGAAGGCTTGGCCGCGCTTGTCGTAGGGTCCGCGCGTGTCCGGTCCATTGTCCGAGGTGAACACGATGAGCGTCTGGTCTGCCAGTCCCGTTTCATCGAGTGCCTTCATGACCTCGCCGACGCCTGAGTCCAAGTGCTCTACGACGTCGCCATATAAGCCCCGTGCTGATTTGCCGCGCAAGCGGTCGGGGACATGAAGCGGGATATGCGGTGCACTGTAGGAGAGATAGAGGAAGAATGGTTCCTCGCGCTTCGCCCGTAAGAACTTCACCGCCTCCTCGGTGAACCGTTCGTTGAGCGTCTTCTGGTCGGGCTTCGGCTCGACGACCGTCTCATCGCGGTGGAGGACAAAGGGTTGCATGTCGTTTGGGAACATCATCCCGTAAAACGAATCGAAGCCTTGCTGGCGCGGGGTGAATGGGGGTAGGTGCCCGAGGTGCCACTTCCCAACGCAGGCTGTGGCGTAGCCGCGTTTCTTCAAGATCTCAGCCAGGGTGATCTCATTGGGATTCAGCCCAGTCAGGGACGCTGGGAAGAGGATGCCGGGTAATCCCACGCGCACCGGGTAGCAGCCCGTCAGGAGAGCTGCACGCGATGGCGTGCAGACGGACGATGGAGCGTAATAGTCCGTGAACCGGACACCTTCAGCCGCGAGCCGGTCAATGTTCGGTGTCTGGATCTTCTCGAAGCCCGGGCGCTTGTCTGGCGTCCAGTAGCAACCCAGATCGTCATAGCCGAGATCATCGACGAGTATGATGATGACGTTGGGCTTCTTCGCGGGTGCGTCCGCAGCGGTGAGTACCACCAGAGGAGCCAGCAGCAGGAGGGCGAGGAGGCGGCGCATGGTGTAAGCAGGGTTAGCTGAGGGGGGTATGAGGAATGACATGCCGTCCCCCGGAACATGGCAATACGGGGAAGACAAAAAACCTAGCGTTTAAGGCTACCCCAGCAGGCGAGTTGTCGTAAAAATCAAAGTCACACCCTGGCTGGCCGATGGGTACAAAAATGGCTCCCGAGTGGGCGCCATTTTTCGGGGAGTAATCGCTCAGGAGGGCGAGGAAGTTGAGGGTGGGTTTCTTGGTTATCTAATCTTAAAGATCATTCCAGTCCCGGAGTACGCAACTCTTTGAGAGTCCGTCCGCTCAGTGGAACCTCAGGATGCAACCCCATCACACGTTGGTTGCCATCGCCACCGCCGGATCCGGGTAGGCGGAAGACGGCTTGCCAGTTGATGGCGTGAGCGGGAGCATTTTGCTTCATCTGCTCGGCGCGGGAGTAGTTGGCCAGCAGTTTGGCTTTGGCGGCGCTGTCCTGGCCCTTGCTCGTTTCGAACTTTTGCATCTCGGCGCGGGTGTCGACGAGGAGTTTGGCGTAGTCGAGGCCGTATTGGATGAAATGCAGGCGGCGGCGGTATTTTTCATCGGCACCAGCGAGTTTCTTCGCGGCGGCATCGAGGTGGGCCTGCGTCTGGGCGAATAGCTCGGGCGTGTATTTTTTAGGCAAATCATAGGCACGGAAACGGCTCGGCTCCTTCGCCACAAACTCCATACGCGTGCGCTCCAGGAGCTGCCAGTAGGCCTTCACGTCCGCGGCGGCCGGGCCGAAGCCGCGCTCATAATAGTCATCCATCACGGCGGCGACATCGGCCTGCGGATTCCACGCGAGATGCGCCAGCGCGTAGTAATGGGGGCCTTGATTGGCCCAGTGCAGCCAGAATAAATCAAAGTAGAGTCCAATCGCATGATGTTCGGCGACAAACCGAAAATCTTCGCTCGCCTGCGTCATCGCCACATCGGGCATACCCCAGCTGAGTCCCGCTGGGCTGCCGAGATTCGGCCGCCACATGAGGTGTTTCGCCGACTGCGCCCAGCCGGCATGTTGCTTCATCGGTAGTATGCGCTCCTTGGGCGAACGCAGGTGGAAGTTGGCCACGCTGGAGATGATCACATTGTCGTCGGGGGCGATGCCGATTGGTGGATTGCGGGCCAACCCATACGCATTGAGCAGCACGAACAGATCGCGGTCGGGAAAGCGCTCCTTCAGCAGGCGGGCGAGGGTGTTAGCGAAACGCACATCGCGATTCGTCTGCGATACGCCCTGAAACTTCACATTCCCGCTGAAGACCCACTCCATTTTTTCGCCATCCGGATGATCCCAGGCGAGGCAGTTTACGCAGGTGCAGTGACCGCTGGTGTAGCCGTCGTTAGGGGAGACATTGATGACGCTCAGCAGTGGGTCCGCGCGGACTTCGAGTGAAACATCCTCCAGCCACTGCTGCCATACCTTGGGGTTAGAAGCGCAAAGTTTTGTGTTGGTCGCTCGCTCTTTCACCGCCGTGCGGCTGCCATCTGGTGCGGCGGCGAAGTAGTCGGGATGCGTCGCGCCATACTTATCCCACCAACCGCTGAAACCATGCCCGCCATCCATGTCCATGGAGTCGAGCTGCACCCGCTGAAAACGAGCCCAGAGTTCCGGGCCGTCCTCTTTATTATCACCCAGTGAAGTCCGTACAATCATCCCCCCGCGAGCCCGGATCTGCGGATGATAACGGCGCTCCATCGGCGCGATGGCCAGGCGTTCGCGTTTGATCACATCCTCCTCGTCCGGCCAGAGCCAGCGCACGCCGAGCTGTTCCTGGATGAAGGAATACACCGCGTTCGCCGTGCCGTATTCCTGCTGGATGCCTGTTTTCATCGCCAGCCGCCCCTTCACCTCCGTGTGCGCTGGGTCCCAACGGTCCCGTCCGGCGATGACGAGATGCTTCTCATTCGCCACGATGAGCGTCTCCTCCGCGTGTTTGAAATCGAAGTCCGTCTTCGGAAACAAGGCCTTCGCCGCCGGTTGAACGCCGATCCATATCGCCCGCTCCGGCAATGGCTTTGGTTCACCATCGAGGATCGCAGGCTTCTGGCCGCTGATCTTCTCGATGTATTCCGCGAGCGTCACCGCCGCATCGCGAGTGCGAGCTGGCGCGTCCTTGAAAATGATGATTGGTGCGGGCGGAGTATCCTTAGCGACCAGCACGAGGTCGGCTGCGGTGAGCACAGCCAGCGGAGCTAGCAGCAGGAGGGCGAGGAGGGAGAGTTTCATGATTCGGCTTTGGCAAGTAACTCGTTCAAGATCGCTCCCGGCGCTGTGCGGATGTCCGGCGACTGACCAAACGGTTTGCGGCAAGGTTACCACAACCGCCTCGTCGGCAGCGGCGAGAGACGGTGCTTCACGATGCTTCATTTACGGTTCGACTTGGTTGCTCTGTTTGTAGTGGGCCAGAACGTCATGAATGCTGGACCGGCTCCGACCCGCATAAACACGGACCGTTTCCCATCTGAGTCGATTTGGAAGATGTAGCCGCCTTCACCATCATCCTTTTTGCTGTTGGGCAGGTCCTTCTTGTGGCTCACGTCGCTCTGAAACAGATTCCCGTTGGCGTCGATGGCCACGGAATAGGGATGTTGGGATCCGTATTCGTCTCTAAAATCGACGATCTGCGTCATCTTTCCATCCTTGGTCAACTTGTTGATGCCGCCCGATCTTGGGTGTTTGCCGGGCCCGACCGCATAGCAGGTGCCGTCGGAGACGAATGTCGCGCCGCGGCTCACGAATCCTTTCGCGACCACGGTCTTGGTCCCATCCTCAGTGATTTTAATAAGCTGGCCGCCGATTTGAACGCTAATATAAACATCACCGTCTGGACTTGTGGTCATGCTGTAAACCGCTTCGGTGGCGACCTTCCGCAAGGTGCCGTCCGGCGAAAGGATCTTGATGTCTCCGGGTCCGTAGATCGGTCTTCCATCCTTGAGCTTCTTCCCGGTGTCATCACCCAGATACTCTCCAATCCATAGATTGCCCTTCTTGTCGAAGGTGACGCCATGGACGTTGTGCATGCCATCCACCAGCACTTTGACATGCCCGTTCTTTTTGGTGGCGGGGCTGCCATCCTCTGTCGGCGTCACCGTGCGGACACCATCGCCACCGGCGACATACATCACACCCTTCTCGTCGAAGCAGATGTTGTCTGGAGCCGGCGTGTCTTTGGCATAAACGGACACCTTCTTGTCGGACGTGATCTTATAGATGCAGGCTTTGCCGAAATCGCCCACGTAGAGACACTGCCAGTCAGGGAAACTCGGCAAGGCTTTCAGAGATGGCTGCGAAGGTTCCGCTGCCCTCGACCACGAGCTGTTCATGCAAAGGGCAAGCATGAAGGTGGCGGTGAAGACTGCCCGCCATCTTCCGGACTTCTGAAAGTCCGTTGTTCGGGATGTAAAATGATCGGTTCTCATGGTCGGTATTGATTGATTGTGCGGGTTCATGGTTTCTTCACGCCGCTGTGCGGATGTCCGGCGTCGCGATCTTCGTCTGCGGATTGAAGCACTGCGGATCGCCATAGCCCATGTCATCGACGAGGATGACGATGATGTTGGGTTTGGATGGCACAGGACTGGCCGCGTGCAGCGTGGCCAGCGGCGCGAGCAGCAGCGAGGTGGGGAGGAAGGCGAGTATTTGCGTCTTCATTTAACGGCTTCAATTGCCAGTGTCTACTTTTGCACAAACGCAGGAATGATCCGCTGCGGCAGCGTCTTGAGCATTTCGCCCATGCCTTTGTTGTGCGAGGTGACGACGGCGACGAGATCGAGTTCGGGGAACATGAAGATGAACTGTCCGCCTGCGCCGCGACCTTGAAAGCTGTGGTAAGTCTTGCCGCCGACAGTGAAATCTTCCACCCACCAGAAGAAGCCGTAGCGTTCGTTGATCTGGCTCGGCGTTGTCGCACGCGCGAGGTAGGCCTCGGGGATGAGTTGCTCGCCCTTCCACTTGCCTTTGTTGAGGATGAGCTGGCCGAACTTCAGCATGTCACGCGATAGGATGCTGCTGCCTGCGGCGGACTTCGGCAGGCCGCTGACAGCGGGCTCCCAATGATACTGCGTGATGTTCATACGCCCGAGCAGTTCGTTTTTGATGAACTCTTGCGCGCCGCCGGGTGCGACCGCATTCAGCACTTGCATCGCGATGGCAGTGTCGGGCTCCTGATACTTGAACTCGCGTGGCATTGGTGGGATCGGGGCGCTGTATTGCAGATACGCTTGGATCTCCGCCTGGCCTTTGAGTTTCGCTGGATCCTTCATCAATTCGTTAGACTTCTTGTCGCCAAGCCGAATGCCCGAACTCATCTGCATCGCCTGCGCAAGCGTGATGGTGTCCGCGCCAGCGACGAGCTTCGTGGCATCGAGTTCCTTCAAGAAGCCAATCGCTGGCTTGTCGAGATCCTCCATCTTCAGTAGCCCCATCTGAATCGCGCGCCCAATCGCCAGCGCGGTGTAGGACTTCGTGATCGACATCTGGTAGTGCGGGAAGTTCGTACGACCCCGCCGATAGTAAGACTCAAAGACCAGCTTGCCGCGATAGCCAATCAACAGGCTGTCCACATTCCCCGCCTTCTCATCCTTTGTTGGCGCCGCTAGTTCATTGGCATACGCTTCAATCGCCGCACGATCCCCGCCATCAATGCCCAACTGGCCCACAGCTAGCCCATCCATTTTGTCCGCCGGACTTGCACTGATGAAAGCCTTTTCCAAGTCCGGTAACTTGGCTTCCAGTTGGTAAAGCTTGTCCTTCAGATTCAGCCCCGGCACTTCGGGCGCAAGGCCGTTGCTCGGCTGCTCGGCGTGAAGCCAGGTGACGCTGCTCAGGAGGGTGAGCGTCAGCAGAAAATAGAGAGTGGGATGGATTCTCATCGTGGGTATCAGGTTGGGTTTGGTCATTTGGCATCCTTAGCTGCCGCTTCCTTCTTCGCCGCGCGGTTGGCTTTGCGCTTCGCGGCTTTATCGTCAGTTGCGGGGGGTTTGGCATCGGGTTCCTCGCCTGCTTCGGTGGCGGTGCCGCCGGATTTGTCGAGCACTGGGTAGTTGGCCACGGCTTTGGCGAGCTGCGCGGGGTTTTCGCGGACATCGAAGGCGGTGAGACAGTGGTCGTGCGTTTCGATCATCCATTGGCGCAGGCGATCTTGATATCTCTTCACAAGGGGCTGTTGCTTGGGATCGTGGATGAGGTTGTTCGTGCATCCAGGATCTTTTTCCAAGTCATAGAACTCCTGTGGGACACGGTGCCGGAACATTTCGACCCGAGCCTGGATGGCGGGATCGGTTTTGCCGGCTTCCTCCATCGCGGCGAAGGTCTGGCCTTCGTTGTTATTCTTGTATTTGAATTTGCCGTCGGAGAAGGCGTTGAAGATGTAGCCGTAGCGCGCGTCCTGCACGCTACGCATCGGTTTGGGCGGGCCGCCGATGGTGTAGTCGATCTGGGTGAAGACGTAGTCGCGTCCGTCTTGCTCGCCGCCTTTGAGGAGCGGGACCATGGAGCGTCCGTCGAGTCCGCTGGGCATGGGCAGGCCCGTGGCGTCCATGAAGGTCGCGAAGAAATCGACCTCGGAGACGAAGTGCGTCTTGTCTACAGAGCCGGGTTTCGTCACACCCGGCCAGCGCATGAGCATCGGCGTGCGATTGCTGGCGAGATAGGTGTTGGCCTTCGCAAAGGGAAAGGCGGAGCCGTTATCGGTGATGAAGACGACCAGCGTGCGACTGGCCAGCCCGGAGTCTTCGAGCGCCAGAAGCACGCGACCGACGGTGTCGTCGAGGCGGCGGATGGAGCTGAAGTAGTTCGCGTATTCCTCGCGCACCTTGGGCAGGTCAGGGAGATAGCTGGGGATGACCATCTCCTCCGGTTTGAAGATTCGCGACGGCACTTCCTCCCCGTTCTTGGCGCGACCGTTGGGATCATAGAACGGTCGATGCGGGTCGTGGGAATTGACCATGAAATAGAAGGGTTTGTTCTCCGCCTTGCAGATGGCAAAGAACTCCTGTGCGTATCCGTGATACTTCGTCGGACTGCGACCCGCGCCGAGTTCATTTTGGTCGTGGGCGAAATCCCATTGGAACGCCGCATCGGGCGTAGAGTGGCTCACCTTGCCGAGAACGCCCGTGAGATACCCCGCTTTCTTGAAGGTGCCAAACACCGTCGGGATCGGCTTGGTGAGCTTGTTGAAGCCAAACAACCCGCTGTTATGCCCATAGCGTCCCGTGGCGATGATGCTGCGGCTCGGACAACAAATGGCGTTGTTGACGAAGCCATGCTGAAAGCTGAGGCCCTCGGCAGCGAGCTTGCTGAGGTTCGGCGTGACGCCCGGCACCTTGCCATCGAGAAAGTCCATCGCCTCATAGCCGAGGTCATCGGCGGTGATGAGCAGGACGTTGAGCGGCGACTCAGCGGCGTGGAGTGCGGCGAATGGCAGTAGAGATGCGAGGAGAAGAAGGAACGGTTTCATGCGGGTCATGGGAGAGATCAAAACCCTGAGAGAATCAGCGCCGATGGCTCCGCGGCATGTGCACCGTCTTGTCCAGCGTTGCCGATGGGGAAGTGATCGAGAGCGGTGGTCATGATCTTGATGCCTTCGTCAGTATGACCGCCGCCGATGAGGACGAGGCCGAGTTGGAAGCTGCGCTTGAGGTCTTCCTTGATGGCGTAGTGGGTGGGCGTGCCGCGAGTGGCGTGTTCAGACGTGGATGTGCCCGTGTTCGGGTCCGTCATCGGGGCGATGTGCTTGAGCGCGAAGGCTTGGGCCTTCTTCACGGCGGTGTTCAGTTTTTCCTCGCGATAGGCAGGATTGAACTTTTGCAGGTCCATCAGCTCCTTTGTCGTGAGCATGAAGTAGCCGAGCACATCTTTGTCCTTCGGATTTTTGTCCAGAAGGCTGTAATGCCAGAAGCCATCCTCCAACTGCGCGGGGATGAGCTGGCTGTAGATGCACTTGTCGGCCTTGCGCTTCAGACTGGCGGAGAGTTCGGGGGCGATCTCGCGCACATAGCCACTGACGATCCCAGCGGCCATGGCGACGGCGGCGGTTTTGTTGATGATCGCGGGTTTGGTCATCGGCAATTTCGATTCGCCCGTATCCACGTCGATGGTGGAGGCAAACCAGCCTTCCTCGCTCCACGGATACCGGTCGAGCACGGTGGCAATGTATTTCAGGTCATCGCTGCGTCCGCCTTCCTTGTGCAAAATGTAAGCGACTCCCGATGTGTAAGCCCCCAGCGCAGGCGGCCCTCCGCCGATGATTGTTTTTCCACCGGGCTTGTCCTTTTCCTTGATCGGCAGCACACCATGCTTCGTCGCCCGCATGTCTTTCAAAACTTGATCCGCCAGCGTTAGCGCTGCTTGGCGAAACTTCGGCTCACCTGTGACCTCGAACATCAGATAAAACGCCAGTGCACCATTCCCTTCGGAAGTCTTGCCCTTCATTTCGGTGATGGAGCCATCATCCTTGAGGAGCTGGTTCAGATGTTTTACCAGCGTGACTTGAAGTTTGGTTTTGAACTCCGCCGGCATGGGTTCGACGGGCTTCGTGGTGTCGGCGGCTTGGAGCGCAGCGAGCGGGCCAAGCAGTAGAGCGGTGAGGAGGATGTATTTCATTGAATGTGGGTTTTACCGGAGTTGATCTAAACGACTGAAGGCGGTGATTACTGCGTCATCCGCGGGCGCCCCCAGTCTTGGTAGCTCCTCTTGGCGTCGCGGGCTTCGTCGGTCTTTTCGGGTTTCTCCACGCCCACGTCGGGGTTGTTGGGGTCGTAGAGCGCCCAGGTGTCGGTGCGGAAGGGGGAGGCAGGAAGGCCTTCCTGGTTGTAGAGCAGATTGCGTTGTGAGGGATTCATCGCCCAGGCGTAACGGACGGCCACGGGAGTGGGCACTTCTTTGGACGAAACGATGACTTTGTTTCGGTCGATCTCGGCATCGGCCCAATGCCATTTCTTGTCCGCTCCTGCGATGGCGAAGGCGTCCAGTTTGCCCGGCTTGGCGGGCATCATGCCGGTGCCGATGCTGTCGAATTCGAGGGTGATTTTGCTGCCTTCGATCTTCTGGCTGAGATAGCGCGGGCCGCAGGGGACGATGTCTTTGCCATAGGCTTCTTTGAGCGCGAGGTAAGCGTGGCGGATGCCGATGGGCTTTTTGTTTTGCGGATGCAGGGCGATGGGGTCGCCGCAATCAATGCCAACGGCCATGCCGGTATGAGGCATCGCCATGCTGACGAGCCGCATGGTCTCGCGGTTGACCGCCCAGGTGGACTCGAAGCCTTCGACGGGCTGTATTTGCGGCGCTTCCCAACTGGGCAACTGCGTGAAGAAGAAGGGGAAGTCTTTCGCGACATTGCCGCCGGAGAGTTCATGCCAGGAAGAGCGGTAGTAGCTGATCAGACGCTTCAGTTGTTCGCCATAGGCGGCGGCCTGGGGCGCGGTCTTGGAGTTGCGCTCGCCCTGATACCAGATGGCACCTTTGATTCCATAAGGCCGGATGGGATAAATCATGCCGTTGAAGATGTGGGCCGGATACTGATTCCCCAAGTCGGCGGGCTTGGTGATGGACGGAGGCAGCAGCGCCCGCGCCTTGTTTTTCATGGTCTCGCCCGCGGCGATTTTGGCGTTGTAGTCAGCGAGTTCGCTTTCGAACTGCTGGAGCGCCTTCTCGCGGCTTTCGCCCTTCCGCTCCACTTGCAGCTTCGCGCTTTTATCGCCGTCCGCCTTCTGCATCTTCGATTGTGCGATGTCCTGCTGGACCTCCCACGGCATCCAACCCTCGATCGGCGTGCCCGCGTAAGCCTGCTGAATGATCCCGACGGGAACATTGAGGGCTAGATGCAGCTTCTTACCGAAGTTATACGCCACGACGGAGGTCTCAGCGGCCGACTCGGGGTTGCAGGGATTCCATTGATCAAGGAGATCGCGTTTCTCTGTCAGCGGCTCATGCCAGTGCTCGCGGGCGGATTTGAAAATGCGGTAGTTCGGCAGATTGACGTTCGCCTCCATCTCCGCCTCTGCGGAGTTGCCCACCGACCAGCCCATGTTGGACTGCCCGGCACAGAGCCACACTTCGCCGATGGCCACGTCTTCAATGTTGATGGTTTTCGAACCGGTGATTTTCAGCGAATGCCCCGTGCCAAACGCAGGTGTCTCCAAGAGCACTTTCCACGCGCCATCCGCACCCGCTTGCGCCGAGGCTGTGGCTCCCCAGGAAGCTGTCACGGTGATGGATTCCTTCGGCTCGGCCCAGCCCCAGATAGTGTTTTTTATGTTCTGCTGGAGGATCATGTGATCGCCAAACAGGCTCGGCAGGCGAAGGCCTGTCTTCGCCGGCACGGCGATTTCTGATGGTTTCTGCGCGGCCTCCGCAGCCTTGCGCCTCGCCTGTCGTTTGGCGGCTTTGTCATCCTCAGCTTTCGCCGTGTAGGACGCAGCTAAGAGAAGGATCAGCGAGAGTGTGGTCAATGTCTTCATGGTTTGATCAAAGGGATGGTTGTCGGGGTTTGGGCCAAGGGCGGATGGCAGTTTCTTTCTGGCCAACCGTTCAACTGATGAACGGTTCAACTTTGTAGCTAGCTTACTTAGCCTTCTTCTTCGCGGCTCCTTTGCCGGCCTTGCCCTTTGGCTGTCCGGCGAGGGTGAGCTTCGCGAGGGCCACGTATTCGTCGGTTTGCTTCTGCCAGAGGTCGGCGAGTTCCTTGGCCTTCTCGGGCATCTTGGCAGAGAGGTCGTTCTGTTCGGCGCGATCGGTCTTCAGGTCGTAGAGTGCCCAGGCGTCGCCCTTCGCGGCGACAAGTTTGAAGTCGCCGACGCGGATAGCTTTGTTCTCTTCGTGCAGCCACCAGAGGCTGGGGCGTTCAATGGTGACGTCCTTGGCGAAGGCGGGAGCGAGGCTCTTGCCCGGAGCGGGAGGCATCGGCTGGCCTTTCCAATCGGCAGGCTTCGGGATGCCGGCGAGTTCGAGGATGGTCGGCACGATGTCGATGACGTGTCCGGGAGTGTGGCGGAGTTCACCGTGGGCGGCGATGCCAGCGGGCCAGGAGGCAATCAGCGGCGTGCTGATCCCGCCTTCGTGCACCCAGGTCTTGTGGCGGCGGTGCGGGGTGTTGGCGGCGCTGGAGAAGCCGGGCCCGAGGCAGAGGTAGGTCGCGGCGCTGCCCATGGCGGCCTGCTGATCGTGGCCGCCGTCGCGGACCATAATCTCGGCGCTGGCGCCGTTGTCGGAGGCGAAGAGGATAAGGGTGTTCTCGTAGGCGCCCATGGCCTTGAGCTGCGCGATGATGCGACCGATCTCCTGGTCCATGCGGTCCACCATCGCGGCGTGGATGGCCATCTTCGTGGCCTGGAAGCGGCGCTGCTCGGCGGTGAGCGAGTCCCAAGGCAGCGGGCGGTTCACCTCGTTCGGACCGAGCTTGGCGATCGCATCGGGGAAGGCGTAGGGCGGGCCGACTTCGGGTTCGACCGCGGAGAGCGTCGTATTCGTCAGGCCGAGTTCCCGCTGGCGGGCATGGCGTGCGATGCGCAGGGCTTCCCAGCCAGCGAGATACTTGTCGCGATACTTGGCGATGTCTTCGGGCAGGGCGTGGAGCGGGAAGTGCGGGGCGATGAACGGGATGTAATGGAAGAACGGCTTGTCTTTGTAGTTAGTCGCATGGTCCTTGAGGCAGTCGATGGCGTGATCGGCCGTGGCGATGGTCGCGTAATAGCCTTTCTCGTCGGCCGGGACCTTCACTGGTACGTCGTCGATTGAGTTACCCTTGGAGCTGAAGAAGTTGCCTTGGTTGCGCATGTCGAGCGAGCGGTCAAAGCCGCTGGCGAGGACCGGGCCGTCGATGTGCCACTTGCCGCTATGGTAATTGCGATAGCCCGCGGGCTTCAGGTAATCAGGGAGCAGACGAGCCCAGGACTGACGGACGCCTTGGCCGCCACCGCCGAGGCCGGGAAGGGCGTCGCGGTGGATCTGCTGAGCGTAGTAGCCCGAGAGCAAGGCGCCGCGCGAAGGCCAGCAGCGCGCGGTGTTATAGAACTGAGTGAAGCGCACGCCGTTATTAGCGAGCCCGTCGAGATTCGGCGTGGCGATTTCACTGCCGTAGCTACCGAGGTCGGAGTAGCCGAGGTCATCGGCGAAGATGAGGACGACATTAGGGCGTGGCGGCGTGGCGGCGAGGGCCGTCAGGGTGGCGAACAGCAGGGCGAACAGGAGGCGCATGGGGATGGGGAGAAGATACGTTCCCTCGGGGCGGGAGGGCAAAGACGGAAATGGGGTCAGACCCCATTAAGACGGTCTGACCCCATTGTGGGGGAATGGTTCGAGGCTTACTTCTTAGCCGGTGCCTTGGCCTTCTTCCGGCGGGCCTGGGCGGCGGCGTCCTCAGCGTCCAGCTGCTGTTGGGTCGGTGGCGTCCACTCGGCCTTGGCGGGAGCATTCACGGTCAGCGGGTAGGTGTCCCCATATCGTCGCATCTCGGCGGTCAGCAGTTCGGTGAGTTCCTTCTCCTTGGCGGCCTGTTCGGGTCGTCCTGCTAGGTTCTGCAGCTCGTGCGGGTCGGCCGTGAGGTCGAAGAGCTGGGTGCGATCGACGAGCGGGTAGCGGATGAGTTTCCAGCGTCCGTCGCTGACCGAGCGCATGCAGTCGCGATAACCTAGGTAGGCGACCGGTCGTACCGACGGTTTCTCGCCACGGATGACGGGAAGGAGGTCCTGTCCCTCGACGCCTTCGGGGAGCTTCGCCTCGGCCAGCTTGGCGAACGTCGGGAAGAGGTCCATCAGGTAGGTGAAGGCCGCGGTACGTCCGTGCGGGATGCCTGGTCCGGCGATGACCAGCGGCACGTGCATGCCGCCGTGTTCATAGAGATTCTGTTTTCCGAACAGCCCGTGTTCCCCGAGCGATAGGCCGTTGTCGCCCGAGAAGACGATCACGGTGTTCTCCCATTGTCCGGTCTCCTTTAATGCGGCGAAGATACGGCCGACGTGATGGTCGAGTCCGGTGACGCAAGCATAGTAGTCGGCGGTCTGCCGGCGCGTGTCCTCCGGCGTCCGCGGCCAAGGGGCGAGGCGTTCGTCGCGTACGGCCATCTCGCCGTTGTCCCAAGGATGGAAGGGCATGAAGGCCGGAGAGAGCGTGATCTTCGCCGGTTGATACATCGCGTGGAAGCGCGGTTCGGCCGAGCGCGGGTCATGCGGCACGGGTGGAGCCAGGTAGGCATAGAACGGAGTACCATCCTTGCGGCTGGCGTGCTCCTTCAGGAAGGCGATCGTCCGGTCGGCGAGCCGAAGGCTGGCGTGGGCGCGATCGGTGGCAGGGTTGGTCGCGGTTTTGGCGTCGTCGAGGATGCTCGTCTGGAACGTCTTCAGCCCTTCGGTGAAGGCATTGCCACCCTTGCCCATGTGCCAGGTACGATAGCCGGCAGCGGCCAGCACGCTGGGCAGGAAGGTCTGCGGCTGCGCTGCCCCCGGGTGGGCATCCTTGGCCCCCGGGATGCGCTGCCAGGAGCGTCCAGTGAGCATCATCGTGCGACTGGGCGTGCAGACCGCGCCGATCATGGAGCCTTGCGTGTAGGCGCGTGTGAAGGTCGTCCCGCGGGCGACCAGAGCGTCGAGGTTCGGGGTGATGAGACCGGGTGCACCGAGCGCACCCAAGCCGTCGGCCCGGTGGTCGTCGGCGTGGATGTGGAGGATGTTGGGTCGGGCCGCCGAGAGCTGGGCGGCTAGGCAGGTAGCAAGGGCCAGCAGCAGGGGACGCATTACCTTACTTCTTGGCCGGGGCCTTCTTGACGGGCGGGTTTTTGCCCTGGGCGCTGACGACCTTGGGCTTATCGATCTTCTTGGCGCCGGCGGGGAGGTTGGCCTGGTCGAAGACGAGGACAGGGCCGTCTTCGAGGACCTTGAGGAGGACCTGCTTCACGTAGGTCTTATGCGGGTTGCCGGCGTGGAGCTGGATGGCGATGAGGCCTTCGAGGGCGCGGCCTTTCTCGTCGTGGTCGATGAAGACCGAGGTCGTCTGGCCGTTGACCTTGTGCTCGAGGCGGTTGCCGCGGGCGATGACGGTGAACTCGTTATACTGGGAGATGTCGGCCTGCACGCGCGGGCGTTCGCCGACCTGCCAGCGCTGGCCGGTCGGGTCCATGACCACGTCGACGCCGTTGTAGCCAAAGATGCCACGGCCGCGTTCTTCGTAAGTCATCGCTGTATGGACGTCGGTCGGGTGCACGTCGCACTGGTAGCCGAGGATCGTCCAAGGGGTGATCTCGGGCAGGCGGCGGCTGCGGTACTGTAAGCCCGAGTTGTTATCGCCGACGACCTTGACCGTCGCGCGGACCTCGAAGTCCTTCGCCTTGCCGTTCCAGATCAGGAACGAGTTCGTCTTCGGCTTACCGACTTCGCTCGTGCCGACGATCACGCCGTCTTCGACTTTCCAGAGGCCGGGTTCGCCATCCCATCCGGCGAGGTCCTTGCCGTTGAAGAGCGGAGTGAAGCCGTCCTGCGCGAAGGCAGGCAGGGCGAGAGTGAGCAGGAGGATGCGCAGGAGGTTCATGAGGGTGAGGGGAGGATACGGTGCGATGGTGCAAAAGTGCAAAGACGAAGAAAGGGACAGGGCAAGCCCTGTCCCTTGTTCTTTAAAGGCCTTGGGCGGCCTTAGAGTGCGAGGAAGACCAGCTCGCCGGCCTTGCTGTCCGGGACGATGAGCACACCGGCTTTCTCGTCGAGGCAGTGGTCGGCCGCGGCCTTGAGGCCCTGGCCGAGTTCCTTGGGGGCGGAGCCATCGGCTTCGTAGCGGGTGACGCGGCCGGTCATGACTTCGGAGATGTAGAAGCGGCCCTTGGAGTCGTGGACGATGCCGTCGCCGGAGCGGTGTCCCTTGGCGATGGTCTTCCACTTTCCCTTATTGTATTCGAGCACGTCGCCGGTGAAGAACTCGGCGATGCGGATACGGCCGTTGGCCATGACATCGATGCCGTTCGGGTTGAGCATCTTGGCGGTCGGGGCGATGACTTCGGTCACCTTGCCGTCGAGCGTGACCTGGAAGACGCGGGCAACGACCGGGATGGCCTTGTGTTCAGGGCTATCGATAGCGAAGAGCTTGCCATCGGCGCCGCGCATCTTGGTGACTGCACCCATGTCGGTGATCAGTATGCTCTTCTTATCCGGCGAGACGACGACGTCGTTCAGGAAGGTGGGCGGGGTGGGGAAGGCGGCCGGGCCAGCGAGGAGGGTCTTCTTGCCCTTGGCATCGATGGACCAGACCTTGTCGAAATCGGCCGTAATGAGCTGTTTGCCGACGTAGACGATGCCCTTCGGGTCATCGAGTCCTTCGGTGAGCACCGTCACCTTATCGCCGTCGACCTTGACGATCTTGCCGTCACCGTCGCCCGCCTTGCGCGAGGTGCCCATGAGGGTCACGAAATATTTTCCACCGAAACCCTTGGTGACGCTCTCGGGCGTGGCGCCCACGGCGAGGTTGCGCTGGACGGGTACGACCATGGCCGGAGCGGCCACGGGTGCGGCGGCCTTGGCCGGGGCGGCGGTTTCTTGGGTCTGGCAGCCGACGAGGGCGAAGCCGGCGAGAAGGGCGAGGACGGGGGTCTTCATGAGACCCCTATTTCCAAGCTGCCGCCGAGCGGAGTCAAGCGGTCAGCCGACGATCAGCCAGACCGCCGCGAAGGCCGTGAGCCAGGCTAG
>JBEEKW010000028.1:0-25259 GCA_041168485.1 Verrucomicrobiota bacterium
TCTGCCGCGGTAATCCGCTCACGGCGCCGGTGTCGGCGAACGAAGGTAACGTCCCGCACCGTTAAGTCAGGTGCGTTCGTGGCGTCCGTCGGGCCGCCGGGTGAGCACGCCGCGAATCTCCATCATCGTCAGGCTCACCGCAGCTTCGGCGACGGCGCAATCCGCCAGCACGGACAGGCTTTCGGCGTCATGCGCCGTTCCGCCGGCGAAGTGCGGCAGCCAGCGGGCGAACTCGGGCGGGTCCTCGATCAACGCCAGCGCGGGACTGCCGCGGCTTTCGCCCAGTTCGGTGAGGATGTCGTCTACCGAAGAGACGAGCGTTGCGCCGTCGCGGATGAGTTCCAGGCACGGCACAGAGCGTCTTGCCGAGGTCGCCGGCGAAGCGGGCGGTGATCATGCTACCGCCGTCGACGTCGGTCTCGACGACCACCATCACCCGTACCAATCCGGCGACGATGCGGTTGCGTTGCGGGAAGGTCTGTCGGTCCGCGGGCCGGCCGAGCGGAAATTCCGAAAGCACGCAGCCTTCGATCTTCATGCGGGCACGTAGTCGGACAGCTTCCGGCGGAAAGGTGAGGTCGAGTCCGTGACCGACTACGGCCGCGGTGCGACCGTCGGCATCGAGCGCTCCTTCGTGTGCGGCGGTATCGATACCGCGGGCCAATCCGCTGACAATCCACCAGCCGGCCTGCGCGAGGTCACGCGCAAAGCTACGGGCGAGCGAGGCGCCATACGTCGTGCAATGGCGCGAGCCGATGATGCCGACGGCACGCTCAGCAGGGATGTGCGTGCCTTCGGCGTAGAGCACCAGCGGCGGATCCCAGAGCTTGGTGAGAGGCGTCGGCCAGGCAGCGTCGTCTTCGCTGAGTAGGCGGAAACCCAGGTCGCGGACGCGGCCCATCTCCGCCGCCCAAGCGAATTCGCGAGCGGCGATGGCAGCGGCGACGGGTCGGCTGACGCCTTGGACCATAGCCAGCTGATCGGCCGGGGCACCGAGTGCGACCGAGAGATCGCCGCCGAACGCATCGCGCAACCGCCGTACTGTGACCGGTCCGACGCCTTTGAGTCCGTTAAGGAGGACGCGTTGCGCGAGCGGGTCGGTCGGGATCGAGAGCATCCCGCCAGCCAGCGGGCCCGCTTCAACCGCGCAAGACAGGGGACAGCCCAGCGAGGAGGTCGGTAGTTCTCACCGCTTCTTCCCCGTGGGTTTCCCTCAGCCAGTCGACGGTGCGGCTTCGGCGCAGCGGTGTGCGTGAGCGAGAGCAGCAGGCGGGAGGCGCCGCGGGCGGCGAGAAGGGCGCGGGCCTTGTCATCAAGCTCGGCGATGGGTTCACCTTCGGGGCCGTTGAGGACCCCGACGCTGGTCAGCGCGAATTCAGCGCCGATGCCGGTGCCAAAGGCCTTGCTCGCTGCCTCCTTGGCGGCGAAGCGCGCGGCGAGGGAAGGATACGGGTCGACCTTCGCAAGGCAGAGCTTCTGTTCGGCGGGAGTGAAGACCTTGTCGAGGAAAGCGGCGCCATGCTTCACGTGCGCGGAGCGGATGCGATCGACCTCCGTGAGATCCACGCCGACACCTATCACGTTGCCGCCTTCAAGGTTCATACCTTCTTCGTCAGGTTCGCCTTCATTTCCGCGACCGAGCTGCGGATGCCCGTGAAGAGCGCGCGGGCGACGATCGAGTGGCCGATATTCAATTCGTTCAGGTGAGGGAGTGTCAGGATCGCGCGGATATTATCGTAGTTGATGCCGTGGCCAGCGTTGACGATGAGGCCGAGGCGATGGGCCAGCTCGCAGGCGACGCGGAGACGTTCCAACTCGGAAACAGCGGCCGGGGATTTCCAGGCGTTAGCGAAAGCCCCCGTGTGGAGTTCGATGACGGGAGCGCCGATGGCGACCGCGGCTTCGATCTGCGGGGCGTCGGGTCCGATGAAGAGCGAGACCTCGATGCTGGCTGCCTTTAGCGCTTGGGTGGTTTCGCGGACGCGGGCGAGTTGGCCGGCGACGTCGAGCCCGCCTTCGGTCGTGACCTCTTCACGGGATTCCGGGACGAGGCAGACGGCGGCAGGGCGGAGCTGCAGAGCGAAGGCCGTCATCGCGGGGGTGCAGGCCATCTCGAGGTTGAGGCGGATGCCGGGAATCGCCGCGATCGCATGGACGTCGGCGTCCTGGATGTGGCGGCGATCTTCGCGCAGGTGGAGAGTGATGCCATCGGCACCGCCCGCGAGGGCTTCACGCGTGAAGGCTACGACATCGGGTTCCGCATGTGGCGACATGTGTACACCGCGGTAGCGGGCTTGGCGGAGCGTCGCGGCGTGGTCGATATTGACGCCGAGGAGGATGGGACGGGTGGACATCGGACTTCGGCTTGTAGCAATAGGCCTCGGCGGGTCTGGGTCAAAGGGAACCGCAAGGCGCCCGAGTCCTAAGCCGCCGACTTTTTGATGAGACCGCGTTCCAGTGTAAGTCGGAGCGAGGGGGCGGTCGGCGATTTCTTCTGCTTGGCGAGGGATTCCGGGTCGCCCGCGTGCACGAGCTCACCGCCGGCGTTGCCGCCTTCGGGGCCAATCTCAAGGACCCAGTCCGCTTCGGCGATCACATCAGGGTGGTGTTCGATGACGACGACTGTGTGGCCTTGGTCGACGAGCGCGTGGAGCAGTTCGATCAGGCGTCGGCAATCCGACTGGTGCAGACCGATGGTCGGCTCTTCCAAGATATACAGGTTCGGGCGGATCTCGCCGCGCGAGCGTTCGCGGAAGGTTGGCAGCCCTTGGGCGAGTTCGCTGACAAGCTTGAGACGTTGCGCTTCGCCGCCCGAGAGCGTCGGGCTGCTTTGGCCGAGTGTGAGGTAGCCCAGGCCAGTCTTCACCATCAGCCCGCAGAGGTCGCCCAGTTTGGCGTCAAAGGAAAGGAAGGCCGCGGCTTCCTCGAACGTCATCGCGAGCAGTTCCGCGGCGGACTTGCCGTTCCAGCGGATGGCCTTAGCGGCCGCTCCGTAGCGCGTGCCGGCGCATTCTTCGCACGGCACATAGGTGTCGGGTAGGAAGCTCATCTCGAGCTTGATGCGGCCGGCACCCGAGCACGCTTCGCAACGTCCGCCGGAAGTATTGAAGGAGAAGAAGCCGGCCCCATGTCCGCGAATCGCGGCTTCAGGGAGTGAAGCGAGGCGCTCGCGGATGAGGTCCCAAGCACCGATGTAGGTTGCCGGCGTCGAGCGTGGCGTCTTGCCGATCGGTTCTTGGTCGACGACCACCAGCTGGCGGAAACCTTTAAGCCCCGTGAGGGTGGAGAAGGCTGGCTTGCCCTGATAGGAGACGACGCCGAGGGCTTCTTTCCCCGTCAGTCCATCCTTCTTTTTGCTAACGGCCGCGCGGATTGCGGGAGCAAGGAGGTCGGTGATGAGAGTAGATTTACCGGCACCCGAGACGCCGCAGACGACGGTGAGTCGGCCGACAGGAATCTGGACATCAAACCCCTTGAGGTTGCGGAGCGAGGCATTTTTCAGTCGGACCCATTCGGCGGGCGCTCCTTTGCCGGCGATCGGGCGGCGAGCGCCGCGGAGCGGATGAGGGATAGCTTCCTTAAGGAAGCGACCCGTGACGGAGTCGGCCCGTTTCTCGAGTGCGGCCGCCGTGCCTTGCGCGACGATTGTGCCGCCATGGACGCCGGCCCCCGGGCCCATGTCGATCACCAGGTCAGCGGCGCGCATGGTATCTTCGTCATGTTCGACGACGAGGACCGTGTTGCCGCGATCACGGAGGTCCTTGAGCGAGCCGATGAGGCGATCGTTGTCGCGCGGGTGTAGGCCGATGCTCGGTTCGTCGAGGACGTAGAGCGCGCCAGAAAGCGTCGAGCCCAGCTGCGCCGCAAGGCGGATGCGCTGCGCTTCGCCGCCCGAGAGCGTGTCAGCGCCGCGGTCGAGTGCGAGGTAGCCGAGACCCACAGAATCCAGGAAGCGCAGGCGGGCGGCGATTTCGGGTAGCAGGGCACCGACGATGGCTTTCTCGCGGGCCTCTAGCTTGAGTCCAGAAAGGAAAGCGAGGGACTCGTCGGGTTGCAGTCGGAGTAATCCAGGCAGGGAGAGCGAGCGGCCTTTCGGGCCGGCGAGCTTCACTGAGCGACCGATGGGACCGAGGCGTTCGCCGTGGCAGGTCGGACAGACTTCTTCGCCGACGCGATCCGCGATCGCGTTCTCGTTGATGGATTCCTCTTCGTCAGAGGAGAAGGTTGTGACTTCGAGTCCATGGCCGCGGCAATCGGGACACCATCCGCGCGGCGAGTTCCAAGAGAGGTGCTTCGGGTCGACCTCGGGGAATGATTCGCCCGTGGCGGGGTCGCTGCGCGCTGTCGACAGGTAGGCGACCTGATGGCCGTCGGCGCCGAGGAGCACGCACGCGTTCTTGCCCGCTGCCAGCACCTGGCGGACGAGCGTACGGAGGGCTTTCTCACCGGATTCTTCGGTCTCATCGGGCAGGCTGATCAGTCCGTCGGCGCGGATCTCGCCAAAGACCGCATCGACGTCGTGTTCAGAGTAACGGTCGAGGCCTTCGAAGCCTTCGACTTTGAGCATCTTGCCATCACAACGAAGGAGACGGAGTCCTTTCGTCTCGGCCCATTCGGCCAGCGGGCGATGATGACCCTTGCGGGAACGGACGAGCGGGGCCGCGATAAGGAGCGACCCTTTCTTCAGTGACTTCGCCTTCTTGGCGACGAGTCGGACGACCGCATCTTCGGTCATCTCTTCGAGCGGTTCGCCAGTGGTCGGGCTGTGGAGTACGCCGGCACGGGCGAAGAGCACACGGAGGTACTGGGCGACTTCGGTGACCGTCGCGACGGTCGACTTCGCCGAGCCGCGGGTCACGCGTTGTTCGATGGCGACCGTAGGCGGCAGGCCCGTGAGCGAATCGATGTCGGGCTTCGGCAGCTGTTCGACGAACTGGCGGGCGTAGGCCGAGACGCATTCCAGGAAGCGGCGTTGGCCTTCGGCGAAGAGGATGTCGAACGCCAAGGAAGATTTACCCGAGCCCGAGACGCCGGTCATCACCGTGAGCGAGCCGTGCGGAATCTCCAGCGAGACGTCCTTGAGATTATGTTCGCGGGCGCCACGCAGGGAGATGGAGGTCGGACGCGGCTTGCTCGCCGAGGTCGACGCAGAGGCGAAGGCATCGTCACCTTGAGCGAGGAAGCGACCCGTGACCGTGCCGGCTTTGGCGACTTCGGCGGGCGTGCCTTCGGCGACAAGGTGACCGCCGGCGGGACCGGCTTCGGGGCCCATTTCCAGAATCCAATCGCAGGACTTCAGTACGTCGAGGTGGTGTTCCACCACGATGAGCGAGTGGCCGGCTTCCGTGAGGCGATGGAGAAGGCCGATCAGGCGTGCGACGTCCTCGCGATGCAGGCCGGTCGTCGGTTCGTCGAGGAGCAGGAGGGCGCCAGGCTTACGCGTATCAATCTTGGAAAGGTAGCGGACCAGCTTGAGGCGTTGGGCTTCGCCGCCGGAAAGAGTGGTGAGCGGCTGACCCATCGAGAGGTAGCCGAGGCCGACTTCTTCGAGGCAGGCGAGCTGGGCGGAGGCCGGCGTGCGTTCGCCGAGGAACTTACGCGCCTCGGTGACCGACATTGCCAGCAGATCGCCGACGGACTTACCGTCGTAGTGAAAGCTCAGCACCTCGTCGCGGAAGCGCTTACCGTTACAGGAGGGGCAGGGAAGCGCGACGTCGGAGACGAACTGCATCTCCACCGTCTCCCAGCCGGCGCCGCCGCAGCGTTCACAGCGGCCTTCGCCGGCATTAAAGGAGAAGTGCGAGGGCGTGAGGCCCGCCGCCTTCGCTTCGGCCGAGTTGCCGAGCAACGTACGAATCGCGTCCCAGGCGCCGACATAGAGGGCGGGGTTGGAGCGCGGCGTGCGCGTGGCGGGCGACTGGTCGACGAGAGCGACCTCGGCCGGCTCCTTGTCGAACTTTACCCATTTCAATTCCTTGGCCTCATCGCCTGACTCCGGATCGCGGCGGCCGATGACTTGGTGGAGCAGTGTTGATTTGCCGGAGCCCGAAACGCCGCAGAGGCCGACCAGGCGGCCGAGTGGGATCGAGCAGGAGAAGTCGCGGAGATTATTCACCGTCGCACCGCTGACACGTAGGCGCGGCGTCGTATCGCCTATCGGCCGCGGGGTGCGCGGCTCGGAGACACGGCGACCCGAGAGCCAGTTGCCCGTCGCAGAATCCTTGATCTTGAGGATGCCCTTCGGGACGCCTTGGTAAAGAAGATGGCCGCCTTCGGCGCCGGGGCGCGGGCCAATCTCGATGAGCCAGTCGGCGGCACGCATCACGGACTCGTCGTGCTCGACCACCACCACGGTGTTGCCCTGGTCGACGAGACTGCGGAGGATGCCGACCATCCGTGAAAGGTCGCGGGCGTGCATGCCCACGCTCGGTTCATCGAGAACGAACACCGTATCCGCGAGGCAGGCACCGAGGCAGGACGTCAGGTTGACGCGTTGGACTTCGCCGCCCGAGAGCGTGCGCGAGAGGCGGTCGAGGGCGAGGTAGCCAAGTCCGACCGCTTCGAGGTAGCCGAGGCGAGCCAGGATAGCTTCGAGCGCGTGATCGGCCGGATGGCGTGAATCTTTTGGGGCGAGTGGCGCGAGCAGTGTGCGCAGATCCGAGACCGGTGAAGCGTAGAGCTCGGGCAGGGACTTGCCCTGCCAGCGCCAGAAGAGCGACTCCTCGCGGAAGCGGCGGCCGTGACATTTCGGGCAGGATTCGTAGGCGCGCCACCGGGAAAGAAAGACGCGCACGTGCATCTTATAGGTCGTCCCTTCCAGCCAGCGGAAGAAGCCGCGGATGCCATACCACTTCGAATCGTATTCGCCCTGCACGTAGCCCGCTTCCCCGTTCTCGACGATTTTGCGGTGCGCGGCGGAAAGCTTCTTCCACGGCACGTCGAGCGGGATGGCCGCCTTGCGGCAGGCGCGGACGAGATCCTTCTGCGATTCGCCGTAGACGTTACCTTGGAATGGCGCGATCGCACCTTCGGCGAGCGTCAGCGCCGGATTCGGGATGATCTTATTCCAGTCGAGGCCGATGACGCGGCCGAAGCCGCGGCACTCCGGGCAGGCGCCCACGGGCGAGTTAAAGGAGAATAGTGCGGGCGATGCCGAGCGGAACTTGCGGCCATCGATGGGCGACTCGAGGACTTCGCTGTAGCGGGAGAGTTCGTGGCCTTGGTCGTCGAGCAGGCGGAGGCGGGCGCCGCCGAGACGGAAGGCCGCGAGGGCCGCTTCATGGAAGCGCGAGGCTTGGTCGGGCGCAATCGTGACGCGGTCTTGGATGACGAGGAGTTCGGTCGCAGTAGCTGGAATCTCGTCTTCGGTCAGGCGAATCCGTTGGCCGGAGGCGAACGCGCGGCTGAAGCCCGCTTTGGCGAATTCTTCCGCGATGGTCTTCCATCCGAGCGTTTCCGGTTTCGAGACCGCGAAGGCGAGCGAAAGGGATTGGCCCATGAAGCGCGCGAGGGAATCCAGCCACGCGGCGTCCGGTCCGCGCGGGACGATGACCTGACCGCTGGCCGGATCGATGAGGTCGGCGCGGTGGGCGAACCAGACTTTGAACCAATCGCAGAGCTCCGTCATCGTACCGACGGTCGATCGCGAGGTGCGGACCGCGTTACCTTGCTTGATCGCGACAGAGGGACGGACGTTCTCCGCTGAGTCGAGGGACGGCGACGGGAGTAACTCGAGGAACTGGCGGACGTAAGGGCTGAACGTCTCGACGTAGCGGCGCTGCCCTTCGGCATGCAGTGTATCGAAGACCAGGGAGGACTTACCGGCACCGCTGAGGCCCGTGACCACGACCAGCTTGCCGACGGGGATGTCCACGTCGAACCCCTTCAAGTTGTTCTGGCGGACGCCACGAAGGCGAATGGCGTCTGGTCGGGGGGCGGACATCGGACCCCCCATCGGACACGATTCTGCCCGCTTGGCAAACTTGCTAGCGCACTCGGCAGCGAATCACGCCCTGCGGGGTGACGACCGCCTTAACTTTAATATCATGCGGTTCGTCGGGGAGGCGCGAGACTAGCTGAAAGGCGTGGGCGTACCCGAGCAGGAACGTCTTGCGGGGCGGCTTGGTCAGGAGGCGATCGTAGAAGCCGCCGCCGAAGCCGAGACGTCGACCCGCGCCGTCGAAGCCCAGGCCGGGCACGAGGACTAGACCGGCATCGGCCAGCGCCGCGACCGGCGCGGTTGGCTTCGGCTCACGGATACCAAGGCGCGAAGGCTGGAGTGCGGCGAGGTCGGTGACTTCGTGGAGGACTAGTGTCGTCTTGTTTGTCACGCGGGGGAGGAGGAGGCGTTTGCCTTCGAGCAGCGCGAGCATCATCAGTGCGTCGGTCGTTAGTTCGCCGCCGAAAGAGGCGTAGAGGCAGACCGTCTTCGCCTGCTTCCATTCCGGGAGCTGCGTGACCAGGCGGGCGGCCGCGTCGCCGGCGACCTGCAGTTCGCGGGGCGTGAGGGCCGTGCGGCGGGCCTTGAGTTCCGCGCGTAGGCGGTCCTTGTCGGCGCGCGCATCCATGGCCTTAGAAAATCCTGTTCAGCGTCAGAGTCAACAGGACGACAGGCAGATAAAGGATCGAGGCGAGGAAAAGGGGTTTAGCCACTTCCGCTCGGCGGCTCGGTAGGCCGAAATCGAGGCAGAGCTTGAAGAACCACGCGCCAGCGATGAAGGAAATCCAGACATAGGGACTGGTCCATCCTGGAAAGAAAAGCGCGGCGATAGCCCCGGCGATAAAAAGCATCGGGATGATGAAGAGCAGCGCCCAGATGGCGGCGGAGTTGCCGGAAGGATCGTCGACCGTGGCCACCTTGAAGCCACCGCGCGCGTAGTCTTCACGGCACATCACCGCAAGGGACATGAAGTGGGGCACCTGCCAGAAGAACAAGAGAGCGAAGAGCAGCCAGCCCATCGTGTCGATGTGGCCGAGTTTGGCGGCGGTGCCGATGATCGGCGGAATCGCGCCGGGCAGTGAGCCGACGAGCGTGCACCAGGAAGTCACCGTCTTGAGGGGCGTGTAGAGGAGGAGGTAGGAGACCGCCGTGGCGGCTGTGAGAGCGCCCGCGAGAGGATTGGCTCCATTCCAGACGAGGAACACGCCGAGCGTCAGGAGCAGTAGGCCGAAGAGGAGCACTGCGCCCGGCTTCAGGATGCCGGCGGGGATAGGGCGGTGGCGGGTGCGTTCCATCTTCGCATCGGCTTCGCTCTCCCACCACATGTTGATGGCGCCGCAGCCACCGGCGGCGAGCGCCGTGCCGACCGCCAGCGAGACGAGCACCTTGGGGTCCGTGGCTTGGCTCGGTTCGCTGCAGAAGTAGCCGGCGAGAGCCGTGAGCACGGAAAGGAACGACAGCCGGGGCTTGGTCAGCTCCCAGTAGGCGGCAGGGACGGATCCGGCGCGTTCGCTCATCGGTCTTGTCGTGGCGGGTTTGCGCGACGGGTTAAAGGTAAATCAGTCGCGGTGGTTCAGGCGGTCGGCTCCTTCGTGGAGCGTCGGGCCAGCATCACCGCGGCGCAGAGAGCGGAAAAGAGAGCCGCACCGAAGACGAGGTGCACCGTGCGGACGTGCGGGTTGAGCGGGAGCTGGATGCTCAGGATGCCGAGCAGGACCTGTAGGAAGACGAGCACGACCAAGCTTGCCCAGCGGAGGAGCGGGAAGCCGTGGCGGGCCAGCTGGACAGCGAAGAAGAGCACCGCCGTCCCGGCGAGGAGGGCGCCACCGCGATGGAGCAGGTTGACCCACCAGACTACGCCCGTGCCGATGGAGGGGATGAACAGGCCTTCGGAAGCGGAGGAGACCCAGAGCGTGAAGTGCCCTTGGCGCATCACCGCACCAATCACGATGACCGAGAGCGTCAGCGCGGCGGCGGCGGCGCCGGCACGGAAAAGGGAGCGCGGTGCGGTGCGGCCAGCTTGATGCCAAGCAGAAGTGTGGGTGAGGGCGATGATGGCGAGGAGCGCGAGCGTGAGTTGAGCGTTGACCGCGTGACCGACCGCGAAGGCCACCGCCTTGAAGTTGCCATCACCGCCGACGTTCAGCTGGTCAAGGAGCACGCGGAGCCCGCCGAGTAAGCCTTGAAAGACCACCAGGCCGACGAGCGCATAGGACGCGAGCCGGATCGCGCGACGGTTTTCGCGGAAGCCGTGGGCGACGGCAATCGCGATGCAGAGCAGGCCGAGGCCCGTGGCCGCGAGGCGGTGGGAATGCTCGGCGAACTTGTCGATCTCCGTCAGCCAGCCCGGCGGGTTGATGGAGCCGTTGGACAGAGGCCAGTCGAGGAAGGCCATGCCGGCGCGGATGCTCGTCGTGAAGCCGCCAGCTTGGAGTACCAGGACGGACCAGCCGAGCGTGAACAGGCACAGCCCAAACAGGCGTCGGTCGGGTGCGGAAGCTTCCGGCTGGCTCATGCTGTCATCTCATCCGCCTTCGTTCCCGGCGCAAATCCCAACCTCGCATATCTCCGGTCTTTAGCCGCGCCAATGGGCCTTATCAGGAATGGGCGGCGGCCCGACCGAAGGCGCGGATTTTGCCGACGAGGTTCGTCAGGCCGTTGCGACGGTTGGGTGAAAGGTGCTGCGTGATGCCGACCGCGGAAAGGAAGTCCGCGTCGGTGGCGGCGACTTCTTGGGGCGGGGCGGCGTCGTAGAATTCACAGACCAGGCTCGCGATACCCTTGGTGATAAGTGAATCGGCGTCGCAACGGAAGCGACAGATGCCGGCTTCGAGGGACGGCACCAGCCAGAGGTTGGAGGTGCAGCCTTCGATGAGGAACGCGTCGAGTTTCAGATCGGACGGCAGGGCCGGGGCGGCCTTGGCGCGGTCGATCACGTATTGGAAGCGCTCGTGGTGGTCCGCGAAAGGTTCAAGCTCCGCGATGAGCTCGTCGCGTCGGCGTAGTAGCGTCATCGGACGATTAGCGGCCGGCGAGCGCCTCGGGGTCGAGGTTGCTGCGGATCAGCGGGGACATCGCCGCCTCGAGCTTGCGCTGGCGATCGGCGGGCAACTTCGACTCGGAGCGGAGCCAGGAGACGGCTTCCTGCCAGATGGCGGGCGACGGACGGCGCAAGGTCAGCAGTAGCTCAAGTTCGTCGGCGACGGACTTACGTGTGCCGTAGGTTTCCGTCTGGCCGGCCAGGATACGGGCGGAGATATAATCGGCGCGCAGCTGCGAGTAGCGGGGAAAGAGCGTGATGCCGGCTTCGAGTACGCGCACGGCGGCGTCGCCCGCGCGAATCGAGCGCAGGTGGCGGCCGACGGAGCGGTAGGCCTCGGGACCGAGGTCCTTGGACTTGAGGAATTCCGTGAGGTAGCGGTCGCCGATATCGCGGTCGCGTTTGGCGATTACCGCGTCGGGTTTTTGGCGGGCGTGGTAGGCGATCGCGATGAGCGCTTGCACGATGGCTTCGTTGGATTTGAAGAAAGCTTTATCCGCGGCGACGATCTGCTGATACTGCACGATGACTTGGCCTGGCTCGGGGCCATTGAGGATCGCCTCGAGGTGGAGAGCGGCGAAGGTTGCGCGTTCGAGGCCGTACTGCGCGGCCGAGTTGGCGAGCGCGCCCGTGAGTTCGGCGTAGCCCTTCTCGGCGGCGAAGTTGGCGAGCGCGATCATCGGCGCCGAGTTGCCGGCGTAGTTCGTGAAGATCAGGCGGAGCTCCTTGTCGAACTCGTCCTTAAGGCTGAGACGGTCGAGCAGCTGGAGTTTCTGGATATGAGGGAAGGGGGCCTTCTCGTCGGCCGAGATGCGTTCCTGTGTCACCTCTAAGGCCATCTTATGCTGGCCGAGAAGGATGTGAAAACGGGCGAGCTGCGAAAGGACCGCGTCGCGACCGGCCCCCTTGAACGCCGACGTCTTAGCCTCGAGCAGGTTGATGGATTCTTGGGTCTTGCCGCCTTCGAACAGCGCGCGGGCCTTGAGGAGGAGGCCGCTAGGCTGGGTATCTAGGCTGCTGGCGTTGATGATATTGACTGCGTCGGGGTATTTGCCGGTCCAGTAGAGCGAGGTGGCGGCCGACATCGAGAGCGAGTCCCGCATGTAGGTCGGCATGTTTTTCGTGACCTGAATCAGCTTCAGGCTCCCGTCGATGACTTCTTGGTCGCGTTCCCGGGCTTGGAGTAGCTGGAAATAGCGCTCCAGGTAGTCCTTGGTAAGGGGGTCGTCCACGGGGAGAAATTCTAGTCCATGCTTAAGGGTCTGGATCCCGTCATCAGTTCGACCAGCGATATTATGTAAAAAGTTGGCGTAGAACAACTTAGACTTTGCATTACCCGGATTACAACGGATGGCTACCTGGGCTAGGCGCTGGGCGTCAGCCATCTGACCGGCGTCCTGGGCGGCCATCGCCTGTTTGGTAAAGTATTCCGCCAGCTGGATGAGGTGATCTTGGCGGATTTTAGCCGCATTTTCGGGCTGATCTTCGAGTTTTGCCAAGGATAGGCGGATTATTTGGAGCAGGGGCTTATCCTTAATTAAATCCGCTTTGATGTAGGTTTGGCGGGCATAACTCAGAATGGCTTCCTTTTCCTTGAGCTGGGGGAGCCCGGCCAAAACGATAATCTCAGCATCTTCTTCAGCCTCTTTGCTGGCGGGGGCCGGACTCTTCTGGGCGGCCGGGGGTGGAGGCGGGCTCTGGGCCAGCCCCGCAAGGGTGGACATCCCAAGGAGGAAGGCGACGGTCAGGCGGGTGGACAGCATGGGAGGGGTTTCGAGTAATGGCGTGGGCATCGGAATTGTCCCGCTAAAAAAGACGAAAGGGGCGCGGGGTAGGGAGAGGAGTAAAGAAACCTTAAAATCACCGCACTTTCCTCTTGCATGAGGGGCCTCGACCCCTATGCCCAAACACTCTTTTCCCAATTTACCGAGGTCCATGCCTACCATCAACCAACTCGTCCGTAAACCGCGTGTCCAACCCAAGGCCAAGTCGAAGTCGCCTGCCTTGAATAACTCGCCCTTCCGCCGCGGCGTCTGCGTGCAGGTCATGATCCGTACGCCCAAGAAGCCGAACTCGGCTCAGCGTAAGGTCGCCAAGGTGCGCCTGACCAACGGCCAGGAAGTCATCTCCTACATTCCCGACGAAGGCCACAAGCTCCAGGAGCACTCCGTGGTCCTCGTTCGTGGCGGCCGCGTAAAGGATCTCCCGGGCGTGCGCTACCACATCGTCCGCGGCCCCCTCGACTGCTCCGGCGTCGAGAAGCGTCGTCGCTCTCGTTCCAAGTACGGCGTCAAGCGTCCGAAGGAAAAGAAGGCCTAATCCGTTTCCGAACCCAACTCCCTTAGAATATGTCTCGTCGTCGCAAAGCAGCCAAGCGCGCCCATCTCCCGGACGCCCGTTACGGCTCACCCCTCATCAGCCAGCTCATCAACGTCGTGATGAAGTCCGGCAAGAAGTCTATCGCCCAGGGTATCGTCTACGGTGCGATCGAGAAGGTCAGCGAAAAGCTGATGAAGGGCAATCCCGTCGAGCTGCTGCTCGGTGGCCTCGAGAACTGCCGCCCGAAGCTCGAAGTGAAGAGCCGTCGCGTCGGTGGTGCCACCTACCAGGTGCCGGTTGAAGTCTCTCCTGAACGTCAGAACAGCATTGCGCTGCGTTGGGTCGCCGCTGCCGCCGCCGGCCGCAAGGGCACCACGATGTCCGAAGCCCTCGCGGCTGAGCTCGTCGACGCTTACAACAACACCGGCAACGTGGTGAAGAAGCGCGAAGAGACCCACAAGATGGCCCAGGCCAATCGTGCCTTCGCCCACCTCAAGTGGTAATCCGCAGGTAACTTCAGCAGCTCTTCAACGGTTCCGATCATGGCCAAACTTTCTGAATTAAATTCTCCGTCCCGCGCGTTCCCTCTCGAGCACACGCGTAACATCGGTATCGCCGCGCACATTGACGCCGGCAAGACGACCACGACCGAGCGTATTCTCTTTTACACCGGAGTGGTGCACAAGATGGGCGAAGTGCACGACGGTACCGCTACCACCGACTGGATGGAACAGGAACGCGAGCGCGGCATCACGATCACCGCGGCCGCCATCTCCGCTGGCTGGAAGACCAAGGAAGGACATTTCGCGAACATCGATCATCGCATCAACATCATCGACACCCCTGGACACGTGGACTTCACGGCCGAGGTGGAACGCTCGCTCCGCGTGCTCGATGGCGCCGTTGCCGTTTTCTGCGCCGTTGCCGGCGTGCAGCCCCAGTCTGAGACCGTCTGGCGCCAGATGAACAAGTACGGCGTCCCGCGCGTCGCCTTCGTAAACAAGATGGACCGTACCGGTGCCGATTACTTCGGCGCCGTCGACGACATCCGCGAGAAGCTTAAGGGCAACGCCCACCCCCTCTTCATCCCGATCGGCCAGGGCGAAGAATTCAAGGGCATGATCGACCTGATCAAGAACGTCGCCTACCTTTACGACGAAACCGACCCGAAGGGAATGAAGTTCGACGTGATCGAAATTCCCGAGAAGCAGAAGGAAGAAGCCAAACAGTGGCGCACCAAGCTCATCGAAGGTCTCGCTGACTTCGACGACGTCCTCGCCGCCAAGTATCTCGACGGTCACGAAGTGACGATCGAAGAAATGCGCACGGGTATCCGTAAGGCCACCCTATCCCTTAACTTTATCGGCGTCATTCCTGGCTCTGCCTTCAAAAATAAGGGCGTCCAGATGCTCCTCGACTGCGTCGTCGACTTCCTCCCTTCCCCGATCGACATGCGCCCCCAGAAGGCGTTCACCGACGACGGCGACACGGAGATCACCATTGGTCCGGACGACAAAGCCAAGGTCACTGGCCTCTGCTTCAAGCTCTGGTCTGACCCGCACGTCGGGCAGCTCGTCTTCTACCGCGTGTACCGCGGACAGCTCAAGAAGGGCGAAGCCCTCTACAATCCTCGCACCCGTAAGAACGAGCGCATTTCGCGCATCGTGCTCCTGCGTGCGATGGATCGCGAAGAAATCGAAGTCGCCTACTCCGGTGACATCTGCGCGATCATCGGACCTAAGGAAATCATCACGGGCGATACCCTGACTGCCGAAGACGACCTGATTCTCGAGAAGACCACCTTTGCTGAGCCCGTTATCTCGATGTCCATCGAGCCTAATTCCAAGGGTGACCAGGAACGTCTTTCCATCGGCCTGCAGCGTCTCGCTCAGGAAGACCCGACCTTCCGCGTCACTTCCAATCCTGAGACGGGTCAGACCCTCATCTCCGGCATGGGCGAGCTTCACCTCGAAATCATCGTCGACCGCCTCAAGCGCGAATTCCGCGTCGAAGCCAAGTCCGGCAAGCCTCAGATTTCCTACCGCGAGACCATTAACCTGGCTTCCGAAGGCGTGGGCAAGTTCATCCGCCAGTCGGGTGGCCGTGGCCAGTACGGTCACGTTGAAATCAAACTCGAACCCAACCCAGTCGCCACGCGCGTTGCTGGCGAAAAGCCTGAGGAAGTCATCAGCGAGATCGTCGGTGGCGTCATCCCTAAGGAATTCATCAAGCCTGCGATCGAAGGTATCCGCGAAGCCGCCAATAACGGTACGGTCGCCGGCTACCCCGTCATCAACTTCAAGGCCCGCATCGTCTTTGGTTCCTTCCACGAAGTGGACTCGAACGAAATGGCGTTCAAGATGGCCGGCATCTTCGCTTTCAAGGAAGCGATGAAGGAAGCCAAGCCGATCCTCCTCGAGCCCATCATGAAGGTCGAAGTCGTCACCCCGGAAGAATACCAGGGCGACATCATGGGCGACCTTAACCGCCGCCGTGGTCAGATCCAGGGTATGGAAACCAAGATGGGCCTTTGCAATATCGATGCCCGCGTCCCGCTGGCGGAGATGTTCGGATACGCTACGGATGTCCGTTCCCTCTCCAAGGGCCGAGCTTCGTTCTCCATGGAACCCGCTAACTACGAGCAGGTCCCTGCGCAGATCCTCAAGCAGGTCGTCGAGACCTCCTCCCGCGCCCCGGCCCGCACCTAATCTCACCCCCAAAACTCCCTTCCCGATGGCCCGCACCAAAATCCGCATCAAGCTCAAGGGCTTCGACTACCGCATGGTCGACCAGTCCGCTAATGAGATCGTCGACACCGCCAAGCGCACCGGCGCCCGCGTCACTGGCCCCGTGCCGCTGCCGACCGATATCTCCCGTCTTACCGTCAACCGTTCCCCCCACGTGGACAAGAAGTCCATGGACCAGTTCGAGATCCGCACGCACAAGCGCCTGATCGAGATCATGGAGCCCAACGCCCAGACCGTGGACGAACTGAAGAAGCTCAACCTGCCTTCTGGGGTTGACATCAACATCGTAGTCTAACTCTTCAACCCTCCACCTTAACCTCCAACCCAACGCAGGACGTCCAAGCCCCTCTATCAGGACCAAGATTCCGCAAGGAATCCTAAGCCTAATGCAGGTCAGCAATGACCAAACGGCGGAAACGCCACCTGCCTCTTAGAAAAATGAAACACCAGCTACTCGGTAAGAAAATCGGAATGACCCAGGTCTATGACGCGGACAACAACCTCGTCCCTGTCACGGTCGTCCAAGCGGGCCCCTGTCCCGTCACCCAGGTAAAGACCGTCGACAAGGATGGCTACGATGCCGTCCAGATCGCCTTCGGTCCCCAGAAGGAAAGCCGCATGACCGCCGGCGAGGTAGGCCACCTCCGCAAGGCAGGCGTCGCCCCTCACACCCATCTTCACGAAATCCGCCAGCCCGGCGCCACTCAGGCCAAGGTCGGCGACGTCATTACCGTCGAAAATTTCACCGCCGGTGAGATGGTCGACGTCATCGGCACCGTTAAGGGCCGTGGTTTCCAGGGCGTCGTCAAGCGCTACAACATGGATGGTCAGCCGGACTCCCACGGTCACATGATGCACCGCCGAATCGGCTCGATTGGTATGCGCCAGACTCCTGGTCACGTCTTTAAGGGCAAGAAAATGCCGGGCCACATGGGCCAGGTGCAGCGCACCGTCCAGAATCTCCGCGTCGTCCAAGTCCTCGCGGAAAAGAACCTCCTCCTCATCAAGGGCAGCTTCCCCGGCGCCAACGGTGAGGTCGTCCTCGTGCGTCCGGCCAAGAAGGCCATCGCCGCCAAGTAACCCACCAAGCATCTCAGCGATATGAAGCTCAAAGTTTATAAGTCCGACGGCTCTGCCTTCACCGAAAAGGAATTCGATATTCCTTCCTTCGAAGGCTCCAAGGGCGTCGCCCTGCTCAAGCAGGTCATCGTCTCCTACCAGGCCAACAAGCGTCAGGGTACCTCCAAGACCAAGGATTACGGCGAAGTCGCTGGTTCTGGTAAGAAGGTCCTGCCGCAGAAGGGTTCCGGCGGTTCCCGCCACGGCGACAAGCGCGCCCCCCAGATGTTCAAGGGTGGCATCGTCTTCGGCCCTCGCCCTCGCGATTGGTCCAAGACCATCACCGCTCAGGCTAAGAAGATTGCTCTCCAGCGCGCGCTCTTCGAGCTCGCCGCTGACGGTGGCATCTCGGTCATCGAGAAGTTCGAAGTCGCCCAGCCCAAGACCAAGCTCTTCGCCAAGGTGCTCACCAACGTGAGCCCTGCCGGCAAGCGCCTCCTCGTCGTCGACACCGCTTGGTCCGACAGCGTCGTCCGCGCCAGCCGCAACCTAAGCCGCGCGATCTTCTCCAACTCTTCCAATCTCAACGCTCTCGATCTCGTGCGCACCCCGCGCATCCTGATCTCGGAAGACGGCCTCAACAAGGTCCTCGAGCGCGCCAAAAACTAAGCCTGTCATCCCATGAAGCCCGCTTCTGAAATCATCAGCCGCCCAATCCTCACGGAAAAGGCCTCCGGCCTCGCCGAAGCCAACAAGTATGTCTTCGAGGTCTATCCTGGCGCCGATCGCGCTCAGATCAAGAAGGCCGTCGAGGCCTCCTTCAAGGTGACCGTCGAGAAAATCAACATTCTCATCCGTAAGGGCAAGCTGCGCCGCAGCCGTCTTTCCGGTGGCTCGATCTACACCGAGACGAATTCTCGTCGTGCCATCGTCACCCTGAAGAAGGGTGACGTCATCTCCCTCGCCTAATCTCGGAGCAGCAAAGCCATGCCCATCATCACTCATCGTCCTATCACCCCTGGTACGCGCTTCCTTGTGCGCGTTAAGACCGAGGGCCTGCACGCCGGTCGCCCCGAGCGCTCCCTCACCGAGTTCAAGCACCGCGCGATGGGCCGTAATTGTTACGGCCGCATCACCTCCCGTCGTCGTGGCGGAGGCCATAAGAAGCTCTATCGCGCCATCGACTTCCGTCGCGATCGCTTGGACTCCCCGGCCACCGTGCTCCGTATCGAGTACGATCCGAACCGTACCTCCCACCTGGCCCTCATCGAGTACGCCGACAAGACCCTGAACTACATCCTCGCACCGGATGGCCTCAAGGTCGGCGACACGGTCGTCAGCACCAACACCGCCCAGGAACAGCTCACCCCCGGCCTTTCCCTGCCGCTGAGCCTGATCCCTCCGGCCACCTTCATCCATTGCATCGAGATCGAACCCGGCAAGGGTGGTCAGCTCGCCCGCTCCGCCGGCGGCTTCGCCCAGCTCCTCGGTCTCGAGGAAGGTCGTGCCATCCTGCGCATGCCTTCCGGCGAACAGCGCTACCTGAACGCCGATTGCCGTGCCACCGTTGGCATTGTCGGCAACGTCGACCACCACAACGCCAGCCTCGGTAAGGCCGGCCGCAGCCGCTGGAAGGGCATCCGTCCTCGTCAGCGTGGTATGTCCATGAATCCTGTCGATCACCCGAACGGCGGTGGCGGCGGTAAGAAAAAGGGCGGCGGCGGTCGTCAGCACCTCAAATCCCCGTGGGGCCAGCTCGCCAAGGGCTTCCCGACCCGCACCAAGGCGAAGGCCTCCAACAATCAAATCATCCTGCGCCGCAACGG
The DNA here is from genome assembly GCA_041168485.1 of Verrucomicrobiota bacterium. Lineage (GTDB taxonomy): Bacteria > Verrucomicrobiota > Verrucomicrobiia > Opitutales > UBA953 > UBA953. The sequence goes on from JBEEKW010000028.1 coordinate 18,931, forward strand.
ACGCAAGGTGAAGCAGGTCTAACCCTTCCTAATCCTCTCATAACATGGCACGCTCCCGCAAAAAGGGTTTCTATGTCGACGCCCACCTAGTCGACAAAGTCTCCGTCGCCCAGAAGGCCAACAGCCGTAAGCCGATCAAGACCTGGTCGCGCCGCTCGACGGTCACCCCGGACTTCATCGGCCTCAATCTCGAAGTCCATAACGGCAAGGCCTTCGTCCCCGTCTATGTGACGGAAAACATGGTCGGCCATAAGCTCGGCGAGTTCGCTCCTACGCGCACCTTCCGCCAGCACACCCAGCCCTCCCGCAAGGAAGCCCAGTAATCTACACCGTGCGCAACGTCCTCACCATGTCCGCTCTTCTCGTCACCGCCACCGCGGTCGGCGCGGAAGTCCGTGCGCTTGGTGCGGCCGAAGCGGATGGCAAGGCTCCGGTCGTCGCGGTCATCACCGCCCGCGCGACGGATCTGGTTGTCTTGGATGGCGGACACGACCGCGGCTTCCGCCCCGGTACGGTCTGTAACGTGAGCCGTGACGGTCGCGCCTTCGGCGCTCTCGTCATCGCCGAAGCCGGTCTGCACCGCTCGGTCGCCCTCATCCTCTCCCTCGACAACTCCGCTGGCATCAATGCCGGCGACCTCGTCACCCCCCGCGCCAACCCCCGCATCTAACCCAACCTTTACCAACGTCATGGAAGTCCACGCCACCACCCGTTTTGCCCGTATGTCGCCCCAGAAGGTCCGCGAAGTCGCGCGCCAGATTCAGGGTCTCCCCGCCGAAGAAGCCGTCCAGCTCCTCCGCTTCATCCCGCGCAAGTCCGCCCGCCTCCTGAGCAAGACGCTCGCCAGTGCGATCGCCAATGCCGAGAACAACCACAACCTTTCCAGCAGCGATCTCGTGATCGTCTCCGCTACGGTTAACCAGGGTCCGGTCATCAAGCGTTCGATGCCGGCCGCCCGCGGTTCCGCTCACCCTATCCACAAATCCATGAGCCACATCCGCGTGTCTCTGGGTTCCGCCACCAAGTAATTTTCGAAACATGGGCCAGAAAGTAAATCCGATCGGCTTCCGTCTAGCCGTCCGCCGCAACTGGGAATCCCGCTGGTACGCCACCAAGCGCGACTTCCCGGCTAATATCCTCGAGGACTATCGCATCCGCGTGTTCCTCAAGGAGAAGCTTCGTCAGGCCGCCGTGCCCCGCATCTTCATCGAACGCGCCGGCCAGAAGGTCCGCGTCCGTATTTGGACCGCCCGTCCAGGCGTCGTCATCGGCCGCAAGGGCGATGAACTCAAGAACCTCCGCGCCGAGATCCAGAAGGTCGCCGGCAAGGCTCGCATCGACGACATCATTCTCGAGGTGAACGAAGTGAAGCGCCCCGATCTCGTGGCCCAGCTCGTCGCCGAGAACATCGCCCTGCAGCTCGAACGCCGCATCTCCTTCCGTCGCGCCATGAAGAAGGCCGTCCAGACCACCATGACCAACGGCGCCGATGGCATCCGTATCCGCCTCGGCGGTCGTCTCGGTGGCGCTGAAATCGCCCGCGTCGAGTCCGCTCGCGTCGGTCGCGTGCCTCTCCACACCCTTCGCGAAAACATCGACTACGGTTTCACCGAAGCCCGCACCCTGGCCGGCAAGGTCGGCATCAAGTGCTGGATCTGCTCCAAGGACTCCGAGTTCTAAGCCTTCCCTCCAACCCTTCACCTTCTAGACCAACATGGCCAATCTCCAACCCGCTCGCACCAAGTGGCGCAAGCACCGTAAGGGCAAAATCCGTGGCAACGCTACGGCCTGCAATACGCTGTCCTTCGGCGACTTCGGCATCCAGTCCCTCTCTCGCGGCCGCGTCCCGGCCAATCAGATTGAAGCTGCCCGTATCGCCATCTCCCGCTCGCTTAAGCGTAAGGGCAAGATGTGGATGCGCATCTTCCCTCACACGCCGGTCACCCGTAAGCCTGCTGAAGTCCGAATGGGCTCCGGTAAGGGTAGCGTCGAGTACTACGTGGCCTGCATCAAGCCGGGCACCATGCTCTTCGAGGTTGGCGGCGTTCCGATCACGGTTGCCCGTGAAGCCATGCGCCTCGCCGACACCAAACTCCAGCTCCGCTGCCGCTTCGTGGCCCGCGAAGAGCTCGAAAAGTATTGATGCATCAGGCATTGCCCACCCATAACTGACCTTTTTCACCGATGTCCTCCCCCCGGAAAGATAAGCCCACCGCCGCTACGGCCCTGCGCCCCCTGGCTCCTGCCGAATTGCAGAAGCGTATCCGCGAAGCCCGCGAAGAACTCCTCAGCCTCCGCCTCAAAAAGGCTACCGGCGCCGTCGAGAACTCCTCCCGTTTCCGCGCCCTGCGCCGCGACGTCGCCCGTTGCATGACCATCCTTTCCGGTAAGTCCACCCCGGCGAAGAAGAAGTAATCCATCCTTAAACTCCATTTCCCGATGTCCGAAGACCGCTCCAACCGTAAGACCCTCCTGGGTCTCGTCGCCTCCCGTACGGGCGACAAATCCATCAAGGTGAACTTCCAGTACACCGTTCCTCACCCCGTTTACGGGAAGGAAGTCAAGCGCCGCACCGTCCTGCACGCCCACGACGAAAAGAACGAGTGCAAGCCTGGCGACAAGGTCGAAATCATGGAGACCCGCCCCCTTTCGAAGCTCAAGCGCTGGCGCGTCGTTCGCGTCGTCGAAGCCGCTAAGGTTGCCGCCGAGTCCATCGACGACTAATCGGCCCCCTCTAACTCCAGACCTTTCTTACAATGATTCAGATGCTTTCCCGGCTCGAAGTAGCCGACAACACCGGAGCCCGCAGGGTTCGCATGATCCGCCGCCTCGGCCAGCTCAAGGATACCGCTGGCGTGGGTGATATCATCATCTGCTCCGTCAAGGATTCCACCCCTGACGCCCAGGTGAAGAAGGGTTCTGTCTGCCGCGCTGTCATCGTCCGTACCGTCGCCCCTATCCGCCGTGCGGATGGCAGCTACCTGCGCTTCGACACCAACGCCGTCGTCATCCTTGACGAAAACGGTAACCCCAAGGGCACCCGTATCTTCGGGCCCGTTGCTCGCGAACTCCGCAGCAAGAATTTCATGAAGATCATCTCCCTCGCTCCCGAGGTACTCTGAACAACCATGTCCAAGACCGACATCAAGAAGGGTGACGAAGTCGTCGTCATCTCCGGCGCCGAAAAAGGCAAGCGTGGCAAGATCGTCAGCTACAACCGTGCCGACGAACGCGTCACCATCGAGGGCCTCAACCTCGTCAAGCGCCACCTGAAGCGCACCCAGGACGGGCAGGGCGGCATCACCGAGCGTGAAGCCCCTATCCATCGCTCCAACGTGATGCTCGGCTCCCTCTGGGATGCCCGTCGCGCCAAGAAGCCGGCCAAGGCCGCCAAGAAGTAATCCTGACGAAACCACCCGAGAATTAACACGAAAATGGCATCCGTTCCTTATCTGAAGAAGTACTACCTCGAGAAGGTCGTCCCCGAGCTCATCAAGAGCCGTGGCTACAAGAACATCCATCAGGTCCCGAACCTGAAGAAGATCGTCCTCAATTCCGCCTTCAAGGCCGAAGCCGACAAAGGCCACATCGCCGAAGTCGTGAAGGACCTCACCAAGCTCTCCGGCCAGAAGCCGGTTATCACCAAGGCCTCCAAGTCCGTCGCCGCCTTCAAGGTGCGCGAAGGTATGACCCTCGGCTGCATGGTCACCCTCCGTGGTGCCCGCATGTGGGAATTCTACCTCCGCCTCACCGCGGTGGCCCTCCCGATGATCCGCGACTTCCGCGGTACCTCCAACCGCCTCGACGGCCGCGGCAACTACTCCCTCGGCATCGCTGACCACACCATCTTCCCTGAGACCCAGGCCGACGGTTCCCAGCGGGCCAACATCGGTATGGACGTCATCATCGTGACTTCCGCCAACAACGACGACGAAGGTCGCGAACTGCTCCGCCTTCTCGGCATGCCGTTCCGCCGCTCCAGCACCGCCGACGCGGCTGCTGCTACCGCCACCGCCGCCAAGGCCTAACCCACCCATCCCTTACTAGCATGGCCAAGAAGTCCGTCATTCAGCGCGCCCTCAAGCGCGAACGTCTCGTCAAGAAGTACGCCGTCAAGCGTGCCGAACTCAAGAAGACCCTCTCCGACCCCAAGGTCACCGAGGAATCTTTCTACGAAGCCCAGCGCGCCCTCGCCAAGCTGCCCCGCAGCTCGTCGAAGGTCCGTCAGAAGAACCGCTGTTCCATCTCCGGTCGTCCGCGTGCGTTCATCCGCAAGTTCGGCCTTTCCCGTATCACCTTCCGCGAGCTCGCGCTCAACGGCCAGATTCCCGGCGTCACCAAGGCCTCCTGGTAATCCAACAGAAAAACAAAACCATGTCCGCTTCTACTGATACCGTCGGGGATTTCCTGACCTCCATCCGCAACGCTTCGCAGGCCAATAAGGCCGTGATTACCGTCCAATGGTCCCGCCTTCGTGAAGGCGTCGCCAAGATCCTCGTTGACGCTGGTTACGTCGCCTCCGCCCGCAAGGCCGAGCGCGAAGGCCTGCCCGTCCTCGAACTCTCCCTTAAGTACGTCGCCGGCGTTCCCGCCATCACCAGCATCGAGCGCGTCTCGACCCCTGGCCGTCGCGTCTATGCCGGATACTCTTCCGTTCCGAAAGTCATCGGCGGCATGGGTGTCTCCATTCTCACCACCTCCCGTGGCGTCATGACTGACGCCGAAGCCCGCCGCCAGAAGGTCGGTGGCGAGCTCCTCGCGAAGGTCTGGTAATCCGTCCAACCCTTAAAACAAGAAACTCAATGAGCCGAATTGGTAAGCAGCCCGTCAACATCCCTGATAAGGTGACCGTTTCCGTGAAGGACAACGTCGTCGTCGTCAAGGGACCTAAGGGCGAACTCTCGAAACCCTTCCCGAAGGAAATCGGTGTCGTCGTCGACGCCAAGATCGTCAACGTCACTGACCTCACCGAGGTCAAGGACGCTGCCGGCAAGGTCCAGAAGCCCGGCACCGCCGGTGCTCTCCATGGAACCGTCCGCGCCATCATCCGCAACATGTGCGAAGGCGTAGCCACCGGTTACTCCAAGACCCTCCTGATCGAAGGCGTCGGTTTCAAGGCTGCCCTCAAGGGTAACGTCCTCGACCTCGCTCTCGGTTACTCCCACCCGATCCGCTACACCATCCCGACCGGCGTCAACGTCGTCGTCACTGATGGCACCAAGCTGCTGATCACTGGCGCTGACCGCCATATGGTCGGCCAGGTCGCTTCCTCGATCAAGCTCTACAAGCCGGTCGAGCCTTACAAAGGTAAGGGCGTCCGCGTCGAAGGTGAATTCGTCCGCCGTAAGGAAGGCAAGAAGACGGCCTAATCCGCCCGAACTAAACACATTCCATGAAACTGCAGAAGAAGAATCTCCTGGCGCAGAAGCGCCGCTGGCGCATCCGCAAGACGGTGCGCGGCACCGCCGCCCGTCCTCGTCTGGCCCTCAAGATGACCCACATGCATCTCTACGCCCAGGCCATCGACGACGACAAGGGCGTGACCCTCGTCTCCCTCGCCTCCACCTCCAAGGATCTCCGCGGACAGAAGCTGAAAGCCAATGTCGGTGGCGCCGCCACCTTCGGTACTGCCTTTGGCGCCAAGGCCAAGGCCGCCGGTCTCACGACCGTCGTCTTCGACCGCGCCGGCCGCCGTTACCACGGCACCGTCAAGTCCTTCGCTGAAGCCGCCCGTCTGGCCGGCCTGACCTTCTAATTTCATGAGCGCAGAAAACACCCCCGCCGCGGCATCCGCCGCCCCCGCCCCCGCCGCCTCCGGCGCCCCCGGCGCCCCTGGCCGTTCCGGTCCTGGTGGCGATCGTCGTGGTCCTGGTGGCCCTGGTGGTCCCGGTGGCCGTCGTAACGGTCCTGGCGGCCCTGGTCGTGGTCCTCGTCGCGACAATCGTAACGACGCCCCTGCTTCCGAATTCAACGACAAGGTCGTCCACATCAACCGTTGCTCGAAGGTCGTCAAAGGCGGCCGTCGCTTCAATTTTGCCGCGCTCATCGTGGCCGGTGATGGCAAGGGTCGCGTCGGTGTGGGTTACGGTAAGGCCAAGGAAGTTCCTGATGCGATCCGCAAGGGAACTGACCGCGCCCACCGCGCCCTCGTCCGCGTCAATCTCCGCGGCAACACCATCCCGCACGAAGTCATCGGCCACGCCGACGGCGGCGTCGTGATGCTCCGTCCGGCTGCACCCGGTACCGGCCTCATCGCCGGCGGCGGTGTCCGTGCTGTGCTCGAAGTCGCCGGTTACAAGGATGTCCTTTCAAAGTCCATGGGATCCAAC
>JBEEKW010000029.1:0-23573 GCA_041168485.1 Verrucomicrobiota bacterium
CGGCGGCCCGACGGACGCCACGAACGCACCTGACTTAACGGTGCGGGACGTTACCTTCGTTCGCCGACACCGGCGCCGTGAGCGGATTACCGCGGCAGAGATCGATAACGGCCTTCGGCTTAGCGAAGCAGTCCCGAAGTGAACCCATAAGCGGACGCCAGCCGTCGCCGAACGACGCAGGGTAAGCCGTCGCCCGCAGCGAGGCATGATCCGCGAGCCAGAGTGCGCGGACGCAATGCCAACCTTGCGAGACGAAGACAACGTGGTCGTCGGGGTAATAGGCTTTCGCCCGCAGGACCGAATCGAGCGTACGCCAACCGTACGGGTCTTCGATAATTGGGCACGTTACGCCAGACGAGCGCAGTTGCGTCGCCATCGTCCGCGCATGGGCGCCGGTGCCGGAGGTCACGATAAGCTTCACGCGACCTGAGCGCGCCAGGTCGAGGGCTGCGTCGATACGCGGCCGATAAGTACCCGTGCGTTCGCCAGTCGTGCCCACGAATTCGTCCGTCCCTAAGATGACCATCACGGAGCCGACTGGGACTTCCGACGGCTGACCTGCCAGCCGCCCCCATCCGGCTGACCAGACCCAGAGGTTCGATCCGATGAAGAAAAGGACCAGCAAAGCTAAGATCGCACCCACCCCGCGCTTGAGCCATCGAGACATGGAAACGACCATTACGCCCAAAATTCCGTTGGCAAGGGGGTCATTCAGTAGGGTTTGCTTAAATTTAAGCACCTATGGGTTGCCGAAAGCCGTTAATAGCTCATTTTGAGGGGCAGGTCACCAATGGCACGGATTCTGCCTACTTTTACTCAACATGAGCGCCAATCCTTCCGCAGCGAACGCCAAAGTCCTCGTCATCGACGACGACAAGGACCTCCGCTACTCGCTCCGCCGCGCGCTGGCTGGCCTTGGCCACACGGTCATCGAAGCCGACAGTGGCGAAACCGGCGTCGTCGCGGCCAAGCGCGAACAGCCCGACGTGATCCTGCTCGATAACCGTATGGGCGGCATGACTGGTATCGAAACCTTGCAGATGCTCCGCGGCGCGCAGCCACAGGCGATGGTGATTCTGATGACCGCGTTCGGTACCACGCAGACCGCCATCGAAGCGATGAAGTTCGGGGCGTACGACTACGTGATGAAGCCGTTCGACCAGGCGAAGCTCATCACGCTCGTCGACAAGGCCCTCTCCGCGCGCCGCGACCTCGCAGCCGCCACGAAGTCCACGCGCACGCTCGTCAATCCGGCCGACTACAAGGAAGGCATCGTCGGCAGCTCCGAGCCAATGCAGGAAGTGCTGAAGTCGATCGGCCAGGTCGCCGCTTCCGACGCCACCGTGCTCATCACCGGCGAAAGCGGCACGGGTAAGGAGCTCGTCGCCCGCTGCATCCACCAGCATTCACTCCGCGCCAAGGGCACTTTTCTGGCGGTCAATTGCGCAGCCATCCCCGAGAACCTTATAGAATCCGAACTCTTCGGCCACGAGAAGGGCGCCTTCACCGGCGCGGCCAACCAGAAGCTCGGCAAGTTCGAGCTCTGCGACGGCGGCACGATCTTCCTCGACGAAATCGGCGACATGTCTCTGCCCACGCAAACCAAGGTCCTCCGCGCCATCCAGGAAGGCGAGATCCAGCGCGTCGGCGGCACGGTCACCGTCAAGATTAGCGTGCGCCTCGTCGCCGCGACGAACAAGGATCTCGAGGCGATGGTGGCCACCCGTCAGTTCCGCGAAGACCTCTACTACCGCCTCAACGTTTTCCGTATCCGCCTGCCCGCCCTGCGCTACCGCAAGGGCGACGTACCGCTCCTCGTCGACTACATGCTGCAGCGCCAGGCCGCCGCGAAGAAGATCAAGCCGAAGCGCCTTTCGAACGAAGCGCTCGACGCCCTGCTTGCCTACGATTGGCCGGGCAACGTGCGCGAGCTCGAGAACGTCGTGCAGCGCGCCAACGTGCTCGCCAAGGGCGAGACGATTCTCCCGAAGGACCTGCCGCAGGATGTCCTGAATCCACGCAAGATTGCCGTGACTCCCGTAGCCGCGACGTTTGCCCCGGTCGCCGCCGCACCGGATGCCGTCGCCCCGGTGGCCGGCCTCATCCCGGCCTACGATACCATCTACAAGCAGTGCCGAGTAAACGACGGTAAATCCATCCTCTCGGCCATCGAGATGGAGATGATCCGTCGCGCGATGGAAGAGACCCGCGGTAACCAGCTCCGCTCCGCGATGATCCTCGGCATCAACCGCTCGACGCTGAAGAAGCGCCTGCTCGAGATGCGCGAGGCCGGCATCAAGGTCTTCACTTAATCTTTGCCTCGGGCTAGGAATGGGTTTGGTTAGGGGCTTCCCCATGAGCACCCCCTCGCCCCTCCGCACTACCCTACTGGCCACGACCGCGCTCTTCCTGAGCTCCTACGCCGCGTTCGCCGGCGAAACGATCCAGATGTTCGACGGCAAGTCCCTCGCCGGCTGGAAGGCCTCGAAGAACTCCCCCGAAGGTACCTACAAGGTCGAGGACGGCGTCCTCCAGATCCGCGGCGGCCAGGGTCACCTCTTCTACGTCGGCGCCGACGGCAAGGCCAACTTCACGAACTTCGACTTCAAGGCGAAGGTGAAGACCTACCCGACCGCAAACTCGGGCCTCTACTTCCACACGGCCTACGAGGACAAGGGCTGGCCCTTCGCCGGCTACGAGTGCCAGGTCAACGCCAGCCATAAGGACATCAAGCGCACGGGCGGCCTGTACGCCGTTCGCGACGTCCTCAACACGCCGGCCGCCCCCGACAACGTCTGGTTCGAATACCACATCCGCGTCGAAGGTAAGCGCATCCAGATCTGGATCGACGGCAAGCAGACCGTCGACTTCACCGAGCCGGAAGGCTGGACCCCGCCGAAGGGCATGGCCGGCCGCAAGCTCGGATCCGGGACCTTCGCAATCCAGGCCCATGACCCGGGCTGCAAGGTCGACTACAAGGATCTCGTCGTCGAACGCCTGCCCTGAGCAGTCCGACGGTGAAACCAAAAGGCGGACCGCATGGTCCGCCTTTTTTGCGCCCCCGTTTCAGCTCAGCGCACGTTCAAGTTCGGCGATGAGCCGCGCGCGGATTGGCTCGGCCAACGCCGACAGCCGACGCTGCTCGATCTCGTATTCGACGCGGCCTTCAGCGGTCTCAATCGCGATGGGCTTTAGGCCGATGGCGGAGAAGTCATAAGGGCTGGCCCGCATGTCCACCGTCCGCGCGACGTGCGCGAGCTCGAAGGCGTCCGCGGCGAGCTCCGCCGAGACCCAGGGCTGTGCCTTCATCGCCCACTTGAAAAGATCCATGGTGACGTGCACGCACCCCGGCTGCTCGTTGTCGACGCGCGTGTCGAGCGTGGGCGCGAGCTTGTTCAGCGGACGGGCGCCAGGCGTGAAGAAGCGGAACGCGTCGTAGTGCGTGCAACGCACGGGCATCGAGCGAACGACGGCGTCGGTGCCCTCCGCGCCGAGTCGCAAAGGCCAGGCGCCATGACGGCGCTGTTCAGCCTGACCGTAGACCATCGCCCATTCATGCAGGCCAAAGCAGCCGTGGAACGCCGCGCGGGTCGCGACCGCCCGGCAGAGCCTCAGGCTGAAATCCAGCCGGACCGCCTGCGCTGCGTCCGGCAAAGCGACTCTTACGAGCCCGTCGGAACCTCGCAGGAAACGGCGGTCAGCGACGAGTTCGTCCGCCTCGGCCAACGCGATGCCGGCGCCCGGCGTCCAACGTCGGACGGCTGCGAAGCGGAACGGATAATAGGTGAAGAGAAAATCCTCAACGGGATCGCGCTCGCCCTTCTGGGCGCGCTCGCGCCGGGCTTCGACGAGTCGATCCGCCCGCGACTCGTGCGCGGTGCGGCGAGCCCGCCATTCGGCTGGACCAAGCAAGACCTGACTGGCTGGCGCGACGCTCAATCGAAGCGGCGATGATGGGCGGCGACCTTGACGTACTTCTCCGCCCAACCAGGCAGCTTCGCCTGCTCCTCGGCTGACAACGGTCGCACAACCGATGCCGGCGAGCCCATGACAAGCGAACCGGGCGGCACTTGCGTGCCCTTGGTGACGAGCGAGTTGGCGCCGACAATCGACCGCGCGCCGATGACGGCGCCGTCGAGGATGGTGGCGTGCATGCCAATCAGGCATTCATCGCCGACGGTGCAGGCGTGAATCATCGCGAGATGGCCGACCGTGACGCGGGCACCGATCTTGGCCGGCAGGCCATCGGCGACATGCACGACCGCTCCGTCCTGTATGTTGGTGCCTTCACCGATCTCGATCGGGGCGATGTCGCCGCGAAGGACGGCGCAGGGCCAGACGCTGGCCTTGGGGCCGACGGTCACATTGCCGATGACGACCGCCTTGGAATGGACGAAGGCCGTGGCGTGCACGCTGGGCCCCTTGGACAGATTGCGGGTCATCTCCTTCGAGAGGGCCTCATCGGCATCGAGCGGCTCCTCGAACTCACCGCCTTGGTAAAAAGGGTTCATGACTGGAGAATTAAGCACCTCCCCCTGACAGGGAAGACCGAACCAGCTCACCCCACCCCATTTTAACCTATTTTAAGCCAAAAACCCCGCACCCATTAACCCAGTCACCCCTTTCCTGTCCCTAGCCCTGCCCCTGTCCCTAACCCTGACCGCATTAACCCTACAATTCCCCTTGCCAACGCCCCCTCACTCCGTTTGCTCCGACCTTCCGACAGCCATGAAGGCCACATTTATCACCTCCGGTCGCCAATTCACCGTCACTCAAGGCGACATCCTCATCGTTAACCAGTACCCTGGTAAGAACGAAGGGGACATCCTCACCTTTGACCAGGTCCTCCTCGTGGGATCCGGCGCTGACGCCAAGATCGGCACCCCGACCGTCCCCGGCGCGAAGGTCACCGCCAAGATCCTTGAGAACAAGCGCGGCGACAAGATCGACATCTTCAAGCACCGCCGCCGTAAGGGTTACTATCGCCGTCGCGGCCACCGCCAGGAACTGTCGGTGATCAAGGTCGAGTCCATCTCTGCTTAACCCTTAACGTCCTACCACCATGGCAACAAAGAAAGGCGGCGGCACTTCCTCCAACGGCCGCGATTCCACCTCCAAGCGCCTCGGCGTGAAGCTTTACGGCGGCGAATTCGCCACCGCAGGTTCAATCATCATCCGCCAGCGCGGAACCCGCATGAATGCCGGACGCAACGTCGGTATGGGCCGCGACCACACCCTCTTCGCCAAGGCCGACGGCCTCGTCAAGTGGGACGCCGAGCACCGCAAGGTTGAGATCGTTCCGACGACCTCCTCCGCTTGCTCGATCAAGTAAGCTGCTTCGCCATCCTCCCGAGAAGCCGACCACCTGGTCGGCTTCTTTGTTTTACGGACCATACGACGACACTCCCCTCCCCCGGGAGTGACCCAGGTCTCGCGTCGGCCTTTGGGGCGGCGACTAGCCGGCTCGGTTACGGATGATTTCCAGCGTAGACTGGAAAAGCGATCGAGTGGAATCGGCGTACACGCGGTCGTGGACGACGTAATCGCAGACGCGCTCCATGGCCTGAGGATAAGCTCCACATGCGCGCAGTTCGACTACGAGCAGTTGAAGTTTTTCGAGGGACATGAGCGTGACGTCGACTTCAGTTTCCTCGCGGAAACCATATTCCGGATCTTCATCCATCTCCCGGCGAAGGGTGATGTTCTGAGTGAGGTGCATTGGGGTGCTCCTTCAGGCTAAGCCCCGGCTCGGCCAAGCAAAGCCCGACGATGTTAAGATTGGCCGACCCGCCCGTGCCAACGAGGTGACGGACTCAGGCGTCGACCCCGGCCTGCGCGGCCTGTCGGAACTTCCAAGCCATGACGAACGACACGAGGACGAGCCCGGTCGCCAAGGCGATCCAGATGCCGGCGGCCCCGAGACCGAAGAATCCAGCCGGGATACCGAAGAGCCGGAAGCCTACGGGGAAAGCCAAGGCGAGCGCTAACGGTAGGCAGAACAGCCAGTAGACGATGAAGACACTCCACGAGGCCCAGGCGGCTCGATTAACCGACCGGAGCAGGTAGGCCGCCACGACCTGCACGCCATCGAAGGGCGCCCACACGGCGGCGAAGATGAGTAAGGTCGAAGCCAGGGCGGCGGTCTCGGTCCCGGCGACGCCATACGTCGCCATCAGGAGGGGGCGTAGGAGGATCATGCCGAGCCCGTAGACTGCCATGATGAGGCCGCCCATGATCAAGGCGCCGATACCGATGGCCTGCACTTTGCGCGGATCCTTGGCGCCATAAGCTTCGCCCACGCGGATACCAGCGGCGATGCCGAGGCCGAGCGGCAACATGAACGCGGCGGACGCGGTGCTGATGGCAACCTGGTGCGCGGCCTGCGCGGTGGCGTTGATCCAGCCCGCCATGACGGGGACGATCGCGAAGATGCCGACTTCACTTAGGCTATGCAGTCCCGCGGGCCAGCCGGTCTTCATGAGGCGCTGGAACACAGCCATCTGCAGGCCGTCCGCCCAGCGCACTTCACCTCGGCCCGGCGTGAACCACAGGCCGATGAGCATCACGAGGCGGGCGACGAGCGTAGCCCAGCCGGCGCCAGCAAGTCCCAGTGCGGGGAAACCCCAATTGCCGAACATCCACAGCCAGTTGAAGAAGATATTGGCGAGGATACCGAGGCTGAGCCAGACGAGCGAAATCCACGGCTGGTGCTGCGAATCGCGATGGCCACGCAAAGCGTGGAAGGCCAAGCCAGGCACCATAGCCCACGACATGAGGATGAAGAACTCTTGGGCCTCGGCGGACACGGCGGGCGACGAGCCAAGCAGCGGGATAAATTGGGCGGCCCAATGCGAGGCAATCGCGGCGACGACGCTGATAGCGACGGCCAGCACCATGCCATGCCGCAAGATGGCCGGCGACGATTCCTCGACGCCGGCTCCATTATCCTGCGACTGATACACAGCGATGGCTCCGACCACGCCGATACCGAAGACATACGGGATATAGTTGAGATTCGAAGCCAAGGCCGAGGCCGCCAGCGCGGTCTCGCCGAGGTGGCCAGCCATGGCGACGTCGACGACGAACATGAGGCCATACCCAAGCATCCCCAACATGATGGGAATCGCTAGCTTGAGCGTGGGGCCGATTTCGGCGCGGATGGTCGGCGAGTTATCCAAGGCCCCCAAGAGGGAAGGATTAACCTCCCGTTGCGAGTCAGTTCTTAGGAATGCGGTTCAGCGTGTAATACGCGTCCGCATGGTCCAGCACTTCGCCGCCAGCCGAACGGATGCCATCGGCATGCAGTTCGTGGATATAAAGTTCACGGAGACCGTCGACCTTGAGACGCACGCTGAGACCGTCCGAGGCGACCTTGGCCGAGACGATACCGTTCGGCGCGCTCTGGATCTCGTCGCTGCCATACGCGCCGGAATAGAAGAGCGTGTAGTTACTCATACGGTACGAGGCGACATCCCCGGCGCGGGCGACATCGACCGGCTTGGTGAAGGTGAGCTCGAAGCCATCCGGCTTGGCCTTCATCTCCTTGATGGCGAAGGGCACGGTGCCGTTGTAACGTAACCGTTGCAGGCCGTAGGCCTTGGTGCCGAGCGAAGACCAACCGCGACTGGTCATACCGACCATGAGCGAGCCATCCGGCGCGAAGCTAAGGCGCACGATGCCGGAGGCGAAGCCGCCGACGAACGGGAAGCAGGCACCCTGGTACTCGCCTTCGACCTTCTCCATGAAGACTCGGCTGATCTTGGCATCGGTGAACTCGGCCACGAACATCTGCCCGTCGAACGGCCCGAACTTGCCGCCCGCATCGCACGTGGCGAGGTCGGTGCCGCTGCGGCCCACTTTGTTATAAGGCATCCAGACCGCGGGCGGGCGCATCTCGGGCAAAGACTTGAGCGCCTCAGGGTACGGGAGCTTCTCAGGGATCTTCGCGGAGAGCTTGAGCGGCGACTCGGGGAGGTTCTCGGAGGCGATGCCTTCGGGGTTCAGGAAGAACGCGCCTTTACGTAGGTGATAGATCGGCGTGGTCGGAATCCAGGTACCCTGCTGATCGACGCAGAACATGTCGCCGGCGAGATTTGTGCCGAGGCCGCAAGGCGAACGCATACCGGCCGCCATGGGAATGAATTTTCCGTCCTGACCGAGGACGCCACCCCAGCCGCGCCACGGGGCCTTGTTGTTGGCGTGGTCACCCATGTCGACGTTGAGCGTGACCCAGAGCTGTCCCAAGCCGTCGCGCTTGGGCCCGTAAGCATAACCGTGATAGGAACCAGAGACATTCCAACCCGCACCGGCGGTGAGATACTCGTCAGCGACGCCGTCGGCGTTGGTATCGCGCAGACGCGTAGTCTCGGTACGCTGGGTGACGAGTAGATCCTTGCCATCGCGCAGCAGGCCGAGCGGCTCGTGCAGACCAGAAGCAAAAAGCTGGTAGCTGACCTTGTTCGGCTTGGGGTCGAGGACGCCGTCGAGCAGCCAGACCTCGCCCTTGCGGATCGAAAGGGCGAGCTTGCCGTCGGCGGTCCAGTCCATGCCACTGACCTCAAGCGCGAGGCCGTCACCGGGCTTCCAATCCTTAGCGCGCGTATCGGCGGCGGTGCTCGCGGTCAGGATGTCGGCGATATCATAGGACGCCGCGGAAAGCGAAGCGGCGGCGAGGAGGGCTACAATCGTGGCTTTCATTTCCAAAGATAGGTGAAGACGCGACGGCCTTGCGCGGAGGATTCCTTCAGGTCGACGGTCATCTCCGCAGGATGCGTGATCGTCGGGGCGAAGTCCGGCGTGGGGGCCCAGGTGATGGTGCGGCGCAGTCCGTTCTCGATACCTTCGTAAGTCTCTTCGACCTTCACGCCGCCCTGTTCGTTCAGGAACGTGGGGTTACCCTTCGCATCGAGACGGTAGCCGAGGAATCGGCCGGAGGGCTTAGGCCAGGCGACGACTTGTTCGCCGATGGGTTTCTCAAACGTCGGGAAGCGCGAGAACCAGGTGAGGTAGGCGTCGAAGAAACGGCCCTTCCACGCGAGGCTGGGGCCGCCCTTGTCGCCATCATAGGCGAGGTGCACGCCGGTCGGGAAGCCTACGAGGATAGCGCGAACGCCCACACCGTCAGTGAAGGCACGCTGCACGACGGGACGGTCCTTGGGCACGATCTCAAACTCGCCGTTACGATTCTGGGGGAAACCCTCGGGCTCCCCGTTCGCGCTCTCGGCAAACTTATAGATCGCGGCGATCTGCTTGTCGGTGTCCCCACCGAAGATTTCCTGATTAAAGGATTTTCCTCCTGGCCAGAAGGACGGCATCAGCGTGCCCGGTCGATAACCAGCGGGGTTGATGAGGTACTCGCGCAGCCAGCTTTCCTGCAGGCGGGCGGCGATGTTGCTGAGGTCGGGTCCTTGGACGCCGAGCGACGGGCGATCGCCCCAGCGATGGCAGGTGATGCAACCCGCCCCGCCCTGCGTACCGAGCAGCTTACGGCCAGCGGTGTCGTCGCCGCCTTCGAACTTTAAGGGCGGGCGCGCGTCAGCGACGCCGAGGAGCTTGGCCAGATCTGCGACGGACGCGCCATACTGGGGCATCTTAGTCTTGAGGTAGGGACGGACGCGGGTCGGGTCTCCGCTATAATGGCTCGTGAAAAGTTCGGCTCCCTTAGGCGGGACATAAGGGGCGAGTACCTTGGCGAGCCATTCGGGGCGGAGCTTACCGCCGATACCAGTGAGGGGCGGCGGATAGCGACCGGTGTCGCCGAGATTATGATCGCCTTGGAAGTAAGGCTTACGCGCGGCATCAGGTCCGCCCTTGCCGTCGCGCTCATGACAAGCGACGCAGTTGAGGGCGTGCAGCGTGAGGTCGGCGGCGAGCTTGGGCGAAGTGACCTCGTCCTTCTTCGCGAGGAAGAGCTTCAGCGAGGCACGCTGCGCGTCGGACAGCGCGTATCGGGGGCCCTTGGCGTGGTCGGCCTCAAGGCAACCCCCTTCGTTCTTCTTTAGGGCGACAGGCTTCGCCGCAGCATCCTTAGGGAGGTCGTGACAGGCGGCACACTGGCCGGCGATGACCGCCTTGCGGCCAGCGATCGCGAGGTCCCCGGTGGCGACAAGCGACACCACCGGCTTATCCACACGTCCGTCGCTTCCCTGGAACTCTAAGAGGTAACCGGCGATATCGACGGAGTCCTGACGATCCATCGCGGTCTTTGGCATACGTCCGTCGGTGCGCACCTTCAATGGGTCGAGAATAAAGGCGCCGAGGCTATCGAGGCTATACTTCGCCTTGAGGTCGCCGAAGCCGACGCTGCGGTGCGTGAACTCCGAGGCCTTGGGCAATCCTTCGGGCGGAATGAAGCCCTTGCCAGGAGCGTGGCAGGCGACACAGCCGAGCGTGTTAAATAGTTCGCCGCCGCGAGCGCCGTTGACGTGCATGATTTTGGCCGGCCCCTTGGTGGCGGCCTTGGGCCTGAGCGAGGCGAGGTAATGTTCGATTGCGACGAGGGTCTTGTCATCGGCCTTGGCCAGCACCTGCGGCATGACCGTGCCAGGATGGACCGCCGCCGGATCGGCGATAAATTTGCGGAGCCATTCAGAACGGACGCGCTGAGTGACCGTCGCAAGCGCGGGGCCGCGCATCGCCGGCAGGCCGGTCGTGCCGCCGTGGCAATTCACGCAACCGAGCTCGTTGTAAAGCAGACGTCCGCCTTCGGCCGTCGGTGCCGACGCATGGAAGCGCTCAAACCCCGTGACGAGAGGTTCGGCACTCAGCCCGGCCGCACCGAGCAGGATCGCAAGGCGCAGCATCATGCCGTCTCGCGGATGCACTTCTCCACGTAGGCGCGAGACTCGTTGATGAGGGCGGTGACCTCGGGGGTCGTCGGCATGACCGGGATGCCTCGCGGCGTAGGGTGCATGAACAGCTCCACCTGACCGGCAAAACGGATATCACGCAGCGCCTTCACGATCGGGCGGTAGTCGAGCTTGCCGCGGCCGGCCATCTGGCGGAGCTCTTCTTCCTTGGAGGCCTTCTTAAAGATGCCTTCGGAGTGCTCCTGGAAATACATGAAGGGCAGATTGCGCGCCCCGAGGTCACGGAGGAGCGCGGGAATCTGGTCGGCCCACTCATGCAGGTGGTGCGGAGCGAAGGCCACGCCGAGGGCGGGCGACTTGTTCAATTCAGCGAAGGCACGAAGCGAATCCGGGTGGTGCAGCGCCTGATTCGAGTGGTTCTCGATCGCGATCCGCATGCCCAGCTCCTCCGCCTTGGCGGCGTGGGGCTTCATGTCCTCGAGGAACTTGGCGATGGACGCTTTGGCAGCGGCTCCGGAGGGATTCTTCGGTCCGGTGCTACCACAGACGACCGTGGTACCGCCGTGCTGCTTCACCCAAGCCATCTCGTCCTGGAGCTTGAATGGTCCGAGCGGATAACGGGTGCTGACCCCAACCTTCACGCCATGCTTCTTCAGCAGAGCCGCAAAGGCCTCGTCGCCGAGCGCCGTAGCTTGCTCGCGCTGGTCACCGTGCACCTTGCACCAGATATCAATGGACTCACTGCCGGTCTTGGCGACCTCGGGCAGGATCTCGGCGAGCGGCGCGTAGCCGTACATGGCAGAGGAGAGGACGTAGCGGAGGCGGAAGGGCTCCGCGCTCTGAGCCCGAAGAGCAGGCGCAGCGGCGACGGCGGCAGCGAGTCCGGCGGAGCGGAGGAAATCGCGACGAGAAAGCATGGCGTTTATTTCTGGTCGCGCTGGGCTTCGAGCATCTTGATCCACGGACCGACGAACGCACCGTTATCATGGAAAGTGCGGCCGCTGACCATGTGGCGATCGATGACGACCGGGGCGTTGACGAAAATGCCGCCGCAGACCTCGAGGTCGAACTTGCACTTCGGCACCGTGGCCATGCGCAGGCCCTTCACGATACCGGCGCGGGCGGGAATCTCCACGCCGTGGCAGACACTCATCATCGGCTTCTTATTCTCCCAGAACCAGCGCGTGGCAGCGAGAAGAGCCTCGTCTTCGCGGATATACTCCGGGGCGCGACCGCCGCTGAAGAAGATGCCCGCGTACTCCTCGGGCTTGATGTCTTTAAAGGCGATATCGGAGTTGATGGTGTAGCCTTCCCACTCCTTGGTGATGGTCCAACCCGGCTTCACTTCGTGCAGTACGGTCTGGTAGACGCGCTTCTCGGGTGTCGCGAAGATTGGCTGGAAACCAGCTTCCTGCAGGCGGTAGACCGGATACATCGTATCGAGCAGCTCGGTGGCGTCACCTATGACGATGAGCACCTTGGGCTTCTTGGCATTCTCAGGCTTGTCGGCGCCCGAGGAGATCGAGGCCTGGTTCTTATTGTCGATGATGCCAGCGGCAGAGACCAAGGCGCAAAGGCCGAGGAGGCCGGCGATGAGGAGACGGAGTTTCATGGGGGTGTGGGAAGTGTCCATAAACAGACCAGCCCGTCCACCCCCTAGTTCCCGGAAATCAGCGATTCAGCCCGACGACATCCTCGGGCTCAGCCCAGGCATAGACGGTGGCTTTCGAGCCGACCCGCTGGCGCGGATTGGCCTCGGAGACCTTGAGGACCACACCCTCCTTGGTCTTGAAATCGTGTAGTGAAACGTCGCCCTGAAAGAGCGAGGCCACGATGGAACCAGCGAAGGCATTCTCTTCGGGCGCCATGAAGTCGAGCTTCAGGCACTCAGGCCGAACACAAACGATAATCTTCGCGCCGGGGGCGGGAGCGCTTTCGGGCGTAGCAAGGGCACCGCGCACTTCGCCCACGGCGGTGTCGGCGACGAATTCACCCGCGCCGACCTGCGTGACCTTACCTGGGATAAGGTTCGCGGAACCAAGGAAGGTGGCGATCCAGCTATCCGCTGGGCGGCGATAGAGGTCGATCGGGACGCCGGCCTGGACGATACGGCCTTCGTGCATGATCGCGAGGCGGTCGGCCATCGCGAAGGCGTCCTTCTGGTCATGCAGCACACAGAGCACCGTCACGCCCGTCGCGCGCACGAGTTTACGAATGGCTTCGCGGACCTCGAGGCGCGAAGCGGCGTCGAGATTGCTTAAAGGTTCGTCGAGCAACAGGAGTTTCGGACGCAGCGCCAGCACGCGGGCTAGGGCGACACGTTGCTGTTGGCCGCCGGAGAGTTCCTGCGGACGGCGAGCGGCCCAGCCATCGGCGCCGACGAGCTTGAGCGCCTCGAGGGCGCGCGCCTTAATCTCCGCGGCAGAGAGCTTTTCGGCATCGAGCGAGAACGCGGCATTCTCGAGGACGGAAAGATGCGGGAAGAGCGTGTAGTTCTGGTGGACGAAGCCGAAGCCGCGCTCGGCGGATTCGGCGAAGGTGATATCGCGATTATCAAGCAGCACCGTGCCCCCTTGGGATTCGATCTGCCCGGCGAGCACCTTGAGCAAGGTCGTCTTACCGCTCCCTGACGGACCCAGCAGGCAGCAGAGCGTGCCCGTCTCCACGACGAGATCGACCCCCGCGAGGACGGGCGTCGTGCCGAGCTGGCGGCGCAGGCCGGTGAGGCGGAGGGTGGGCACGGCCGGAACCTAGGCCTAAGCCCCTCTGGGGAGCAAGGTCGCCCGCCGACTGTGAATGAATTCCCTGACTGCTTCGCCTTCCCACGCTTGCCACGGGGCTGGTTTCGGGCAATTTGACGACTCCCATGCGTAACGACGACGAAGACGAGGACGAGAAGACCCCGGCCGCCCCCAAGGACGGCGGCCCGAGCTCCCTGCTCATCCAGAAGAAGTTCCTCGAACAGCGGAAGATCTTCCTCTGGGGCGCCGTCGAAGACGCGTCCGCCCGCGACATCGTCGAGAAGCTCCTTTACCTGGACGGCATCGACCCCGGCAAAGAGATCACCTTCTACATCAACACCCCTGGCGGCTCCATCACCTCCGGCATGGCCGTCTATGACACCATCCGGATGATCAGCTCCCCGGTGAAGGTCGTCGTCACCGGCATGGCCGCCTCGATGGGCTCCATCCTCCTGCAGGCTCCCAAGGAAAAGGGTAACCGCCTCCTCTTCCCCCATTCCCGCGTGATGATCCACCAGCCGCTCATCATGGGCCGCATCCAGGCCACCGCTGTGGACATCCACATCCAGGCCCAGGAAATGGAACGCCTCCGCTCCGAGCTCAACGAGATCCTCGCCAAAGCCTCGAAGCAGAAGATCGAAAAAGTCACCAAGGATACCGACCGCGACTTCTACATGACCGCCGAGGAGGCCATCGAGTATGGCCTCGCCGACGCGATCGTGAAGAAGCTCTAAGGACGGTCGACGCGCATGGGCATCGGCGACCGGGCCTATATGCGAGGCAGCTCAGCCCCGCGCACGCCGATCTCAGTCACGGCATGGGTCGTCGGCATCCTCGTCGGCTTCTTCATCCTCAACCTCATCCAGGAATCCGCGCATGCGAACTTCCTCGGCTGGATGGTACTCAAAGAAAGCGCCCTTCAGCCATGGCAGTGGGTCACGCACGCACTCCTGCACGATGGCTTCTGGCATCTCCTCGGTAACGGGCTCGTGCTTTGGTGGACCGGCGCGACGGTTGAGCAGGAGCACGGACCAATCACGCTCCTAAAGGTACTTATCGGCGGCGCGCTCATCGGGGCGCTCACCTGGTATCTCACCGGCCTCGGCGGCAGTCAAAACGGCGCGCTCGTCGGTATCTCCGCCGGCGTCTACGCGCTGATGCTCGTCGCGCTGCTCGATAAACTCGATCACCAGATCACCCTGCTGCTGTTCTTTTTCCTCCCGGTCACGCTTAAGGTGCGCTGGCTCCTCATCGTGGTCTCGCTTTTCGCCGTCCTTGGCTGGGGCTTCTCGGAATTACCCAGCCGCCATGAATGGCTCAGCTGGAAACCTGCCTGGCCCGATGGCATTGCCCACTCGGCCCACCTCGGTGGCCTGATCTTCGGCTGGCTCGCTTGGCGTTATCTCAACCGGACAAATTGGGCACCCAGTTACGCTCAGGTGCAGGAACCCATGCCAACCGACGCCCCAAGCCCCGCTTTTGAGACCCCGACCGAGGAGAATCCCTCATCCCGCCCACTCACCTCCGCCCAAGCCCGCGCGGAAATGGACCGGCTGCTGGACAAGATTTCGGCTGGGGGATTCGGCTCGCTCACTGCTGGCGAGAAACGTAGGCTTGAAGAACTTAGCGCCCGCCTACGCTAAGTTTCCCCACCCCACCCTTTATGCGCCTCAGACTTTTCCTGCTGCCGATTCTTTTGGCAGCACTGGCCTCCGCCCAGACCACCGGTTTCACCACCACGCAATCGATGCAGAACGAGACGCGTGCGACCGCCGCGCTCCTCGAGAAGCTTCACATCAGCAAGAAGGATATGGGGTCGATTGACATGAACTCCGTCGTGAAGACCTACTGCGAAAACCTCGATGGTGCGAAGATGTACTTCACCGCCGAAGAAGTGGAAGAGTTCGTCAACCGCTACGGCAAGACGCTCGATCTCTATCTCCAGCGCGGCAATCTGACCCCGGCCTTCGAGATCTACGCCCTCTTCAAGAAGAAGGTCAACGAGCGCACGGTCTCAAACCTCGCCGCCCTCGACTTGCCGATCGACCTCACCCAGCCGGGCACCTTCCCGGTCGACCGCAAGAAAGCCGAGTGGCCCGCCAACCAGGAAGCCGCCGACGCCCTCTGGACCCGCCGCCTCCGCCTCGACATGCTTTCGGAACTCCTCGGTGAAGATCGCACCGGTGCCGCCAAGACCCCTAAGGACCAAGCCCTCCCGGAGATTACCCCGGAAAAGACCAAGGAATCCGCCGCCCGCCTGAAGAAGCGCTACGACAAGACCCGCACCTACCTTAACTTCGACCAGCACGAGGTCGAGGAGCTCTTCCTTAACTCCTACTCGAGCCAGTATGACCCGCACTCAACCTTCTTCTCCCAGCAGTCGCTGGAAGAGTTTGAGATCGCGATGCGCAACTCGCTCGTAGGCATCGGGGCGACGCTGTCGGACGAAGACGGGGTCTGCGTCATCAAGGATATCCTTCCCGGGGGGCCGCTCGACCTCTCCCGTCAGGCTAAGTCGGGCGACAAGATCATCGCGGTTGGCCAAGGCACTGCGGGCGAGATGGAAGACATCGTCGGCATGCGCCTCTCGAAGGCCATCAGCCGCATCCGCGGCAAACAGGGCTCCTCGGTCCGTCTCCTCGTCGACATGGCCGCTGGCGGCCGCAAGACGATTGTGCTCAAGCGCGACCAGATCAAGCTCGTCGGCCAGATGGCCTCCGCCAAGGCCTTCGAAGTACCCAACGGGAATGGCACGCTGCTGCTCGGCGTCATCGACCTCCCTTCGTTCTACGGCAAGAACGCTGACGGCTCCGGCTCCAGCCCTTCAGCCGATATCGAGCAACTCATCATTAAACTCAAGGCGATGGGCATGAAGGCCCTCATCATGGATCTCCGTAAGAACGGCGGCGGCCTCCTCACCGAGGCGGTTGATATCTCCGGCCTCTTCATCCCGAAGGGCTCCGTGCTCCAGGTCCGCGACAGCCAAGGCCGCTCAGAAGACTACCGCGACGAAGACGAGAAGGTGGCCTGGAACGGACCGCTGATCGTCCTGACCTCCAAGCTCTCCGCCTCGGCCTCCGAGATCTTCGCTGGGGCGATGCGCGACCACCGCCGTGCCATCGTCGTCGGCGACATGACCACGCACGGCAAAGGCTCAGTCCAGAACATCATCGAACTCAGCCGCTTCGATAAAAACCTGAAGTCCGCGGTGAAGGTCACCATCCAAAAGTGGTATGCCCCCAGCGGCTCCTCGATCCAACTCAAGGGCGTCCCGGCCGACATCGTGGTGCCCTCTGTCTATTCAGTACTCCCGGTCTCCGAGTCCGACCTCGATCGCCCACTGCCTTGGGATTCCGTCACGCCCACGCTCACTAAGGCCGACGAAGGCGATTGGCTGAAGGCCAAGCTTTCCGACAGCCTCATCGCGCAGCTCGCCGCCGGCTCCACCCGCCGCCAGTCCGAGCTCCCGGAATTCCTCACGCTCTCTCGTACGATCGATTGGACGAAGAGCCGCCAGGTCCGCAAGGACGTGTCGCTCTCGCTCGACCAGCGCAGCACCGAGCGCAAGGACGACCTGGAATTCCGCGAGCAGGTCCGTCGCGAGCTCTCCGATTACGCGAAGAAGGCCTTCAAGGTCCAGGATGTGAAACTCGATGCGGCCATCGAGCAGGAGAAGAAGGAAGGCCCTGGCTCCGCCGCGAAAAGCAAGCGGGCTAGCCGCATGCGCGACCCCCTCGAAGACGACGATTGGCCGGATTACGATATCCAGCTCCAGGAAGCGGTGCGCATCGCAACCGACTGGACTGCCCTGCTCCCCGGCGCATCGGTCGCCGCGGCCAAGGAAACCAAAACTAAGTAAGCCATGAGGTAGGGGCGCGACTGCGTCGCGCCCGTTCGTATCCATAGGGCATGACGTAGTCCTGCCCCTACCTACGGCCACCATGCGGCGGCCGACTGCAGACCCGTCACCCGCAATCCTCACCCATACTCTATACTCCATACTCTCACGTCCATTCAGTCCTCGATTCAGTCCTCAACGCAGTCATCGACTCAGCCCTCTACTCTTCGCGTTTGTTTGATTTGCCGACCACATCCCCACCCGACAACTTAACGCCATGCTCTCTCCCGAAGCATTGGTCTACGGCACCCTTCTAATCACAGGCATCCTGATCCTCCGTCGTTCGCGACGCGCCGGCCTCGCGCTGCGTCGCCAGCACGGCCTTATCGATGGCCAGCTGGTCCAACTCCACACACTCACGAACGCCCGTGGTATGGAAGTCTCGGTCAGCGAGTTTGGCGCCACGCTCACCTCGATTCGCGTCCCCGATATCCAAGGCCGCCTCGGTGAAGTCACCCTTGGCCTCCGCTCACTCGAGGACTACGTCGCCGGCAACCCCTTCCTCGGCAGCACGGTCGGCCGCTACGCCAACCGCCTGGCAAACGGCCAGCTGACCATCGACGGCCGGGCCATCGCGCTCGCACAGAATAATAACGGCAACCATCTGCACGGTGGCCTCCGCGGCCTCGATAAGCGCATCTGGAAATCCGAGGTCATCCGCACCGCCGACGCCTCGGCGGTCCGCCTGACCTACGTCAGCCCAGATGGCGAAGAGGGCTACCCGGGCACGCTCAGCGTAACCGTCACCTACACCCTGCCCGACGACACCAACGAACTGACGATCGACTTCGCCGCGACGACTGACGCCCCGACGGCCTGCAATCTCACCAACCACGTCTTCTTCAATCTCGCCGGCCAAGGCAGCATCCTCGATCACCGCGTGACGCTCCAATCCGACCGACTCGTACCCGTCACGGCCGCGCTCATCCCGACCGGCGAGTTCATGGACGTCACGAACACCCCTTTTGATTTCCGTCGCCCGCATGCAATCGGCGAACGCATCGGCGCACCGCACGACCAGCTCCGTCGCGGCCGTGGCTACGACCACTGCTACGACCTCGGCACCGACCAGTCCCTGAAGCCCGCCGCCTTCGTCACCGAAGAATCTTCAGGCCGCACGCTCGAAGTCCTGACCGACGCCCCGGGCCTACAGTTCTACACCGGTAACTTCCTCACCGGCACCGTGCAAGGCCGCTGGGCTAAGCCCTTCGCCTTCCGCCAAGGCTTCTGCTTGGAGCCCGGTCTTTTCCCGGACTCACCGAACCAGCCTGCGTTCCATCGCCTCGGCTACCCCAGCGGCATCCTGCGCCCCGGCGAACAGTACGCGCAGAAGCTCGTCTTCCGTTTCGGCGTAATGAGGTAGGGACAGCACCACGCGCTGTCCTAGTTCCCCTAGGTAGGGTCGGGACCGCGTCACGACATAGCTGCATCCCGTTCGCCGCAGGGCGAACTCAGGTAGGGGCACGATTTATCGTGCACTCCGCAGCAGAGGGGCGCGGCGAAGCCACGCCCCTACCCTCGGCCGCCCTGCGGCGGCCTGCTTCGCAGCCGTTCACCATGCCAGCAGACCCCCACGCGCCGGCGTCGCGCCGACGCGTCACACCCTCTTCGCGTCTTCCCTCTCCTGCGAAGCCGTACTGTCCGCCCAGAGCTGCTGCGTGACCTTGAGGAGCACGTACCCGCTGACAGCCGTGACGGCGGTGAGCACCCAGGCCATGGTGAGGCGCTGAGGGTCGCCCGACGAGTAGAGGAAATTGCCAATAGCGAAGAGCGAAGCCCAGATGAGCGCGCACCCGGCGATCCAGCCGACGAAGGCGGACCCGATGCGGTTCTCCTGAGCAATCTCCGTATCACTGATGCCGGCCGCAGCGCGAATATCCGTCCAGCCTGGGCCAGCGGGCTTCACCTTCTGACAAAAACTGATGAGCGTTGCGCGGTCCGTCTGCGGACCGACATAGGCGGTGATGAGCCACGAGAGCGTGGTCAAGCCGACCTGGATGATGGTCGTGGTCGCGAAATCAGCGTGCGGCATGAAGAACGGCACGGCCACCGAGGTGATGAGCGACATCACCATGGCGACGACTTCGCACCAAGCGGAGACGCGCCACCAGAACCAGCGGGCGACATAGAGCAGGCCAGTGCCGGCGCCGATGGAGAGCAGCACCTGGAAGGCCTGCTGAGCGGAGGACATGGTCAGGCTGAGCAGCGCGGCCACGATATAGAGGAGCACGGTCGAGAGACGACCGACGTTCACGTAGTGGGCCTCGCTGGCGTCCTTCTTCATGAAGCGGCGATAGAAGTCATGGACGAGATACGACGACCCCCAGTTGAGGTGCGTCAGGATCGTCGAGGAATTGGCGGCGATGAGGCCACCAATCATCAGGCCGACGAAACCGACCGGCAGGAACATCAGCATCGCCGGGAAAGCGGAGTCATGACCGATGAGCGCGGGATCCGCGTTCGGGAAGGCCGACTTGATCGCCGCGAGGTCAGGGTAGACGATGATGGAGCACAGCGCGGTGATGATCCACGGCCAGGGACGTAGCACGTAGTGGGCGATGTTGAAGAAGAGCGTGCCGCCGAGGGAATCCTTCTCGGACTTCGAGGCCAGCATGCGCTGCGCGATATAGGAACCGCCACCGGGCTCGGCTCCAGGATACCAGTTAGCCCACCAGCTGATGGCGATCGGCAGGATGAAAATCATCAGCGCCAACTCCGACATCGTGAAGTTCGGCAGCATGTCCAGGATGGGCTGGCCCTTGCCATCCGAGAACGACATCACGGGCACGCCTTGAGTCGTCACGACCTGCTGGGTGGAAAGTTTTTCCACGAGCAACTTCAGGCCGGTCCAGCCACTGGCATCGCCGGCCAGACGGCGGCCGACCTCGACGAGCGAGAACCAGGCCGCGGCGAAGACGGCGGTCATCTTGATGAAGAACTGGATCATATCGATGACCAGCACGCCCCAGAGCCCGGAGTGCGCGGCAAAGACGACGTTCAGGATACCGCAGACAACGATGGTCTGCCAGGCGGGCATACCGAAGAGGATGTTAGCGATCTTACACGCGGCCAACGTCACCATGCCCATGATGAAACAGTTGAAGAATAGCCCGAGGTAGATGGCGCGGAATCCGCGGACAACGGAGGCGGCGGTGCCGGAATAACGGTGTTCGTAGAATTCGAGGTCGGTCATGACACCCGAGCGGCGCCACAGGCGAGCGAAGAAGAAGACGGTGGCCACGCCGGTGAGCACGAAAGCCCACCATTGCCAGTTGCCGGCGACGCCGTATTTACGGACCTGCTCGGTCACCCAGTTCGGGGTGTCGGACGAGAAGGTGGTCGCGACCATCGAGAGGCCGGCGAGCCACCACGGCACCGAGCGGCCGGAGGCGAAGAACTCGGTGGTGCTACCGCTCGAGCGCTTGGCGAGGAAGAGCGCCGGGACGAAGCAGATCAGGATCGAAGCTACGACGATGACCCAATCAATCCAGGTAATATGCATGGCGGGGTAAGGGGTTACCTATTTCTCCTTCACCCTACCCTGCGTGGCAACCGCGTTCCCTTTAGTGATATGACCACTTCGGAGCATTAGTTCACGAGGTGGGGGCTCCCAGCTAATCATCCGGTCTCCGGTTTCCCTTTAGCTTATCAGTCCCGCCACCCGCCACCCGGGGCTGCCACCCACCACCTGAAACGAATATCTCTTCCAACGCTGTCCTCGATTCAGTCCTCTATTACTTCTTCAGCAACTCCGGCTCCGTCCAAGCATCGGTCCGGCCCTTGGTGTCGGCGCGGACCTTCTGCACGAGATCAACCAGTACGGGCGAGGCCTCGTGGTCCCACTCGCGGCGGATGTAGGTCAGCACGCCGGCAATCTGCTCGTCGGTGAGGAACCCGGCGGCCGGCATGTCGTAGTTATAAGCCACGCCCTTCACCTTGATTGGGCCACGCAGGCCGTGCATGATGACCTTCACGATACGCTCAGGGTCACCCAGCACCCACTCGGAATCAGCGAGGGGCGGTGCGAGGCCTTCCAGTCCTTTCCCAGTTGGCTGGTGGCACGCAGCACAGAGGCCGGCGAAGGTCTGCTTGCCGGAATCAAAGAGGAGCTGCTGCTCGTTGGTGAGCGCCTTCACGACGGGCACGACAACGCCTGGCTTGCCCGGCCAGACGACGGTGCTCTTGAACCAGGCGAGGGCCTTCACCATCGCGGCGTCCTTGCTCTTGGAAAGTTTGGCCAGCGAAGCCGGCTCGGCGGTGAGTTTCACCGGGCGCTTAGCGGTGACGGTCGGGTGTGCGGTCAGCGATCCGAGTAAAGTCACCTGCTGCGAACGCAGCGGCAACGCGGCGATGATGGCGAGGGCCCTCTCGATGCGCTCCGGCTTACGCTCGGAGAAGACGCAGCGCAGCAACGCCGCGGGCAAGGTCTTCGAATAAGCGGCGGGCTGCTTGAGCACCGCGTCAAAGTTCTCGAGCTCACGACCAGCGAGGCCACTGATCAAACCATCCTGGATGGCGATATGCTCCGCGGCGCGGTTCGCCAGCGCGGCGGCGACCAGGTCGACGGCGAGGTCTTTGGCTTCACCCATGGTCAGGACGAGCTGCAGCTGCACTTCGGGGACGGCTTCGGTCGCGGCGAGTTCGGTCCAGCGGGCGATAACTTCGGCGCGATGCGGACCAGCGATGAGAACCTCCGAGACACGGAGCGCGGCGGCACGAACGCGCGGATCAGCATCAGCCAGGCCAGCCGAGACGAGCGCCCAGTCGGTGACCTTAAGTCCATGCTGAGTCCAAAGCGCATGGACGCGTCCCATGGCCGAAGTGGCCTTGAGTCCGAAGGCGGTCAGCGCGGCAGCGAGGGTTTTGTCCCCGCTCTCGACGAGCAGACGCTGCGCGGTCTCGCGACGCCATTCGTTGCCGCTGCCGAGTTCGGCGATAAGGTTGGCGCGGATTCCTCCGTTGGGGCCGCCCTCATTCAGCGCCGTGGTCTTATAGCCCTCAGGGACGACGCGCCAGATGCGCCCGAGGTGGAGGGGCGCAATGAGGCCGCGGTCTTCACCCTGCTTGCGCAGGTAGGTGGTGAGCGAGATGCGGTGCTGGATCACGCCGTGATGCATGTCCACGAGGTAAAGGGCGCCTTCGGGGCCGGTGAGTGCGCTGACGGGGCGGAAGCGTTCGTCAGTCGAAGCGACGAACTCTTGCTGGTCGTAGAACGGCGTGCCCTTGACCAAGCCCTTGTCGGGATTGAGCACCAGTCGCTTCACGAGATTACCTGAAGGCTCGCAGATGAACGCATTACCATAGGCGTCGGCCGGGAAAAGGTCCGAGCGGTAGATCCACGGGCCACAGGCCGCGGTGCACTCCTTGAGTTTGAAGTCGCGGAGCATCTCCGTCCGGTAACCGCGATTGATGCCCGGGTTGACGCGGATCGGCCACACGAACTGCTCGGCGGCGGCCTTGGTGTTGAGGCCGGTGGTGCGGCCGAGGGCGGGGTTGCGGAGCAGGTAGCCCGAATTGACGACGTCGACGCGCAAGAGGTCGCTGTTGTTATCGTCGAACTTGAAGCGCGCCGTGTAGGCGCCGACGTAGAGCCAGCCGTCGTGACCCCAGAGCAGCGCGTTCGGAGCGCGTTCGGGATTGGCGAGCTGCGGGCGGGCTGGGTCGACGCGTACGCCGAAGTCCGTCGCGACCTCGATTTTTTCGTCGGCCTTACCGTCGCCGTTCGTATCGCGACAGAACCAGAGATGCGGCGGGGCGCCGACCAGCGCGCCGTCGCGGTGAAGGATGAGCGCACGGGGCAGAATGATATTGTCGAGGAAGACCGTGCGCTGATCCATGCGGCCATCGCCGTCGGTATCGGTGAGCACGACGACGGAACCCTTCGGCTGGTCTTCCGTCGTCCCGTCAAAGTTTTCCATGTAGCCCGTCATCTCGACGACCCAGAGGCGGCCATCGGGTGCGAACTGCAGTACCGTCGGGTGGCGGACCAACGGGGCTTCGGCGACGAGCTCGATGCGGTAGCCCGGGGCGACCTTGAAACTGCGGAGCGCTTCTTCGGCCGTGAGCGGGGGCGAAGGCGGGATCAGGTTCGCCGGCACGATCGGCACCTGGGCTTCGCCGGCCTTG
>JBEEKW010000030.1:0-22797 GCA_041168485.1 Verrucomicrobiota bacterium
ACCGACGGAGATGGCGTCGCCGACAAGAAGCAGCTCTTCCACGAGGGCCTCGAACTCATCACCGGTTTCTGTCACTACAAGGACGGCGTCATCGTCGTCTGCCAGCCCCACATTGTCTGGCTCCGCGATACCGATGGCGACGGTAAGGCTGACAAGGAAGTGATCCTCTACGGTGGCTTCGCCCCGGGCGACACCCACTTCATTGCTAATCACTTCGTGATGGCGCCCGATGGTTGGGTCTACGCCAGCATTGGTACCGGCGCCGAGGTCTTCCCGATTGCAACGCCGGACCGCAAGGTTCGCCTCTCCTCTGGCACGTTCCGTTTTAAGCCGGATGGCTCGGCCATCGAGCAGATTGCCTCCCAGGGTGGCAATAGCTTCGGTAATGAGGTCACCAGCAAGATGGAGCTCTTCCATGGGAAAGCTACCAACGGTAATCCCATCCAGCACGCCGTGTTGCCTGAATCCATTCTCGCCAAGGCTCCGGGCACACCCGCCAAGGCCTTTAGCTCCGTCAACCCGCGTCGTCCTGTCCTGCGTACCGATCTCCCTGACCGCGCCCCGCTCCTGCAAATCGACCAGGTCGGCTATTACACCGCCGCTTGTTCCGTGGCCGTCCAAGAGCATGGCGCCTGGCCGGAAGAGTATCGTGACACCATCTTCATCACCGAGCCGATCCTCGACATCATTCACTTCGAAAAACTCGTTCCGACCGGCCCCACCTTCCTGGGCGAACTCACCCTCAAGGATCGCGAATGGCTCCGCTCGATGGACCATTGGTTCTGCCCGATTGACGTGACCTTCGGTCCTGACGGGGCTATGTATGTCCTAGACTTCTATACCCCCGTCGTCGCGCACAATGACACCCGTGGTCCCATGCACAGTAAGTCGGGTGCTTCCGTGCGACCTGACCGCGAGCACTACTTTGGCCGCATCTACCGTATCCAGCACGAGTCCGCCCCTAAGCTCGTCATCCCTGACCTCTCTAAAGCCGACGTCGCCGGCCTCGTCGCCGCGTTCGATCATCCGAATAAGGTCGTCCGCTTCAACGCCCTCCGCGTGCTCATGGACAAGGACGCTGGCCTGCTCGCCTCTGCCGTCGGCCCGCTCGTGACCAAGGTCCGTAGCGACGCCAAGGCTGAAGCCCGGATTCAAGCCCTCTGGGCCTTGCAGCGCCTCGATCGCCTTGAGGACGGATTGCTCCGTGCCTTATGTGCTGATGCCGATGCCGCGGTGCGCAAGAACGCCTTCCTCGTCGCCGAAGCCAGCCGGAGTAAGCTTCCGACCGAGGTCTATGCCAAGGCTCTGGAAGATGCCGAACCGCGCGTCCGCCTGGCCGCCCTCCGCGCCATGGGTGCAGCGCCGCTCGACGCCGACGCCGGTGCGCTTCTGTTGTCCGCTCAAGCCCGCATGACCGACGATTGGTCCAAGGCTGCCGCCACGGCCGCTGCCGCCGCTAATCCTGGTCCCGTCCTGGCTGGTATCCTCAGCGGAACTGCTGATGCCTCCGCTGCCGATTTCGCCCGCACACTCGCCGCTTCCCTGAATGGCGAGGAAGCCACACTCGTCCTTGCCGCCGCCGCGAAATCCGCAAACAAGCCGGTCGCTCTCGCCGTCATCCGGGAGATTGCCTCCCGCCGTGTGGCTGCTCCGGCCAAACTTGACGCTGCTCGCTCCGCCTTGCGTACATTACTCGCTAGCTCTGACGATGCTATCTCCGGTTCTTCCGCTGCGATCGCCGCGCTATGGTTTACCGACGGCAGCATGAAGGCCGAATTGGCCGCGGCAGCTGGGCGTCTCTTGCCAGTGCTTGCCGATGCCAAGGTCTCGATCGAAGCAAAGGTCGATGCCGTCCGTGTGCTCGTACTGCTGCGCGATGTTGACCCGCAGGTACGTCCGGCTCTCGCCCAGGCGCTGGCTTCTTCTCATGAATCCTTAGCCGTCGCTACGGCTGGCGCCCTTGCCGCCACGGGCGATGCTTCCGTCGGTAAGGTACTCTACGGCGCTTTCCCGAAGTCGGCCGGATCCTTCCGTTCTACCTTATTCTCCGCGTTGGTGGGTCGCTCCGAGTGGGCCAGCCTCGTGCTCGATGCTCTTGAAGCCAAGTCGCTGTCTGCGATGCAGCTTGGGCCTATGCAGGTCTCGCAGCTCGTGCGCCATCCTGATGCCGCCATCGCCAAGCGTGCCGCTGCGGTGCTGCTAAAGCTCGATGCTGGCAGCAGTCCGGCCAAGGACGATCTGGTCTCTAAGTTGCGTTCTGAGGTCGAGAAGCCTGGCGACATCACCAAGGGCAAAGATCTCTTCGTGGCCGCCTGTCAGACCTGCCATAAGATTGGCAACGTCGGGAACGACTTCGGTCCGAACTTGCAGGGTATCGGCTCCCATCCTCCGGCCGAGATGTTGGTGCATATCGTGGACCCGAACCGCATGGTCGACGACGAGCATCGCACTTGGAATATCAAGATGAAGGACGGCACGCAGTATTCCGCCCTCATTGGCAGCGAGAACCCGACCTTCGTTAAGCTAAAGCTTCCGGCCGGTCTGTCGGCCGAGCTCAAGGTCGCTGATATCGTCAGCCGCGAGCGTAGCCCGAACTCGCTCATGCCCGAAGGCTTCGAGGCCCTTGGAGCCGAAGGCCTGCGCAATGTCATCGCTTATCTCCGCAGCGTCGCGATCTCGCCCGAAGGTGAGACCGTCGGCCGCTTCCGTCTGCTTGACCTCCGCGCGGCGTTCACCGCCTCCACCACGACTGGCCTCTACGCTAACAAAGAGGCCAAGCGTGACACCTTGCCGTTCGCCCAGTTCGGCAAAGTCGAATCTAACGGCGTCCCGTATAAGGTCGTCGACCCCAAGACTGCAAAGGATGGCCTCAACGTCATCGTCCTCAAGGGCGGCGCCTTCAAGAGCGCCTATTCCAAAACCTTGGCCCAGAAGGTCGAAATCCCGGTCGGCTCCGTGGCTAATCGTATCCACTTCCTCGGTGCCGTCGGCGGCTGGGGTGCCCATGGCGACGCCGTCGCGATGATCGCCGAAGTCCACTTCCTCAGCGGAAAGGTGCAGAAGAAGGTCTTCTACGGAGGTGTCGACTTCGCCGACTACAATGGCACGGGTGACGTCCCTCGCTCCAAGTCCGCCCGTCAGCTCCTGTCCGGCGAAGGCCGTCAGGTCCGTACGCATTGGATCCCGGTCGAGAGCACTGAGGTCATCGACAAACTCGTCCTGAGCTCCGCTGACACCGAAATCGCCCCGACCACCGTGGCAGTCACCATTGAGATCGGCGGCCCGCCCAACCCGCCTGCGGGTAAGGACGATGGTGCGCTCAAGGCCGGCAAGAAGAAGGGCAAGGCCAACGACGGCCCCAGCGACCTCCTGCCGAAGGATAATCCCAAGACCACCCAGGCTTTCGGCCAGCAGTTCGGTCCGCGCAAAGCCGGCCAACTTCGCGTGCTCTTCGCCGGTGCCGGTAGCTCGCACAACTTCCCCGCGTTCTTCCTCGGTACCGATGCGCTGACCGCGAAGGCCGCTGGTTACGATGTCGCCTCGACGCCTAACCTGAAGGAAACCCTCGCGCTCCTTCCCCAGGCCGACCTTTTCGTGTTCAGCGGCAACCATGGCCAGTTCGGCACGCCCGATTTCCAGAAGGCCATCCGCGACTTCGCCGCGGCGGGGAAGGGCATCGTCCTACTCCATGCCGCCACCTGGTATAACTGGCCGCTCGAAACCAAGTATAACGACGAGTTCGTCTGTGGCGGTTCACGTAACCATGGACACAGCGACTTCACGTTCACCGTGACCAAGCCTGAGCATCCGATCATGAAGGGCGTCCCCGCGACCTTTGTGATCAATGACGAGAGCTATAATATCGAACTGACCCGCCCGGAGGGTGCCGAGGTGCTCGGCACGATTCCTCGTCAGACCCCCAAGGAAGGCCTATCGAATATCCTGCCGTCCGTCTGGACCGTGAAGTATCCCGGCGCCAAGGTCGTGTGCATCGCCCTCGGTCACGACGAGAAGTCGCACGACCACCCGGCGTACAAGCAGCTCCTCCTGAATTCCCTTACCTGGGTATCCCAGAAGTGATCGAGCTTGTAGTATGATTGTTTGCCTTGTCTAACCGCTAACCGCCAACCGCTAACACCTCTGTATCCAATACAATGGTCTACCACTACGGAACTTTCGTTTTCAAACAGGGGGTCACCCCAGCCCAGATTGACACCTGCTTCGCCGAGATGCGCGGCATGGTCGGTAAGATCCCTGGGCTGCTTTCCATGCAGCACGGCGTCTACCAGAGCGGCGAAGGCCTGAACGACGGCTTCACGCACGGGTTCGTCATGACCTTCGACACACCCCAGAGCCGCGACCGCTATCTCCCGCACCCCGAGCACGAGCGCGTGAAGCTGATTGTCGTCCCGAACCTCGAGCGCGTGATGGTCTTCGATTTTACCGTCTGAGCAGACTTAAGCTTCGTCGTCTAGCCCCTTGCGGTCAGGGATATAGCAGCCGATGGAGCTAGTTGGGCGGCCTAGTGGGCTGCGAAAAATGTTTGTGAGCCCTCGGCCACCCTCACACTCTTAAAGCATGGCACACCCCATCCCACGTCGCGAATTCGTCTCCACCATGGCCTTGAGCGGACTCGCTCTAGCGGCCGCCCCCTCCATCCTTCGCGGTCAGTCCGTCCCGGCCAAGATCAAGGTCGCCTTGATTGGTTGCGGTGGACGTGGCACCGGTGCGCTCGGCCAGTTTATCGCGGCTTGCAAGATCCTTGGCGCCGAGGCCGAAGTCGTCGCCCTGGCGGATGCCTTCGAAGACCGCGCCAAGCGCGTGAATGACACTTATAAACTTCCCGCTACGAAGGTCTTCGTCGGTTACGACGCCTACCAGAAGGTCATGGCCACCGATTGCGCCTTCGTGCTCATGGCCACCCCGCCGGCCTTCCGCCCGGTGCACTTCGCTGCCGCCGTCGCTGCCGGTAAGCATTGCTTCGTCGAGAAGCCAGTCGCCGTCGACCCGGTCGGCGCACGTGCGATCATCGCCACCGGCGAGGAAGCCAAGAAGAAGGGACTCGCCGTCGTGGCGGGTACCCAGCGTCGCCATGACGCCTCGTACATGAAGAACAAGGCCCTCATCGATGCCGGCGCCATCGGTGCACTCCGTGGCGGCGTGGTCCAGTGGAACGGTACCGTGCCGTGGATTCGTCGTCGCGCCAAGGACGACACCGATGCCGATTACATGAACCGTAACTGGCTCAACTTCACCGAACTTTCTGGCGACCATATCGTCGAGCAGCATATCCATAACGTCGATGTGGCCATCTGGTTCCTCGGTCGTCCGCCCGTCAGCGCCCTCGGCTTCGGCGGACGTGCCCGCCGTGAGACTGGCAACATGTACGACTTCTTCAGCGTCGACTACGATTTCGGAGATGGCGTGCGTATCCACAGCCAGTGCCGCCAGATCACCGGTACCACCGGCCGCGTCGGCGAGTTCTTCACCGGGGCGACCGGTTCCTGTTTTGGTGCCGGCAAGATGTTCGGCCAGAAGCAGGTCGATATCCCGGCCATCAAGCTCGATACCGACGACTCCATGGTCCAGGAGCACGTCGACCTCATCCGCGGCGCCTTTAACGGTAAGCCGCTCAACGACGCCCGCCAGATCGCCGAGACCAATCTCGCTGTCATCATGGGTCGTATCTCCGCCTACACCGGCGAGATGGTGAAGTTCGACGACCTCCTTAAGCACGAGAAGTCTCCTTACTATAACCTCAAGTCCTCCGTCAGCGCTCTCGATTTTGAGAAGGGCACCGTCAAGTTGCCGACCGAGGTGCCGACGATTCCAGGGAAGGCCTGACGCGACCCTAGGTCGCGTGGGGACATGCTGGCATGGTGAACTGCTGCGAAGCAGTTTAACATGTCTTAGCCTTGGCGGACCTTGGGGAGGAGGGCTGCGGCTTCGGACCAGCTGACCTCGTGAGGTAGACGCTTGGACGAGGCGGCGAGGGCGCTGGTGACTCCAGCGGCTTCGCCCATGGCGACGGCGTTGCCGGTCACGCGGTAGCTCGCATGGGCGATGAAGTCGCCGCTGATGCAGCGACCAGCCATCATCAGTCCGTCGACGTCTCGGGCGATCAAGGCCCGGAGGGGGATGTCGTAAGGCTTCACCTTAACACCAGCGTTAGAGTAGGCGGCTTTCTTGTTCTCTTCGGCCGTGAGGGCGTGGATATCGACGGGGAAGGTCGCGCGCACCACGGCGTCATCTTGGCGTCGGCCTGCGATCAGATCTTCCTTGGTCATCACATAGCGGCCCTTGATGCGTCGCCCGTCGCGTACGCCGATTTGCGCAGGTGTCGCCACGATCTGCGCACCTGACCAAGCGCCGCCGGCTTTACTCAGCTTGCGGACGATGTCGTTGACCTCGGCCCGTGCACGCATGGTCGCTTCGGTGACCTGAGCGGCGTCGGTGGCGTTGATGCCGTATTCGTGATTGGCCATCAGAAGGACCAAGTTGTCCTTGATCGGGAAGAGCGACGCCTTGCCGTAGCTAGGGGTTACGCCGGCGGCGGCCAGGGCGGCCTTGAACTTGTCAGGTCCGACGTGGCGCCCATTACCACCCACCGGGTGCAGCTGGTCGGCCAGGGCCTTGGCGTCGTTGACCGTCACCAAGGCATACAGCGTCATCGGCTGGCAAGGGCACGACTGTTCGCGGCCGATCTCGAATTCGCAGCCGGCGCGGGCGCCTAGGTCGCCGTCACCCGTCGTATCAATGAAGACCGGAGCCGCCCAAGCCTGGCGACCTGACTTAGATTCCGTGACGATCGCCGTGAGTTGCCGGCCATTACGTTGTGCGGCCACGATGCGGGTGTGCAGCTGGACCTTCACCCCAGCGGCGACGCAAAGCTCCTCGAGAATGAGCTTCATCTCCTCCGGGTGGTAGGTGACGCCGTTGACGCCATCACCGGCGATCGCATCCCGTTCGCGCAGGCGACGAACGAGTTCCTGATTGAAGCCCGGTTTGTCGAAATCGAGCAAGTAGCCCAGCAACGATGAGGTCCAGACCCCACCGAGGGAGCCATGGCTTTCGAAGAGACGGACCTTGGCACCCGCGCGGGCAGCGGAGATGGCGGCCGTGACTCCGGCCGGACCGGCGCCGCAGACAATCACGTCGCAGTCGGAGGTCAGGGGGATGTCTCGCTCAGCCTCCGTAAGGAAGCCGGGCTTAGGGCTCGAGGCGGCGGAGACCTTGCCGAGCGAGCCAAGGGCGCCTAGGCCGAGCAATGATGAGGTAATGAAGTGCCTGCGGGAAGGGGTCTGATCCATGCGGGTAGATTATCTCGATGGCAGGCTAAGCAAATTAAAAGCCCCTCTGTCGAGGGGCTTCGTAGCGGTCTGTGGGCAGCTTACTTGACCGGGGAGTAATCGGTCGGGGAGAGGAACTCGGACTTCACGCCGTCCTTGATCGTCAACGAACCGCCGGCCTTCTGCTCGGAAGCGGCCTTGGCGGCGATCCAAGCCGGGTCGGCGCGGAAGGCGCCGAAGCTAGACTTGGCGGCTTCTTCGCTCTGATGGTGTAGCAGGTAGATGAGAGTGTTTCCCGCGACGTAGGGGCTCTTGGCGCCCTTTTGGTCGGCGGCCAGGTTCCAGTAGGTCATATTAGTCATGCCATGCTTTACGAAGAGCTTGAGGGTGTGGTCACGGAAACGGGCGTTCAGATTCTCTAGTCGGCCGGCTTCAGTGGTGTAGGTTCGGAGTTCGAAGACGCCTTTACCGAAGGACTTGGCTTCAGCCAGTACGGCGTAATCGGTGGCCGTGAGAAAGGCATTCTCGATACGTTCGATCAGTTTGCCGTCTTTCTCGGAATCCTTGGCGGCAGCCTTCCAATCCGGGTCAGCGCCGAAGGCCTTGAAGGATGCGTCACGAGAGGCGCGATCCGGGAACGCGATGAAGTAGACCAGCTTGTTCTCCTTATTGTCGACCGGGACAAAGTAGCCAAGGTTCGTCATGCCGTGCTTAGTGAAGAGCTTGAGCGTATGGTCGCGGAAGCGAGCATTGAGGGCGTCAAGCTTGCCGGGCTTGGCGTAGTAGACACGCATCTCGAAGAGGCGGGTATCCGGCTTGTCGGCGGCGACGGCAGTCACGGCGAGAAGGCCAAAGGTGAGGAGGGAGAGCAGGGACTTCATATTATTTGAGGAATTGGGAAAGGTTATCGCGGGTAATGAGCTGGAAGGGAATCAGGGTTTCCTTTGGGCAAGGCTGCTTCTTGGCGAGCAGGATGGCAGCGTCGACCGAGCCTTTACCCTGGCCGACCGCATCCTGGAAGACCGTGGCATCCAGTCGACCTTCTTTCACCGCCGTCAGGGCCTGCGCGATGGCGTCAATACCGATGACCGTGACGTCCTTCTTGAGGCCGGCACGCTCGAGGGCGAGCAGGGCGCCCATGGCCATCTCGTCATTGTGGGCGAAGATCGCGGAGAACTTTCCCTTATGGGCCTGAATCCAGTTCTCCGTCAGGGCCATCGCCTTGGCGCGATCCCAGGAGGCCGTCTGGTGATCGACGAGCTTCAGTCCAGGGTATTTAGCGAAGATCTCACGGGCACCGGCTTCGCGCTGAAGTTGGGCCGAAGTACCCATGATACCGTGGAGCATTAGGACGCCCCCTTGGCCGTTAAGCTTCTTAGCGATGGCTTCCATTGCGATGCGACCCGCATCGAAGTCATTAGAGCCGATGTAGGAATCGCCGGCCGACTTCGTCACTTGATTGACGAGTACCAAGGGGATACCTGCCGCCTTGGCGCGATCAACCGCTGGGGTGCTGGCCTCGAGTTCGCAAGGGTTGAGGATGATCGCGTCGACTTTCTGCGCGATGAAGTTCTCGACTTGGCTGAACTGTTTCTGAACGTCGGACTGGGCGTCGACCATGACCAGTTTCACGCCCGGCTTCGTCTTGGCATAGGCGACGATGGCCTCGGACATCTTGGCGGTGTATTCCGCCGAGAGGTCACGGGAGGAGAAGCCGATATGAATTTCGCCCTCCTTGCGGGCTTCGGCTTTCTTGCAGCCGGATACGCAGGTGAGGGAGAGAGCGAGGGCGCAGACAGCGAGTAAGGCCGAGACGGCTTTGCGAGGGGTAAGACGCATCCCAGACTTTTACGAACGGGCCTGACGTCGGTCGAGCCAAACCGCACCCACAATGATGACACCCTTGATGACGGCCTGGTAATACGAAGAAACACCCTGTAAATCTAAGCCATTATTGATGACGCCGATGAGCAGCACGCCGAGTAGCGTCCCGGTAATGGTGCCCACGCCGCCGGCGAGGCTCGTGCCGCCGATGACCACGGCTGCGATCGCATCGAGCTCGTAGGCTTGCCCGGCGTTGGGCTGGCCGGTCGTGATCCGTGCCGCCAGGACGACGCCGGCGAGGCCAGCGAGGAGGCCGCAGAGGCCATAGGCGAAGAGCTTAACCTGTTCGACCGGCACACCGGCAGCGCGGGCCGCGTTTTCGTTGCCGCCCACGGCGTAGATGTGACGCCCCAAGCGGAAGTTGCTCAGGAAGAACCAGGCCGCAGCGGCGACGCCCGCAAAGCACAGCATGGGAATCGGGATACCAAAGAGGTCTCCGGCGAGAGCGGTCAGTTCGTTCGACATATCAGCGACCGGGCGACCTCCGCTGAAAATGAGCGCAAGTCCGCGCGCGATGGTCATCATCCCGAGGGTGACGATGAACGGGGCGACGCCCCCAAGGGTAACGAGCGTACCATTGACGAGCCCGCAGGCAGCCCCGGTGAGGAGACCGACGGCGATGGGTACGAAGACAGAATGGTCGCCAGGATGAGCGAAGGTCGCGCAGGCGACACCGCTCAGGGCCACGACCGACCCCAGGGAGAGGTCGACCCCGCCGGTGAGCAGGACGAAGGTCACGCCGACCGCGAGGATGCCGTTGATCGAAATCTGGCGGGCGACGTTGGTAAAGTTCGCGACGCTCAGGAAGGTGTCGGTCAGCAATGACAAGGCTAGGCCGACGAACAAGATGACGAGCAGGAGTCCGAAGCGATGAAGCAGATTACGATCGAGGGTGAGCATGGCGTTATAAAGGCATGGCGTGGCGGAGCACGGTTTCCTGGTCGGTCGAGGCGGCGTCGAGCGTGGCGCTCACGGACCCTCGGCGGAGCACCACGATGCGGTGCGCCAAGGAAAGGACTTCGGGGAGTTCGGAAGAGGCCAGTAGGATACCCTTGCCGGCGCGGGCAAGTTTCTGGATGAGGGCGTAGATCTCCGCTTTCGCCCCGATATCGATCCCGCGGGTCGGTTCATCGAGGATGATGAGATCGGGGGCGCCAAGGAGGCAGCGAGCGAGCAAGGCCTTCTGTTGATTGCCGCCGCTGAGCTGGGCGATCGGTTGTGACGTGCTGTTCGCCTTGACGGCGAATTCCGTCATCTGCGTCTGGCTTGCGGCGGCTTCGGCTGTGTGATCGACCAATGGTCCACGACAGAAATCACGCAAAGCGGATAGGGTGATGTTTTGTCCAACGCCTAGGGCGGGAATCAGGCCGAGGCCTTTACGGTCCTCGGTGACCATACCGATGCCGGCGGTCAAGGCGTCCTGCGGGTTGCCGATAGAGAGCGGCGAGCCGTTGAGGCAGATCTTTCCACTTGAGGCTGGCTGCAGGCCGTAGATTGCACTGACCACTTCCGTTCGGCCGGCGCCCATTAGGCCGGCGAGGGCGACCACTTCACCCCGGCGAACTTGGAAACTAATATCACGGTAGGCCGGCTCACGAGTCAGGCCGGTAACCTCAAGCAGGACTTCATTGGAGGACGGTAGGCGAACGGGGAAGACGTCGGCGAGTTCTCGCCCGACCATCATCGTGATTAACTTGGCGGGATTCAGCTCCGACGCCGGCGCCGTGCCAACCAGACGGCCATCTCGCAGGACGGAGATCCGGTCGGCCAGGCGAAAGACTTCGTCCATCTTATGAGTGGTGTAGACAATGGCGACGCCGCGAGCCTTCAGGCGGGCGATGGCACGGAAGAGGGAGGCGACCTCATGGTCAGAGAGCGCTGCGGTCGGTTCATCCATCAGGATGACGTCGGCCTGGCGCCCAAGGGCCTTGGCAATCTCGACCACCTGAGTCTGGGCCACGGTCAGCGTGCGCATCAGGCGGGTAGGGCCGATATCGGATTCAAGTTCGCCCAATAGTTCTTTGGCTCGGGCCAGTTGAGCGGGGCGATCGATGAGTCCGAAGGCGGAGCAAGGCTCGCTGCCGAGGGTGATATTCTCCGCCACCGTCAGATCAGGGATGGGCATCAGTTCTTGATGGATCATGGCGATGCCCGCAACCAAGGCATCGTGTGGTGAGGTGAACTCGGCCTGGCGTTCGCGCCATTCGACCTGACCGCCATCCGGTTGATAGAGACCAGCGAGTATCTTCATTAATGTCGACTTGCCGGCGCCGTTCTCGCCCATCAAGGCGT
Source organism: Verrucomicrobiota bacterium (assembly GCA_041168485.1). Lineage (GTDB taxonomy): Bacteria > Verrucomicrobiota > Verrucomicrobiia > Opitutales > UBA953 > UBA953. Next base: position 11,466 of record JBEEKW010000030.1, read on the forward strand.
GTACTTCGCCCGGATGGAAGTCGATCGACGTCGGATGTAAGACGGTGAGCCCTCCGAAGTCCTTGCGTAGTTCGAGGGCTCGGAGCATGGCGGGAATCAGCAGCAGCCCGAACCGGGCGCGCAGGCTGACTTGTCCTGAAGGTTAGCCGGGAAGCAGACGTCCTCGGCAAGGCAAGCCGTGTGGCGCATACCGAGGGAAAGGACGACCTGCTTTTCCTCGAGGCGGGTAGCGATAATCGGGAAGACCGAAAGGTAAGGGGCTTCAGCTTCGACCTCGACGGGGAGACTCATCGAACTGAGCACGCCGGCGCCTTTGGCTAGGATCTGGGCAAACTTCGCGGCCGTGATGCGGTGCTCGGTATCGTCGGCTTGGTAGATCTGGAGACGGCAGCTCGAGTCGGTCCGCAGGGTACCGCCGCAGTCGACGAACTTCTTATCGATGCGCGCGACCTCCGTCACGTGGACGTGAGGGCTGAGCAGCGTCGTGGTCGGGAGTTCGAAACGCACGATTCTTCCATCCGCCTTATTCAAGGCCTCCACGAGCTGCTGAAGGGTAAGGGGGATGGGGGAGAGTTTCATCGAGACGGAAGGTCTTTAGCCACATCGGCCGGCCAAGCGGACAGAGGGCGAATGGCCATGCGACGATACTCGCACTCGGCGGCTTCGGACTGGATCTGGAGTTTGCCGGCTTTCAGCGGGACATCGACCGTTGAACCCTTCTCGCGATAGCGGGAATTCAGAATCACGTTGACCGTCTTGCCGTTGAGACGGAAGACCGCATCGCCGTTGAGGGCGAAGCACTCAATCGTATTCCATTCGCCGAAGGGCTTCTCGTCGTAATTTGTGCCGTGCCAGACGCGTGAGCTGCTCGCTGTCAGGACGCCTTTCGGGTCGTACATCCGCTTCTTCACTGGGTCGTCTGTACGGATCGGGATGTCGGCGAGCGCACCGGCGAGGGGCCAGTAGTCGCCGATGTCGCCCTCCTGGACTTGGAGTTCTTGGCTACGCATCCAGTATTTACCTTGGGCGCCATGTTCGCCGACGCAGAAGATGAGGATACCGTTATCGCGCACCGCGGTCAGGCGAGGCTCCCAGCGTTTCTCGCCCCAGCGTTGTTCGGTCTTCAGGTGGAAGTTGTCGAAGGACGCCAGCGAGCTGAGGGCGCCGAAGACCTGTCCGGTGATATGGAGGACCGTTTCGCCGTCGACCTGTCGGGTAGTGATCACCTTGAGCGGATCGTTATTGAGACCCAGGACCGGGTCATCCTTCGGCTTGGCGCCGCGGACATAACCTGGAAGGTCGTAAGCACGGTGGACCGGGCCGAGCCATTTCTCCCACTGGGAGAGCTGAGGGTCGAGTAATGGGCGGAAGGATGATTCTTGGGCAAGGGCGACGGCGCCGAAGCCAAGCAGGGAGAGAAGGGTGAGCTTCATGGTTTTTAGCGAATGTCGCGCCAGAGCCAGGTCAGGGCTTCCGGAAGGAGTTGGGCACCATGGCGACTGTTGTGGCTACCTTCTCCCATCACAAACTTGTAGTCGTAACCTTTGGCCTTCCAGGCCGCGGCCATGGCCTTGTTGGCTTCAGGCCAGACGCCGAACTCATTGGTCAGGTCATTCGATCCTTCCTGCGAGAAGATGCGGATGTTCTTCTTAGGCGAGTCCATCACCATCTGTGGGTAGAGGTTGCCGCCCTTTTCGGCGCCCTTGCTGATGACACCACGGATATTGGTGAAGCTGCCGATGGTCGTGAAGACCTTGCTGAAAGAATCAGGGCGATGCCACGCGGCGTTGAAGGCGCAGATGCCGCCGGAAGAAGCACCGGCGATGGCCCGGCGAGCGGGGTCCTTGGAGAACTTGACGCCTTTCGATTCGGCGAGCGGAATCATCTCCTCAAGCAGGAATTTCACGTAGAGATCGGTGACGCTATCGTATTCGAAGGAGCGGTTGGACTTTCCGAGCGCCTTGCCCTTCTTGTCCTTACCGTTCGGGTTCTTCGGGTCGGGCGTAAAGCCGGGGGCGATGAAGAGAGCGATGGTCACTGGCATCTTGCCCTGAGCGATCAGGTTATCGAAGACCACAGGCACGCGCCAGGCGCCGGTGCGGGAGGCGTAGCCGGGGCCGTCTTGGAAGACCATCAGCGCGGCTTCCTTGGAAGGGTCATATTTGGCTGGAATGTAGAGGGCCCACTTGCGGCCGTAGCCCGGGAAGGTCTTCGAGTCAGCGAGTTCGTACTCAGTGACCGTGCCCTTCGGCACGCCGGCCTTCTCTTGAGAGTTGGGGCCGAGGACGTACTGGGAATCGTAGTCGGGCTTCTTGGGTTCAGCTGCCAGCAAGCCGATGGCAAGCAGGCAGGGGAGGAGGCGGAGGAGCTTCATGGGGTCTTCCGATAAGAAGCCCGACCGAGGGGGGATACAAGCCCAAGCAGGTCAGGCCGGGGGCTCCGTGCCGACTTTCTTGAGGCGCCAGAGTTCAGGAAATTTCCAGTGCGTCAGGCCCATCACCCCAAACGTCGCCAGTCCCCCGAAGATCACCGAATTGACCGTCCCCATCAGGCGGGCGGCCAGACCCGATTCCGCCATGCCGAGTTCATTGGAGCAACCGATGAAGACCGCGGTCACCGCCGAAACGCGCCCCATCATCTGAGGGGGCACGCTCGTCTGCAGGATGGTCTGACGGATGATCACGTTCACTGCGTCGGCCGCTCCGGCTAGGAACAGGAAAATCAAAGAGAAGATGAACGCCGCGTGGAGGCTTAGACCTAGGGCGGAAGCAAGGGCGATCGAGAGCGCAAAGCCGATCGTGCTGAGTCCGAAGACCGCGAACGAGCCGTAGAGGGATCGACCCGCGTGATTCAGGGGTGGCCGTATGATAAGGTACAGCGACATCAACACCGCGCCGACGGAGCCAGCCGCCCGGAGCATGCCGAAGCCAAAGGCTCCGACCTCCAGCATATCAGCGAAGATCGGCAACAACGCTACGGCGCCACCCAGCAGCACGGCAAAGAGATCCATCGTGAAGGCCCCGAGCATGATGCGCTGGCTCAGCATGAAATCGATGCCCTGACGAAGGCTGACAAAAATCGGCTCAGGCGTACGCGTCTGGAGGGTCTGGGTGGTACGCAACGCGATGGTCAGCCCAAGCGAACCGGCGAAACAAATTGTCATCGCCGTGTACGGTACGTTCTCTGGATGCGAGAGACCGTTCTTTTCGCCCAGCCAAACCATCAGGCCAGCCAGGCCAGGTCCAATGACGCACGCGAGCTCGAAGAGCGTGTTGCGCCAACGGACCCCGCTAGGAATGAGATCACGGGGGAGAATCTCCGCGATGATCGCCTGACGGGCCGTGGTGAGGAAACTCCGGGCCAACCCGCCCAGAATGATCACTCCATAAATGACGGTGAGTTGCGCCCAGCGCTCGCTCAGATGCTCTGGTAGGAAAAGGAATAGCCCCACCGCCGTCATCGCGATCAGGGCGCCGATGGCGATGCGTCGGCGATTATTGGTATCCGCGACGTGGCCAGCGAACAGCACCGCGCTAACAAAGGGTATCACCTCGGCAAGTCCGATGGCGCCTAGAGCCAGAGCAGCGTTGGCACCCTCGTCCTTCGTCAGGCGGTAGACTTGCCAAGCGATGGCCACGGTCTGCATCTGGATGGCCAACGTACCCAGGACGATTGCCGCCAAGTAGAAACGGAAAGACCGTGACGCGATCGCGGAAGCGGGTGCCGGCGTGGCGAGAGACATCGCCGTCACTACTGTAGGAGGGGAAACTTTTAGGCAATCACCGCTTTGACCACGTGACCGGAGACGTCCGTCAGACGGTAGTAACGGCCTTGGAACTTGAAGGTCTGGCGCTCATGGTCGACACCGAGGAGATGCTGCATCGTGGCGTGCAGGTCGTGCACGTGGACCGGGTCCTTGACGATGTTGTAGCCGAACTCATCGGTCTGGCCGTAAGTCTGACCGCCTTTGACGCCGCCACCGGCCATCCAGAGGCTGAAGCAGCGCGGGTGATGGTCGCGACCATAGGAATCTTTGGTGATCTTGCCTTGGCTGTAAGCCGTGCGGCCGAACTCTCCGCCCCAGATCACGAGCGTGTCTTCCAGGAGTCCACGTTGCTTGAGATCCTTGATGAGTGCGGCTGAAGCTTGGTCGGTTTGCTTGCACTGGCGCTTGATGCCGCCGGGTAGGCCGCCGTGCTGGTCCCAGCCTTGGTGGAAGAGTTGCACGAAGCGGACGCCTTTCTCGATGAGTCGGCGGGCCTGCAGGCAGTTTGCGGCGAAGGAGCCAGGCGACTTCACGCTCTCGCCATACATTGCGAGAGTCGCAGGGGATTCCTGCGAGAGATCGGCGACCTCGGGTACGCTCGTCTGCATGCGGTAGGCCATCTCGGCCTGGGCCAGGCGGGCGTCGACCTCTGGGTCGAGCTCGGCGGCGCGTTGATCTGCGTTGAGCTTGCCGAGCGCATCGAGCATGCCGCGTCGGGCGTGTGGAGAGACGCCTTCGGGATTCGTGAGATAGAGCACGGGCTCCTTGCCGGCCTTGAACTGAACGCCCTGATGTTCCGAAGGAAGGAAGCCTGAACCCCATAGTCGTGAGTAGAGCGGCTGGTCCTTGGTGGCGTCCTGCGAAACCAATACGATGAACGCCGGGAGGTTCTCGTTCATGCTGCCAAGGCCGTAGGAAGCCCAAGCGCCCATCGAAGGCCGGCCGGCGACCTGATTACCGCAACAGAAGAACGTGATGGCGGGGTCGTGATTGATCGCCTCGGTATGCATCGAACGGATTACGCAGATGTCATCGGCGACTTCGCCCACATGGCTGAGCAGGTCGCTATACTCGACGCCGCTCTGACCATACTTCTTGAAATCGACGAAGGATCCGGCGAGCGGAAGGGTGGCCTGATAGCCGCTCATGCCGGTCAGGCGCTGGCCCTGCCGGACCGAGTCAGGCAAAGGCTGGGTATGCTTTTCGCGCAGAAGCGGTTTCGGATCGAGCGTCTCTAATTGCGAAGGGCCGCCAGCCTGGAAGAGGTAGATGACGCGTTTGGCCTTGGCTGGGATATGCGTGCCCTTAGGGAGAGTCGCCGCTTGGGCGTCGCCAACGATACCACGCATGGCCAAGGCTCCTAGGCCAAGGGCGGAGGCGCCGAGGAAGTGCCGACGCGTGTGCTGCATCAGGCTGTCGTAACTGGGCTTGGTCGGGTGCATGATTAGCGAGAGGTGACCGCCGCATCGCTCGCCATAATGGTCGAACAGACGAGGGTGAGGGCGGCAAGGGATGGGTCGGCGGGCATCTTTGGTCCGGATGGAGCCGGCACAGGTGCTGGTTGCTTCTTCGCCTTCGGGTCGGCCTTAGGTTCAGCTACTACGGCCTTTACGGGAGCGGGAGTAAATTGCGGCGGCGAAGCTTTCTGGATCGCGTAGAGCTCGTTGAGCGCGGCGAGTTCGGACGGGCGCGGGTCGCGGGTGCAGACGTGGCGGAAGGCGGCGGTGATTTGCGCGGAAGGTTCGGCCGACGCTTTGCTTACCTTGACGGCGAGGCTTTTGGCGGCTTCGACGAAGCCAGGGTTATTCAACAGCACCAGTGCCTGCAGCGGGGTATTGGTGTTGAGACGCTTGGGTTGGCAGATTTCGCGCGAACCGGCGTCGAAGATTAGCATATTCTCGGGAGGTGCTGTGCGCTTCCGATAAGTGTAGATACTCCGACGGCGGGCGGACTCCTGGACGCTTTCACCGCCGACTTTCTCAACGAGTGTACCTGCGGCGAGTAAAGCTTGGTCGCGTACCATCTCTGCTGTCAGTCGAAAGACCGGACCACGGGCAAGGTACTTGTTGAAAGGATCTTTCTCGCGTGCTTCGGCTGTCGGGGTCGAGGACTGACGGAAAGTGGCGCTGAGGACGAAGCGGCGGAGCATCGCCTTGGTGTTCCATCCGCCACGGACGAAGTCGACGGCCAAGGTGTCGAGCAACTCCGGGTGGGTCGGTAGATCGCCCTGCATACCTAGGTTCTCGCTAGAGGCGAAAAGTCCGGAGCCGAAGACCTGGGCCCAGAGACGGTTGATGATCACGCGGGAAGCTAGCGGGTTCTTCGGGTCGGTCAGCCAGCGAGCGAGACCAAGGCGATTCTTCGGCAAGGATTCGTTCCAAGGGAAGATGTGAGCGGGAACGCCGGGCTCGCAAGGCTTGGTGAGGTCGGGCTTATCGTACTCGCCGCGGGTCAGCAAAAAGGTTTTGGGAGCGAGCGATGAGTGTTCCATCGCAAAGAAAGCCGGGGCGGATTCTTCGTGAGCGGCAAGGGCGCGGCGGGCTTGTTGGAGGCGTTCCCAAGCTTGGGCGTATGTCGGATTGGCCCGGATGATGGCGTGTTCGGCGTGCACCGCCGCAGGCAAGGAGTCGGCGGTAAGGCCATGGAGGACTGCCACCTCCGCGGCCGTCAGGGCCGTTCGCCAAATCTGGATCTCGTCGAGCGAACCGTTGCGGAAGCCGGCATCGCGGGAGCGGGAGCCAATTTCGAGAGCGTTATCGCGAGGCTTGGCGTGGAGGGTGTCACGCACGACCGTCGTTTTCACTTCAAGGCCATCGAGGTACACGCGAAGTCCAGCGGCCTTGGATGAGCCGTCATAGGTGACCGTCACTCGCTGCCAGGTGCCGACAGGTAAGGCGGCAACCGTTTCAATAGAAGCCGCGCTGTTCGGCCAGAGGTGAATCATGCTCCAGCGCAGCTTACCGTGATCGACCAGGAGTTCGACGCCCGAGGCATCGCCGTCACCCGTGTAGAAACCCGTGGCATGGAGGACCGTGGCGCGGGCGTTCTTCTCTCCGAGACGCAGGAAGGCCGAGAACGTGAAAGCATCGTGGCGACCGAGTTGCTTGAATTCAGGGAGAATGAAGCCAGCGTCTCCATCGAATTTCACCGCTTGTCCTTTGATGCCAGGAACAAGCTGCAAGTCTTCCGGCGAACCACGACGTTCAAACTTGGCAGGCTTGCCGCCGGTGGTCGCGTTATCGACGCCCGTCTTCGTGAAAGACTCGAGCGGGAAGTGGGCGAGTGGAGTCGGTACCATTACGGCCGCCTTCGCCGTGGCGGTGTGGGAGGTCACTAGGCCTTGTTCCGCTGCACGCACGGCGGCCCGGAGCTCGGCTTCCTTGCCGCGCGCTTCTTCCGATTTATGGAGACGCACGAACGGCGGCGGCACCTCACCATGGAAAGAGAGAAGACCGTTCTCGTTCTGGTCGCCGAACATCGCCGCCATCGAGAAGTAGTCCCGCTGGGAAATAGGGTCATACTTGTGGTCGTGGCAGCGGGAGCACTCCATCGTCAGTCCCATGAAGCCGTAGCCCGCAGTCATCACGCGGTCGTTAATGCCATCCTGGCGGAATTCCTCGGCAATCGAACCGCCCTCAAAAGTCATACGGTGAAGGCGATTATAGGCAGTGGCCACGCGCTGATCTTGCGTCGGGTTCGGCAGAAGGTCACCCGCGAGCTGTTCGGTCAAGAACTGGTCGTAGGGCTTGTTGTCGTTGAAGGCCTTGAGGACCCAGTCGCGCCAAGGCCAAGCGAACATAGCTTTGTCTCCCGTGTAGCCCCAGGTGTCGGCATATCGGGAAAGGTCGAGCCAGCCCACGGCGATATGTTCGCCGAAGCGGGGAGAAGCCAGCATCGCATCGACTCGCTTCTCATAGGCGTCCGGAGACTGATCGGAGAGGAAGGCGTCGACCTCGGTATTGGTCGGTGGCAAGCCGGTCAGGGCGAAAGATGCTCGACGGAGCAGGGTAGTTCGATCGGCGGCGCCAGAAGGCTTTAGGCCGACCTTGTTAGCCTTGTCCGCAATGAAGGCGTCGAGCGGATCTTTAGCCCAGGAGGAGTCGGCGACGGAAGGGGTCGCATGAGGTTCGGGGCTGACGAAGGCCCAGTGCCGATCGTATTTAGCCCCTTGTTTAATCCACCGACGCAGAATGTCTTTCTCCGCGGCGGAAAGAGGACGGTGCAGCTCAGGCGGTGGCATGATCTCTTCCGGGTCGGTTGAGATAATGCGGTGGGCCATCGTGCTTTTTTCCAGGTCGCCTGGGACGATTGCGGTGTCGCCGCTCTTAAGCTTCTTCGTAGCTCCGCTAATTTCATCAAGACGGAGACCGGCCTTGCGGCCTTTATCCGCATCGGGTCCGTGGCAGCCGTAGCAACGATCGGAGAGAATCGGTCGGACTTCGCGATTGAAGTCCACCGGCGCATCTGCTGCGCAGGCGAGCGGAGACGCCATTACGACGAAAAGGGGTAACGCGAAAGCTCGCATGGGGTAGAGACACTCAACTTCTCAGGTCTGTTCCTGTCCAACTGTGTTTCCAAGATAAGGAGAAGTTCTCATCTCATTTCCTTTCTTTTAGATGACCACGATGACGGTGATTTGCTCGCTCGAAACTTTTCGGTCGATTGCCTGGCGCTTGGAACGGCCTAATCGCTTCTTATCCTTATGACCCCCTCGCTAATTGACTGATTCAGTCATATTTATCATAAAAGGAGGTTTTCAGTCATTTGAACTTGCGAAAAGGTCAAGAATTCACCGAATACAGGCATGGCGACCAAACTCTTCGGCACGGACGGCATCCGCGGCAAGGCGAACGAATACCCGATCACGCCCGAAATCGCCCTGCGTATTGGGCAGGCCATTTCCCGGGTCTTACGCTCCAGTGGCGCCAATCATAACCGCGTTATCATCGGCAAGGATACGCGTATCTCGGGCTACATGCTCGAGACCGCTTTGACGAGCGGCCTGGTTTCGAGCGGGATGGACGTTTTCCTGGTCGGACCGATGCCGACGCCGGCGGTGGCGCATCTGACCAAGTCGATGGGCTGCGGGGCGGGCATCATGCTCACGGCCTCGCATAATCCCTATGAAGATAATGGCCTGAAGATCTTCGGACCGGATGGGTTCAAACTGACGGACGATCTCGAAGCACTCGTCGAACAGGAAGTCCTCTATGACGTAAAGGCCAACGGCGTGACGGGAGACAAGATCGGCAAGGCCTATCGTATCGATGACGCCCGTGGGCGATATATCGAATTCGTGAAACAGAGCCTGGGCAACTCACACCTCGAAGGTATGAAGATTGTCGTCGATTGCGGACATGGCGCTGGCTATCTGCTCGCTCCGCTTATCTTCAAGGAGTTGGGCGCCAAAGTCGTGAAGCTCGGCGTCGACCCGGATGGCATCAACATCAATGCGGGCGTCGGGGCGCTTTATCCCGAATTCGCCGGTAAGGTTGTGAAAGAGCAGGGTGCCGATGTCGGTATCTCGCTCGATGGCGATGCTGACCGGGTGATCTTCTCGGACGCCAGCGGCACGACCGTCTCCGGCGACCGTATCCTGGCGCTCTGCGCCTTGGCGTTGAAGGAAGAGGGTAAGCTCTCTGGTAATTCGATGGTCTGTACGGTGATGTCCAATCTCGGCCTCCATGAGGCGATGCGTAAGGCGAGCATCGGCGTGGTTACCACCGCCGTCAGCGACCGACATGTCATCGAGGCCTTGCGGAAAGGTGGCTATTCCTTTGGCGGTGAAAACTCCGGGCACCTGATCTTCTCCGACTACGCTTCCACGGGGGACGGAATCCTGAGTGCCCTGCAGGTGCTGCGCTTTATGCGCAAGAAGGGTGCTAATCTAGCTGACCTCGCCGCGGGCATGCGCGAATACCCACAAGCACTGGTTAATCTCAAGGTTAAGTCGCGCATCCCGCTGGTACAGCTCAACGCCCTGCAGGAGGAGATTCGTAAGGCGGACGCGGCGTTCGGTAATGCTGGTCGTCATCTCATCCGCTACTCCGGCACCGAGAACAAGCTGCGCATCCTCGTCGAGCACCAGGATAAGGCTGAGGTCGATCGCTGGTCCCAAACCTTCAAGGCTGCCGTCGAAGCCGATTTCGAGAACATCTAAGATGGCTACCTTTTATATCCCGGCTTCGGGAGATTCCGTTGGTTGCCACCCATTGACCCTCACCCGGTCGCTGGCTGATTTTCCGTTAGCTAATATTTCGGTTCGTCGTCATCAGCAAGCCGCGCTCATTGCCGCTGGTCTGACCGAGGCCGCTGGCCCTGATGCCGACATTCTCGTCCATCCCACCGCTTGGTTTACTTCGGCCGAACTAGCGACCTTCGTCGCAGACCCGTCTTACGGCACGATGACGATTGGCGAGGGCGTCGTCCTTCTGACCAGGAAAGGCAGACAGCGCGAACTGCGCGCGACCCAGTCTTTTGCCATCACGTATAGCTGGGATCTCCTTCGCGCCAACGTGGAGGCCATGACCGCCCGCAAATCCTACGTGCAGGAGTCGGGTGCACATGCTTCGCTCTATGTAGACGGAAGACTTCAGGTCGGCAAAGGCACCAAGATCCTGCCCGGGGTCGTTATTGAAGGCGACGTCATCATCGGCGACAACTGCAAGGTCGGTCCGAATTGCTATATCCGGGGGTCGACCGTGATCGGCGACAAGTGCCACGTCGGACAGGCCGTGGAGATCAAGAATTCGATTCTGCTGCCAGGCACGAACGTGGGCCACCTTTCCTATCTTGGTGACTCAATCCTCGGCGAGAAGGTCAACCTCGGAGCCGGCACCATTACCTCAAACCTGCGGCACGACGGCGGTGCACACCGTAGTCCGGTCGAGGGACGCATGGTCGACACCGGCCGCCGTAAGCTCGGCGCGATTATTGGCGATGGCGTGCATACTGGCATCCAAACCTCCATTTACCCCGGACGTAAGCTTTGGCCTAAGACCTCGACGCTCCCTGGCGCGATTATCGACAAGGACCTCCTCGCCTGACCATGTGTGGCATCGTAGGATATGTTGGTCGTAACGCCGCTACGCCCGTGCTGCTTGGCGGGTTGCGTCGCTTAGAATATCGTGGTTATGATTCCGCCGGCCTCTCCGTCCAGGAAGGGAAGTCCGTTCTCACCTTGCGAGCGGTCGGTAAGGTCGCCCGGTTAGCCGATAAAGTCCGCTCTGAATGGTCCGAAGACCGCCAGACTAAGTGCTCTGTCGGCATTGCCCATACCCGTTGGGCGACGCACGGCGCGCCGACCGAGGCCAACGCCCATCCGCATGCAGACGCCAGCGGTCGCATCCGGCTCGTCCATAACGGGATCATCGAGAATTATCGCATCATCCGCGCCAAGCTCGAGGCCAAGGGTCATGTCTTTACCTCTGAGACGGACACCGAGGCTGTCTCTCGGCTCATCGGCGAATATTACAAGGGCGACCTGCGCAAGGCCGTTATCAGCGCGCTTCGCCAGGTCGAAGGTGCCTACGGCATCGCGGTCATCTCCGCCGATGAACCTGGCCG
>JBEEKW010000031.1:0-22211 GCA_041168485.1 Verrucomicrobiota bacterium
CCCTCCTTGATTCGACGATGTCGCTCTTCGGCAGCGGGATGTCCTACGGCCACAGCCACGGTAATGCTAACCTCCCTCTCGTGCTCGCCGGCGGCAAGGGCCTCGGTCTGCGTCATGGCACGCACCTCGACTTCAACCGGAAGGCCACGACCTTCAAGGGTTACACCTTCGGCGAGGACGGCGCGCTCACCACGGCACACTACCAGGTCTGCAGCCGCCCGGTGAACACCGACGCCCACATGAGCAATCTCCTCCTGCTCATGGCCCAGCGCATGGGCGTGGAGATCGACCGCTTCGGCGACAGCAATAAGGTCGTCGCACTATGAACGCGGTAAAGATTCAGTTCTTGGTTCGTTGTTCTTTGTTCATGGCAAACCGTTCATGGTTCTTAGTTCTTGGTTCATTGTTGATTGTTGCTAGCGCCTTTGCGGCCAACGAAGCACCAGGAACAAAGAACCAAGAACAGGCATCGGGTCCCTACCGCCCTGAAGCCGGCAAGTTCCCGGAACTCTCGAAAGCCCACACCTACCGGGGCGAACTCGTGTTCGTCGATCACGTCAACCGCCGCGGCAGCCTCCGTGTCCTCGGCGTTGGCGTCTTCCGTCGTAACGACCCGCACCCGTTCGCGATGCTGCCCTACGGCATGGTCCGCTATCACGGCGCGTCGGCCGACCTGCGCGATATCCCGCTCGGCACCATCATGCACGTCACGGCCTACCTGCCGCCGGACCCCAAGCTCTCTTCCGTGCCCGTCCTGCCAGTCGACAGCAAAGACCGGGATGCCAACCACTACCGCGGCATCGGCGTCTTCCCGGCGGAGAACCATGTCCTCCTGCTTGAAGACGACCCCAGCTACTGCCTGCGCATGGGCCTGAGCTGGAAACTCAAAGGGACGGACCTCGAGAAGCCGGCCGCACCCATTCTCGCCACACTCGAACCAAAACAAGACGGCGATGCCAAGCCTGCCGAACAGAAAATGACCTTCGATAACGCCACCCGCATCTGGCGTGGCCGCGAAGCCCTCTCCATCGCCGATCTCATCGCCGAAGGAAAGAAATCGCTCGATGGCCAATCCGTGCGACTCGGCCTCACCTGGAAACCGTGCCCGGATGGCATCTTCCTCCGTCTGCACATCGCCGACATCTGGCTGGATGACGCCGCCTTGCAGCGGGCCGCCCAGAACCAGACCGAGACCCACAAGGCCTTCATCCGCAGTCGCTGGATGCCCGCCCACGTGGATAACGTGGAGTATGGTAAGTACGGTCGCGCCAAGGTCACCGTAACCCTGTTCGGGGGCATGGACCCAGCGCTCTATGCTGATTTCCAGAAAGACGGACAGGCGCTGATCAACGCTGCCGAGAATACTTTAAAGCATGCTGGCGGCCACTACGGCCCGGCTCACATGGCCTCCAAAGGACCCATCGTGAACGTGAGCAAGCTTCCCGGCTCCGCGCCCATGGGCAGTAGCGGCATCCAGGTCACGATGGAGACCGACCTGATCATCGAAGGCATCCGCCCGGGCAAGGTCGTGCGCATCCGGGCGGCCATCTGGCCGGCCGTAGACTTGCCGCGCGAAGAATACCTCGGCGACGGCGAGTTCCGTCTCGAAGACCGCTTCCCCACTCCGGCCATCTTCCCGAAGTACTAGTAACAAATGTTCTTAGTTCTTCGTTCTTAGTTCTTAGTTAGTTATTCATGGCATATCGTTCTTTGTTCCTGGTTCTTAGTTCCTCACTGTTGGTTCTGGGTGCCTTTGCCGCCGACGAAGCCCCAGGAACAAAGAACCATGAACATGTGTCGGCTGTTTTCCGTCCGGAAGCGGGCGTCTTTCCGCCGATCGAGAAAGCCCACACCTACCAAGGCGAACTGGCCTTCATCGACCACGCCAACCGTCGTGGCAGCTTACGCGTCCAAGGGCCGGGCATCTTTCGTAGCACCGAACCCAATCCGTTCGCCTTGCTGCCTTACGGAATGGTCCGCTACCACGCCGCGCCCGCCGACCTCCGCGACCTCCCGCTTGGCACGTTCCTCCACGTGACGGCTTTCCTGCCGCCCGACCCGAAACTCTCCTCGGTGCCCGTGCTGCCGGTAGATAACCGGAACCGCGACGCCAACCATCGACGCGGAGTCGGCGTCTTCCCGGCCGAGAACCATGTGATGCTGGCGGAAGATGAGCCGAGTCACTGCCGGCGCATCGGCAAGATGTGGAAACTGCGGCAGGTCGACCTGCGGCAGGGCTCCGGCATGATCGTCGCGACACTCGAGCCGAAAGCAGGCGACCCCAAGGCCCCCGCGCAAAAATTCACCATCGATGCCGCCACGCGCGTCTGGCGCGGGCGGGAGCTCCTGAGCATTGATGACATGCTCGCCGATGTCTCGCGGACCACCGAGAGCGGCAAATCCCTCGCCGGACAGTCGGTGCTGCTCGGCCTGACTTGGAAGCCATGTCCCGATGGCATCTTCCAACGCCTGCACATCTCCGACCTCTGGCTCGACGACCTCTCGATGCAGCGAGCCTCCGCCATCCAGACCGAAAAGCACAAAGCCTTCGTCCGAAGCCGCTGGATGCCGGCTTGGGTCGAGCACGTGGAATACGGCAAGTTCGGCCGCGCCAAGGTGACCGTGACGCTCTTCGGTGGCATGGACCCTTCCCTCTACGCCGACTTCAAGCAAAGCGGCCAGGCCTTCATGAACGGGGCCGAGAACACTCTCAAGCACACGGAAGCGGGCTCGGCCGGCCCATCACAGATGGCCGCCCGGGGCCCGATGATCGAAGTGACCCGCCTGCCAGGCGAAGCCCCTACGGGTAGCAGCGGCATCCAAGTCACCATGGAGATCGACCTGATCACCGAAGGCCTCCGGCCCAAACGCATCGTCCGACTTCGGCCGGCGCTATGGCCGGACGTCCACCTTCCGCGCGAAGAATACATCGACGGCAACGCCGGTATCACCGAAGAGCGCTTTCCCACCCCGGCCATCTTTCCCCGATACTGATTACTGAACGTTCTTGGTTCTTTGTTCGTCGTTCCTCGTTAACCACCCAGAACAAAGAACTAAGAACCAAGAACGCCTTTAACTAAGAACCATGAACTCCCGCATCCTCCCCGTCCTGACGCTTTCTTTGCTCCTCAGCGCCACCGCCTGCGCCCTTGATTCGTACGCCGAAGCGGTCGTCCGCATCGTCGCCGCCGCCAAGGGCAAGGTCGAGATGACCGCCGACGGACAGGGCTTAAAGCTCATCGACCTCGCCGTACCGGGCGCCGGCCCGCACGATCACCGCAAGGACGATCCGTATGATGCGGCTTTCTTCGAGCACGTCGGCCACCTCTCGACGCTCGAGTCGCTCAACATCATCTCCACGAAGTTCAATGACGACTGGATGGCACCCATCGGCAAGCTCACGAACCTGAAGCTGCTCCGCTTCACCAATAACGGCAAGCTGACCGATGCCGGCATGGCCCAGCTCGCCGGCCTCAAGAACCTCGAGTCCTTCTCCTTCGTCGGCACCCAGATGACCGGCAAAGCCTACGCACAGTTCGAAGGGTTCACCAAGCTGACCCGAGTCAGCCACCGTGGCAGTTCCATCGACGACGAGGGTCTCCGCCAGCTCTGCGACCACCTACCGAATCTCGAAAGCCTGAGCCTCGCCCATGCCAAGTTCACCGACGCTAGTGCGCCCCACTTGGCGAAGCTCACGAAACTGAAAGGCCTCGAAGTCGGCGCCGCCAAGGCCACGCCGCAGTCCCTCCGACATATCGCCAAACTGCCCCTCGAGTACCTCCAGCTCGGCGAAGGCTTCGACTCCAGCGCCTGCTTCCCGCTCATCAAGGATATCGTCACACTGCGCCGCCTCACACTCACTAACGCGCAAGCCCTCACGGACGCCGACCTGCAGGCCCTTGCGGACCTCAGTCAACTCACCCATCTGGAAATCGGCAAGATGCCCCTGCCTGATGAACGCATCGCTCTCCTCAAGCCCTTCGCCTTCCTGAAGTCCATGCGCCTGGTCCCGGCCAAGACCCCTTTTACTCCCGACCAACAGGCCAAGATCCAGGCCCTGCTCCCGGCCACCAAGATTGATTTCAAATAAACCACCCCACGCCCCATGCTCCGCCTTACTTGTCGAGTCCTCCTATCCCTGCCCATCCTTTCGATACTAGCCGCCTCCGTGTCAACTGGAGCCCCGATCTTAAAGGTGGGCTGGGATGCCAAACAAGCCGGCGATAATGTGATGGCTGGGATGATCAAGGTCAGCGCCGATCAGGTCAAAGGCGCGCATGACGCTGATCTGGCCCTCGTTGGCGACCGCGCCTACGTGGTCGAGCACGACAACGACATCAAACCCGGCCATGGCGCCGGCAACGCCCAATACTGCGTCCTCACGATCGTGAACCTGAAGTCCATGCAGGTGGAGCGCACCATTCCGATGGCGAAGTCCGCCGAAACCTTCGCCAATGAGACACTGCCGGCCGGCGCCTGCTTCGTCCCTCGCATCATCCGCCTCGATGATCACACGCTCCGCTGCTTCTTCGCGTGCGAGGACCAGAGTGGACGCCGTCAGTCCCAGACCTGGTATCGGGACTTCGATCTCCGCACGCAGACTTTCTCGCCGAACATCCATCGGGTCAGACTGAAGACCGCCGACGGCACCTTCGACCTTCAGCCCACCTACTTCCATGCCGACGCGGCCAAGCATGGCTTCAAGCAGCCCGCCAAGGCCTTCGGGCTCTACCTGCTGGACTCCTTCAAGCAGATCGACGGGCGCACCATCCTCGCGATCAACAATTTCCCCGGGGCCCAAAATGCCCTCGCGACCCTGAACGAGGCCCGCGACACGATCGAGATCATCGGACATTACAACGAGCCCGCCGAAGCCCGGCTCACCGAGTCCTCCGTCAACCGGCTGCCCGACGGCACCTGGCTCGCCATCTGCCGGAGCGAGAGCGGCAATCGCAACTATCGGTTCGTCACCAGCAAGGACGGCAGGACATGGAGTCGGGGGGAAGAGCGCCCCTTCGTCAGCAAGGGCAGTAACTCGAAGCCCACTTTCGATAAGTTCGATGGCGTCTACTACCTCGGCTGGCAGGAGGCCTCCAGAATCGTCGATGGTCACGGCGTCGGCCGATACATCTTCAACATAGAGGTCTCCCGTGACGGCGTGACTTGGGAGCGTAAATATCGGTTCGAATCCGCCGTCAGTTTCCAATATCCGACCTTCCGTCAGCACGATGGCTCAATCTGGTTCGCCGTGACGCAGGGCAAAGGCGGCAGCACGGATCGGATTATGTTCGGAAAACTGGAGTAAGTCTTCTTAAGTCGGGGCATGCCCCTCCGCCGATCCGTCGCGCTGCTGACCCTGCTCCTCTGCTCTTCCCTCTTCGCCGTCGAGACCTTCAAGGTCGACGGCCACAGGGCCGTGATCCACCCGGCGACCAAGCCGGCGGAAGGCAAGCCCTGGCTCTGGTATGCGCCGGCGCTCAACGGCGGCGTCTCCATCGTGCAGCACAAACTCTACGCCGACGCCTGCCAGCAGGCAGGCATCGCCATCGCGGGCTACGACCTCGGAGAAGTCCGCGGCGCACCCAAGAGCGCGGCGCAGTTCACGAAGTTCTACGATGAGATGGTCAAGCGCGGCTATTCGCCCAAGGCCATCCTGCTCGGCCAGAGCCGCGGCGGGATGATGACCCTCACCTGGGCGTTCCGAAATCCCGACAAGGTGAAGGCCTGGATCGGCATATACCCAGTCTGCAACCTCGCCAGCTGGCCGCTCAAGAATTCCAAAGCCCAGACGCTCACCGATTTCGACATGACCGAAGCTGAACTCACGACCCGGCTCAAGGAGTTCAACCCGCCCGACAACCTTGCCGGCCTCGCCGCCGCGAAGGTCCCGATGTTCACCGTCCATGGCGACAACGACGTGGTCGTCCCGCACCTGGACAACAGCCTCCTCCTCAAGGCCCGCTACGAGGCCCTCGGCGGCAAGTTCACGGTCAAGATTGTCCCGGGCGAAGGCCATAAGGTCGGCCCGTCGTTCTTCGCCTGCCCGGAGCTGGTCGAGTTCCTGTTAAACGACTGTAAATAAGCGTCTCGACGGAGGGAAAAGGTGGAACTACCGAGGCCATGGGCTTACGGATGAGGTACCCCATGTTCCGCCGCCTTACCCTTGGGCTGGCCCTGCTCCTGCAGGGACTGGCATTCGCCGAGACCCGCGACCTCATTTTGGTCGCTGGGCAGTCCAACGCGGTCGGCTTCGACGCCTATGCGGAAGAACTGCCGGCCGACCCGAAGGACGCCGCGACGATGTTCTGGTGGCGCGTGGGCGATCCGCCTCCCGACGAGTTCGACGGCACGAGCGCCCGCCAGTGGTCGACCCTGCAATTCCAACCGCGCACGCCGGCGATGCCTGTCATCAACGGCAAGAAGATCGCGCGCCAATACGGCAACTTCAACCTAAAGTCCAAGGGAGGCTTCGGACCTGAGATCGGCATGGTCCGCACGCTGGCGATGAAAGAGAGTCGCCCGCTCGCGGTCATCAAGACGGCCTTCAGCGGCACGTCCGTCGCCGGCGACTGGAACGTCGGACTGCCCGGCAAGGCCGATCCGTGCTACCGCGCGATGGTCGACGAAGCCAGGGCCGCGATCGCCGCCGCCAAGAGCAAGGACATCACGCTGCGCCCGCGTGCCTTCGTCTGGGTCCAAGGCGAGAGCGACGCCAACGCGAAGGACGCCGCCGCCTACGTGGCCAACCTTTCAGCGATGCTGAAACGCCTGCGCACTGACCTCAACGCCCCCGACATGATCCTGCTGCTCGGCGTCAACACCCGCTTCGGCAATGGTAAGAACGCCTTCATGCCGAAGATCATCGACGCCCAGAAGGAAGTCGCCGCCGCCCTGCCCCGCGCCCGTTACGTCGACACCGCCGGGGCGGAGACGCTGCCGCCCTCGCACACCCACTTCACCGCCGTCGGCACCCTCGAGATTGGCCGACGCTACGCCGAAGCCCTCCTCGCCGCCGAAACCGCCGCCCCCCTTACCAAGTAGACCATGCGCCCCGCTTCCTTCAGCCTTCTACTCGTTGCCACCGGCCTCATGGCCGCCGACGCTAAACTGGACTTCAATCGGGACGTCCGCCCGATTCTTTCCGACAACTGCTTCGCCTGCCACGGCTTCGACGCCAAGAAGCGTAAGGGCAAGCTCCGCCTCGACACCGCTGAGGGCGCCATAGCCCTCAAGGACGGTATCCAGGCCGTAAAGCCGGGCGACCCCGAGGCCAGCGAACTCATCAAGCGTATCCTGAGCAAAGATCCGGAAGAGGTCATGCCGCCGCCCGAATCGCACAAAAAGATCACACCCGCGCAGGTCGACATCCTCCGCCGCTGGATCGCCCAAGGCGCGACCTATCGGAAGCACTGGAGCTTCGAAGTCCCAGTCCGCCCGCCCGTCCCGACGGCCACGAAGGATCTCACGCCCATCGATGCTTTCCTCTCAACGGAGATGACCGCGCAAGGCCTTAGCCCCGGCGCCGAAGCGGATCCCGAACGCCTCATCCGTCGCGTGACCCTCGACCTCACGGGACTTCCGCCCACTCCCGCCGAAATCGACTCCTTCCTCAAAGACACCGCCCCCGGCGCCTATGGACGCGTCGTCGACCGTCTGCTCGGCTCCTCCCGTTACGGCGAGCACATGGCCCGCGGCTGGCTCGACGCCGCCCGCTACGCCGACACGCACGGCCTGCACCTCGATAACGAGCGCAGCATGTGGCCCTACCGCGACTGGGTCGTGAAGGCCTTCAACGACAACCTGCCCTTCGACGTCTTCACCACCTGGCAGCTCGCCGGCGACCTCCAGCCGAACGCGACCCGCGAACAGCGTATCGCCAGCGGTTTCAATCGCTGCAATGTCACGACCAGCGAAGGCGGCTCGATCAACGACGAGCTACTCTTCCGCTATGCGGTCGACCGCACTGATACGACCATGGGCGTCTGGATGGGCCTCACCGCGGGCTGCGCGGTCTGCCACGACCACAAGTTTGATCCAGTCACGACCAAGGAATTCTACTCGCTCTACTCGTTCTTCTACAGCGCGGCCGACCCGGCCATGGACGGCAATATCCTGCTGACCCCGCCAGTGCTGCAGCTGACTACCCCCGAACAGGAAAAGAGCCTCAAGGACTTCGACGCTAAAATCGCTGGACACCTCAAGGCTGTGCGCGACGCCATCGCCTCCCTCAAATACGTCGACCCGGCCTCTCTCACGCCGACCCCGCCCGTCCGCACCGGCGAGACGGTCTGGTTCGAGGACGCGTTCCCCGAGAAGGCCAAGGTCGAGCACTCCGGCAACCCCACGACCTTTGTCGAAGCTGGCCAAGGTCCAGTGCATAGCGGCAAGCGCGCCCTCAAGCGAACGGCCAAGGGCGTCGCCCAGGATTACTTCACCAAGGGTGCCGCGTTTGTCATCCCACCTAACGGAGTGATCTCCGTCTGGACGTATCTCGACCCCGAGAATCTCCCCAAGTCGATCATGCTCCAATTCCACGTGGGCGGCTGGAACCACCGGGCGTTCTGGGGCGAAGAAGGCGCCATCCCCTTCGGGAAGGTCCGTACACCCGAGCGGGTTAACATGGGCAAACTCCCCGAGGCCGGTAAGTGGACTCAGCTCAAGGTCGACATCGCCAAGCTTGGCCTCAAGCCGGGCATGAAGGTCGACGGCTTCGCCTTTACGCAGTTCGACGGGACGGTCTTCTGGGACCGCTTGGCCATCAGCCACCGCATTGATGAGGCCAAAGATATCCAGTGGTCTTTCAAACTCTGGTCCGAGAAGAAGCAAGGATCGCGGGTGGCCGAACTGCCGGGCGACCTCCAGAACCTCGTCCGCGGCAAGAAGGCGGCGGAATGGTCCGCGGCCGAGCGCAAGCGCCTGCTCGACTGGTGGCTGGAGAATGAATTCCAAGGCGGCCGGGAACAACTCGACGGCCTGCGCGCCGCGAAGCTCGCCGAGGAATCGCGTAAGAAAGCCCTGAACGACATGATCCCCGCGACGCTCATCATGGCCGAACTCCCGCAACCCCGTCAGGCCAAAGTGATGATCCGCGGTCAATACGACAAGCCCGGCGAAGCGGTCTCCCGCGGCGTACCCGCGGCCTTCCATCCGCTGCCGAAGAAAGAGACCTACGACCGCCGGGACCTCGCGGCCTGGCTGCTTTCGCCGGCCAATCCGCTGACCGCCCGCGTGACGGTCAACCGTTACTGGCAACAGTTCTTTGGCTACGGTCTGGTCAAGACCAGCGGCGACTTCGGCTCGCAGGGTGATTCACCCAGCCACCCTGAACTCCTCGACTGGCTGGCGGTGGAATTCCGCGAGAACGGCTGGGATGTGAAGCGCCTCGTGCGCCTGCTCGTCAGCAGCGCCGCCTATCGTCGCTCCGCCGCCGCCTCACCGGAACTCCTGACCAAGGATCCGGAGAATCGCCTCCTCGCCCGCGGTCCGCGCCATCGCCTCGACGCCGAGGTCATCCGGGACCAGGCGCTCTTCGTCTCCGGTCTGCTCAGCCCGCGCATGGGCGGCAAGGGCGTGCGCCCCTACCAGCCTGACGGCGTCTGGGAACCGGTCGGCTTCACCGGCAGCAACACCGCCCGCTATACGCGCGACACTGGCGAAGCGCTCTACCGTCGCTCGCTCTACACCTTCTGGAAGCGCACCGCGCCACCGCCTTCGATGATCGCCTTCGACGCGCCCGCCCGTGAAGCGAGCTGCGTCCGCCGCGAGCTCAGCAACACGCCGCTCCAGGCCCTCGCGCTGCTCAATGACGTCCAGCACGTCGAAGCCGCCCGTGCGTTCGCCCAACGTATCCTCAAAGAAGGCGGCGCGACTGATGACACCAAGGCCACCTTCGCCTGGCTGACGGCCGTCGGCCGTCGTCCCGCTGCGAGCGAGTCCCAAGTCACCCTCGACGCCCTCCGTGCGCACCGTGCCCGTTATGCCGCCCAACCGGCCGACGCGACGAAGCTGATCACGTTCGGCGAATCGAAACCCGACGCTTCCCTGCCCGCGCCCGAAGTCGCGGCGTGGACCCTCACTGCCAGCCTTCTCCTCAACCTCGACGAAACCCTTAACCGATGAACGACCCCATCCAAGATCACCTGCGCCTCCTGAACCGTCGCAGTTTCCTGAGCACCGCCGGACTCGGCGTCGGCGGCGTCGCCCTCGCCGGCCTACTCTCCCGTGAGGCTAAGGCCGCGAACACTGTGCACAAGCCGCTCGCGGGCTACCCGCACTTCGCCCCGAAGGCCAAGCGCATCATCTACCTGCACATGAACGGTGCACCGTCGCAACTCGACCTCTGGGATCACAAGCCCCAGCTGCAGGCTCACTACGATAAGGATCTCCCCGAAAGCATCCGCAACGGCCAGCGCATCACCACCATGACCTCGGGTCAGGCGCGTTTCCCCATCGCCCCGAGTCTCTTCAAGTTCGCCCAACACGGAAAATCCGGACGCTGGATCAGCGAACTCCTCCCGCACACCTCAAAGGTCGTCGACCTGCTCGCCGTGATGAAGTCTGTCAGCACGACTGCGATCAATCACGACCCGGCCTGCACGTTTGCGATGACCGGTAATGAGATTCCTGGAAAGCCGAGCATCGGCTCATGGATCAGCTACGGCCTCGGCAGCGAGAGCGACGACCTGCCCTCGTTCGTGGTGCTCACACCCAAGAGCGTCGGCGGCCAGGCGCTGTTCACGCGCATGTGGAGTAGCGGCTTCCTGCCGACGCGCCACACGGGCGTCGCCCTGCGCTCGGGCGGCGACCCTGTGCTCTTCGTCCAGAACCCGCCCGGCGTGCAGCCCGCCGACCGCCGCGTGACCCTCGACGCCCTCTCTCAGCTCAACGCCGCCGGCCACCGTGAGTTCGGTGATCCGGAAACGCTCACTCGGACGACGCAGTATGAGATGGCTTTCCGCATGCAGGCCAGCGTGCCCGACCTGACCGACCTCTCCAAGGAGACTGCGGCCACCCTCGATCTCTACGGACCCGAGGTAAAGGAATCCGGCACCTTCGCCCACAGCGCCCTCCTCGCCCGCCGCATGGTCGAACGCGGGGTCCGCGTCGTGCAGATTCTGCACCGCGGTTGGGACCAGCACGGTAACCTGCCCAAGGACATCGCCCGCCAGTGCCAGCAGACCGACCAGGCTTGCGCTGGCCTCCTCCTCGACCTCCAGTCGCGCGGGATGCTTGAGGACACGCTCGTGGTCTGGGGCGGCGAATTCGGCCGCACGGTCTACTCGCAAGGCACCCTCACCAAAGAGAACTACGGCCGCGACCACCACCCGCGCTGCTTCACCATGTGGATGGCCGGTGCCGGCGTGAAGCCCGGCATCTCCTACGGTGAGACCGACGACTTCAGTTACAACGTCGTGAAGGACCCGGTCCACCTCAGCGAGCTCAACGCCACCATCCTCCACCTCATGGGTGTCGACCATCACCGGCTAACCTATAAGTTCCAAGGTCTCGACCAGCGCCTTACCGGCGTGGAAGAGCGGCGCGTCATCAAAGAGATCCTCGTCTGAGCATGAGCCGCTTCCTCCTGCTCCTAGCATCGTTCGTCGGCGTGCTCGCAGCCGACCGAAAGCCGAACATCATCTTCATTCTGACCGACGACCAGGGCTGGGGTGACGCCAAGTTCGCCGGTCATCCGTACCTCAAGACGCCGAATCTGGATCGCCTCGCGAAGGAAGGCACCTGGCTCCGCCAATTCTACGTCGCCGCCACGGTCTGCTCGCCCAGCCGCACGGCCTTCATGACCTCGCATTACCCGGCGCGCCATCACATCCACGGACATTTCGCCGACCATTCGTCGAACGCTGGCCGCTCGATGCCCGACTGGCTCGACCCAGAGGTCACCACCCTACCCGATCTCCTTAAACAGGTCGGCTATGCGACCGCACACTTCGGTAAGTGGCACCTCGGTCACGGCGCCGGTGCGCCCGCCCCCGAGGCCTACGGCATCGATGTCTCCAGGACGCAAAACTCGTCCGGCACGCCGCTCGGCGACGAAGGCAAGGAACCTTACTTCCGCGCTCGCTCGACGGCGCTGATGGTCGATGAGACAATCAAGTTCGCTCAGGCGAACAAGGATCGCCCCTTCTACGTCAACCTCTGGACGCTTGTCCCGCACGCTGCGCTCAAGCCCACGCCTGAACAGCTCGCCGTCTACGCCGACCTGCAGCCCAAGGCGGACGACCCGGCCTTCGGCGAGTGGATGCAGAAATACCTCAGCAAGGCCAAGAACCTCCGCTCGCAGATGCAGGTGTTCGCAGCCTCTGTTACCGACCTCGACACGCAGGTCGGGCGCCTACTCGACTCACTCGACGAGATGGGCCTGACGAATGACACCCTGATCTTCTTCTCCAGCGACAACGGCCCCGAAGATTATCGTGTCGGCAACGCCGCCAACGCCGGTGTCGGCAGCCCCGGCCCGCTCCGCGCCCGCAAGCGCAGCATGCATGAAGGCGGCGTTCGCACCTTCGGACTCGTCCGCTGGCCTGGCAAGGTGCCCGCTGGACGCGTTGAAGAGAACGCTATCACCGGCGGCGTCGACTTCCTTCCCACCATCGCGGCCTTGGCCGGCGTGAAAGTGCCCGCGAACCTCGCTGCTGACGGCGAAGACAAGTCGGCCCACTGGCTCGGCGCCGCCGCTACTCCGCGCGCGCGGCCGCTCTACTGGGAATGGATTTCTGGCGTCCAAGGGGCCGATGATGGCTACCTACCTCCGCCCCTCTGCGTCCGCGACGGCGACTGGAAACTCTTCGTGAGACATGACGGCCAAGGCGCCCAGCTGTTCAATATCCCCAAGGACGCTGCGGAGAAGCATGACGTCGCCGTCGCCCATCCAGAAGTAGTCAAAGAACTCACCGCCAAGGTGCTCGCCTGGGCCAAGACCCTGCCCGCCAGCCCGGCCCGCGATAAGTTCGTCGCTGGCGCAACCAAAGCCGGACCGAAGTCCGCTCCGAAAGCCAAGTCTACCCTCGACCGTCCGAAGATCTTCGTGTCATGGGACAAAGATAACGACGGCTTCCTGAGCAAAGAGGAATTCATTCCGCACATCGCCGATAAAGCCGATGCCCCGGCCCGCTTCGTACGCTTCGACACGGATAAGGACGGACGCCTCTCGAAAGAAGAGTTCGTCAAGGCCAGCAACTAAGATTTACCCCACAACATGCGACTGCTCACCATCCTCACCCTCACCTGCGCCGTCATGCTCGGCGCCCAAGACGCCCCTAAGTCGAAGGCTCCAGCCAAGAAGGCCAAGGCCGCCGCACCCAAGGGCGATGCGTATTCCGCCACCCTACCCAAGCCCACCGCGGCGAACGTCCGCTATGGCGACCACGAACGCCAAGTGCTCGACTTCTGGAAAGCTGAATCCGCCACCCCGACCCCTCTCGCCTTCATCATCCACGGCGGCGGCTGGGTCGGCGGCAGCAAGGAGCGGGCCGAGAAGTTCGCTGACGTCGACGCACTGCTCAAGGCCGGCATCTCCGTCGTCTCCATCAACTATCGCCTGATCAAACGTGACCCAGCGGTCGATACCTCGCCCGCCGTGAAAGCACCCTTACATGACGCCGCCCGCGCCCTGCAATTCGTGCGCAGCAAGGCCGCCGAGTGGAACCTCGACAAGACCCGCGTCGGCGCCGCCGGCGGTTCGGCCGGCGCCTGCTCGAGCCTCTGGCTGGCCTTCCATGACGACCTCGCCGACCCGAAATCGACCGACCCCGTCGCCCGCGAATCCACCCGTCTGACCTGCGCCGCCGTCACCGGCCCGCAGACAACGCTCGACCCGGCCCAGATGAAGGAGTGGACGCCCAACAGCAACTACGGTGGCCACGCCTTCGGCTTCAAGACGTTCCCCGAGTTCCTCGCTGGCCGGGAATCCATCCTGCCCCTCATCGCGGAGTATTCGCCTTATGCGCTGGTGTCGTCCGACGACCCCGCGGTGTACATGACCTTCGGCGGCCCTCCGGCCATCGGCCAGAACGAGAAGGACCCGACGCATACGGCGAACTTCGGCGCCAAGCTCGCCGAACACTGCGCGACCAAGGGCGTCTCCGCCGAGTTACATTATCGGGGTCTCGCCAACCCAAAGCACGCCACGCCCACGGACTTCCTGCTCGCGAAGCTGAAAGCCGCGAAATGATCCGGGTGCTCGCCATCGCCGCCCTGCTGTGGGCGAGTGAGCCTGGCGCGCTCGCGGCCGAGTCTCCGCCGCCCAACATCGTCTGGATTATCGCCGACGATATGTCGCCCGATATCGCGGCTTACGGGGCACCCGGCGTGAAGACGCCCCACCTCGACCGCTTGGCCGCCGAGGGACGACGCTATGCGCGAGCCTACGCCACCGCTCCGGTCTGCAGCTCTTCGCGTTCGGCGTTCATCCTCGGGTGCTACCAGACGACGACCGGGCTGCACCCGCACGACACCGAGAACCCCCAGCCGCTCCCGGCTCCCTACAAGCCGCTGCCGACCCTCCTCCGCGAAGCGGGCTGGTATGTCACTAACTGCGCCGCGCCCGGCAGCCAGCGCAACGGGCGCGCCATCACCAAGGGCAAGACCCACTATAACTTCGCCCACGACCCCAAGGTGCTATTCAACGGCGACGATTGGCGGAAGCGTCGCCCGGACCAGCCTTTCTTCGCCCAGTTCCAGATCACGGAACCGCATCGGCCCTTCCCCATTCCCACGCAATACGACGAGGCCGCCCTCGCCGCCATCAAGCTCCCGCGGAATTATCCCGAGCACCCGCTGAGCCGTCGCGACTGGTATGCTTATGAACGCAGCGTCGAAGTCGTCGACCAACGCGTCGGCGCCATCCTCGCGCAACTGGAAGCCGAAGGCGTCCTGCAGAATACCGTGGTGATGTTCTTCGCCGACCACGGACGTCCGATGCCTTGGGGAAAACAATGGCTGAGCGTCGAAGGCTTGCAGGTTCCTCTGCTGATCCGCGGACCCGGCGTGACGCCTCGTAGCGTGGAGACGGGTTTGGTCAGCCTCATCGACCTCGCCCCCTCCGTGCTCAAGGCGGCCGGTCAGCCGATGCCGGCCTGGATGGAGGGTCGTCCGGTACTGCAAGGCGTGCCCGCCGATCGACCGTACCTCTTCGCCGCCCGCGACCGATGCGGCGACGCCATGGACCGCATCCGCGCCTTGATCAGCCCGGACTGCCTGCTTGTCCGAAACCACCTGACCTCGCTGTCGCGACTCAACTGGTCGAGCTACAAGGAAGATAGCTATCCAGGCATACCTCTACTCCGCGTGCTGCAAGCTACCGGCAAACTCGAACCCTTCCCCGCCCGTTGGCTCGCGCCGCAGCGTCCGGAGTTCGAATTCTACGACCTCAAAGCCGACCCATTGGGGGTCCGCGATGTCTCCGCCGATCCTGCGAACGCCGAAACCATCCGCAGGCAAAGCACCGCGTTAACGGCTTGGAGCGAGACATCCCAAGACCAAGGCCTACGCGGTGACCCCGCGACCGAACCCAGCCTCGCCGAGATCCAGCAAGCCAAGCGCCAGGACTACCGCCGCACTTGGACACGGCGACTGGGCAAACCTGAACCCACCGATATGGAACGGCTAGCCTGGTGGCAGCAAAGCTACGGCATTACGCCAACACCCCTTCCAAAATGAAATACGCCTCCAACATGACCTTGCTCGTCGCATTAGTTGCTAGCGCCCATGCAGCACCTGAAACGTTCACGGTCCGCGAGGATTTTGGTGCCAGCTTCGACGCGAAGAAATTCCTGACGCCACTCCCGAACAAGAATACGTCCGTCCGTGATGGCGTGATGTGGACCCGCGGCTCCAGCGGCGGCAAGTATCCACCGATGGTCTATCTGGCACTCGCCGGCAAGGACCTGACGATGTCGTTCCGCTACCGTCATCTGGATAAAGGTGGCATGCTCTGGCTCTTCGTCGACGGCGACGATGGATTCGGCTCGGTCGATCACATGCTCCGGGTCCGCCTCAATCGGGACTCGGTCGTACTCGAAGTCGACGCCCACTCGCTCGACCCTAAACATCCGCTTCGTCAAAATACCCGCGAGGCCGACCCGGTCAGCAAGGCCTACCGGACCAACGAGCACCTCCCTCCCGAGAAGGTCGACCTGTCCGCCAATGAATGGCGCACGGTAAAGCTCATCTTCAAAGGCGATACGGTGGACATGTCGGTGGACGGCAAATGGCAGCGTTCGCTGAAGCGTCCCAACTTCGACTCCACCAAGCGCAAGCTACTCTGGATGCAAAACGGCGGCGAGAAAGGTGTCGAAATAGACGACGTCGTTGTCACCCCAACCCCCTAAAACATGCGATCAACAATCATCGGAACCTTCTGCCTCCTAGCAGGCTGCCTGGCGCACGCGCAGTCAGCCGACCCGAAGCCTCTCGTTGAAAAAGCCATCCATGCGGTCGGCGGGAAGGAAAAGCTGCTGAAAATCTATCGCCTCAAGGAGATCTTCCATTTCGGGGAGACCTCCGAACCTGCGGCTGGCAAGAAACGCAGCCTCCGCGATTCGATTCTCTCCCAGCCCGACATGTGGTGGATAAATAAGAAGGAGCGAGGTCCCGATCCCGCGAAGGATGATGCGCGCGCCTGGTCGCTCGACCTTCTGGTCGACGAGAAGTCACGCTTCGAGGTCATCCCTGACATCGTCGACGAAGGCCGCAAATGCGTCGGACTGCGAATCACCGGCTCCGTCACGCCGGCGATGAGCCTATACTTCGACCAGGAGACCCTGCTACTCCGACGTCTGGACTGGCGGAACGACTTCTATCGCTTCAGCGAATGGAAAGACTACGACGGCCTGCGTTACGCCAGCCGAACGGTCATCTTCAAGACCAAGTCGGGGAAGCCCTGGTTCTTCCATGACATCACCGAACTCGAACGACTCGCCCAACTACCAACGGGACTAGACCAACCGAAGGCGGCTAAATAAACCCTGCTCTTACCTCTCCCCAGCCTCACCCCAGCCGTCTTGATTCCCATGCGCCTCCTCCTGTCCATTTTCTGCCTCCTCTGCGCCTCCCTCCAAGGCGCTGAGCAGCCCAATATCATCTTCGTCATGGCTGACGACATGGGCTGGGGTCAGACTGGCTACCGCAACCATCCCGTACTCAAGACGCCGAACCTCGACGCGATGGCGGCGAACGGTCTGCGATTCGAGCGCTTCTACGCCGGCGGCCCGGTCTGTTCGCCGACCCGAGCCTCGGTACTGACCGGTCGTTCGCATGAACGCGCGGGGGTGCTTACGCACGGGTATGCGCTGCGCACGCAGGAAAAGACCATCGCCCAGGCCCTCCGGGGCGCGGGGTACGTCACCGGTCATTTCGGCAAGTGGCATCTCAACGGCCACAAGGGTCCCGGCGTCCCCATCTTCGCCGACGATCCCTACGCGCCGAGTCGTTTTGGCTTCGATGAATGGGTGTCCGTCTCAAACTTCTACGACGTCGACCCGCTGATGAGCCGCGCAGGTAAGTTCGAGCAGATGAAGGGCGACTCCTCGGAAGTCGCCGTAGCCGAGGCGGTGAGCTTCCTGGAGAAACATAAAGCGGGCGGAAAGCCCATGTTCGCCGTGGTCTGGTATGGCTCGCCGCACAGTCCTTTTAAAGCGCTGGCTGCGGATAAGGCGGAGTTCAGTAAGCTCAACGATACATCGGCAAACCACTACGGCGAACTGGCGGCCATGGACCGGAGTATCGGCACCCTGCGCGCCAAACTCCGCGAGCTCGGCCTCGCCCAAAATACCCTGCTCGTTTTCTGCAGCGACAACGGCGGCCTACCCAACATCGCTCCAGATACCGTGGGAGGACTCCGCGGCTTCAAGGGAAGCGTGTTCGAAGGGGGTATCCGCGTGCCAGGCATCATCGAATGGCCGGCGGCCATCAAGCCGCGTATCACGAACTACCCAGCCTGCGTGATGGATCTGTTTCCCACCGTTGTCGACCTCCTCGGACTGCCTGCGAGCGTACTGTTAAAGCCCGTCGACGGCCTCAGCCTCAAGCCACTATTCACGCAAGAGCTGACCGCCCGCGGTCAGCCCATCGGGTTCCGTTACGCTACCAAGAGAGCGCTCGTGGACGACCGATACAAACTGCTCACCGACAATCTCAATGCTGGCAGCTTCCAGCTCTACGACCTGCAGGCTGACCCGAACGAGCGGCGCGACCTCAGCACCGAGCAACCGGAGATCGCTGCGGGCATGCGGAAACAATTGCTGGAATGGAACGCGAGCATGGACGCGAGCTTCGCGGGCCGCGACTACCCCGAAGGCAAGGTCTCGCCGCACGATCCGGCTTCGGTAAGCTGGTTCGAGACCCCGCAGTATGCGCCCTTCCTTGCGGAATGGAAACTGCGCTGGGAATACCAAGGCTACCTTGGACGCCCAGCGAAGGGTGAAACGAAGAGCGAGTCGAAGAAGAAAAAGAAGTAAGCCCATCTTCGGATGATGTTCTCGCCTTCCCCCATCCGCTTCGCCTTTTTTAGCCCCATGCGCCTCCTCGCCCTGCTGTTCGCCTCGCTCGCGGTCTTTGCCGCCGATAAGCCGAACGTCATCCTAATCTATTCGGACGACCACGGCTGGGCCGACCTTGGCGTCCAAGGTTCGGACAAGGACATCCGGACACCGAACCTTGATGCGATGGCGCGCGACGGCGTGCGCTTCACCCGCGGCTACGTCACCGCCCCGCAATGCGTGCCGTCCCGCGCGGGCGTCCTCACCGGCCGCTACCAGCAACGCTTCGGGGTCGAGGACAACAACAAGGGCCCGCTCCCGCTCGCGGAGCTGACCATCGCCGAACGCCTGAAGACCGCCGGTTACGTCACCGGACAAGTCGGCAAGTGGCACCTCGACTTGGTCGGCGGCAAGAAAGGCGAAAAAGGCCTCCGCTCCACCAAGGAGTTTATGCCGCACGCGCAGGGCTTCGACGAATACTTCCGGGGCGAAATGCGGCAATACCTGGCCTCGCACGACCTGCAGGGGAAACCCTTCGCGGACGCTCCGCATGTCGTCGCCGACAACCGCTTCCGCGTGGTCGTCCAGACCGAAGCCGCCCTCTCCTTCCTCGATCGCCGCGCCGCCAAGCCCGAGCAGCCGTTCTTCCTCTACCTTGCGTGGTATGCCCCGCACGTCCCGCTCGAATCGCCCGAGCCGTGGTTCTCCAAGACCCCGACGGAACTACCGAAGGAACGTCGCCAGGCGCTCGCGATGCTCGCCGCGATGGACGAAGGCCTCGGCCAGCTCCGCGCCAAGCTCAAGGCGATGGGTCAGGAAAAGAATACGCTCATTTTCTTCATCGGCGATAATGGCGCCCCCCTGGGTAAGAACTGGGATGGTTCGCTTAATACGCCCCTCATCGGCGAGAAAGGCATGCTCACCGAAGGCAGCATCCGCACGCCTTTCCTCGCTACCTGGCCCAACCATCTCCCGGCCGGCACGGTCTACGACAAGCCCGTCATCAGCCTCGATGTCGCCGCCACGGCCGTCGCGGCCGCAGGCCTCCCGAAGGACCCCATACTCGACGGCGTCAATCTGGCTCCATTCCTCAAGGGAGAACAAACTTCCTCTCCTCACGAACGGCTCTTCTGGCGCTGGGGCTCGCAGGCCGCGGTCCAGGAATACCCTTGGAAACTCATCCGCCTCGGCGACCGCGTGCAGCTGCTCTTCGATGTCTCCCAGCCCGACGGCGAGAACGTGAAAAAGAATCAGTTCGCCGCGCAGCCGGAGATCGCGGCCCGCCTGACCAAAGCACTCAAGAACTGGAGCGAGACGCTGACGCCGCCCGGCTTGCCGACTTCATTCGACAGGCATCATGAGGGCATGTTCGCCGAACATGGAGTAATTCCTCCCCTAGCCAACGCCCCTAAGACCAAGACAGAGTCTCCAGGTTCAATCCAGGGCTGGTTCAGCCGCAACGGCACCATCGCCGCAAAGGATGGCGCCCTGACTCTCACCGCAGACCCCAAGGCCGCGAAGAACTCCAAACCCTTCCTCGCCAAGACCGGCCTCACTCTCAACGGGCCCGTCACCGCCGTCATCAAAGCGGACGCCAAGGTCGCGACCAACGCCTCGCTCAGCTGGCGCACCAAGGAGCAGACCGACTTCCTGCCCACCAACCTCGTCCGATTCACCCTGCCCGCCGGGGCCTCTGAACAGAGCATCACCCTGCCTGTTAACGGCCAAGCCATTCACGTTCGCTTCAATCTCGGCGACCAGACGGATGGCCTGCGCATCGGTTCGATCGAATTCCGCCCCGCCAAGGGAGCTTCGGACCTAAGCGATTTCAGTACAGCTGGCCGCTGAACCAAAGTCCGTCGTTAAGCACATTTGGCTGTCCACTCCCTTCGCCGAGGATAGTTTCGAGCTACCCCATGAACGCGCGCGCCCTTCTCGCCTGCTTGCTCGCCCTGTCGCCCCTCGGCGCCGCCGAGCGACCGAACATCCTACTCATCGTCGCGGATGACCTGGGCTGGTCCGACGTAGGCTGGCACGGCGGCTTCGGCAAGACACCGCACATGGACAAGCTCGTGCGCACCGGCGCGGAGCTTGACCAGCATTACGTACAGCCCGTCTGCACCCCCACGCGCGCCGCGCTGATGAGCGGTCGTTGCCCGGGGCGCTTCGGCCCCCAGGCGCTGAGCCCGAGCAACCTCCGCGCGATGCCGCTCGGCACGACTACGCTCGCCTCCGCCTTGAAGTCGGTCGGCTACCGTACCCACCTCGCAGGCAAGTGGCACCTCGGCGCCCGGCCGGAATGGATTCCTAACGCCTACGGTTTCGACACCAGCTACGGCACACTGACCGGCGCCGCCGATCCGTGGACGCACAAATACCGCAAAGGCAATCCTTACGAGGATACCTGGCATCGCGACGGCAAGATCTTCCGCGAGGAAGGCAACGCCACCGAACTCATCGCCGCCGAAGCCTTGCAACGCATCACGCAAGGCGGCGACCAGCCTTGGTTCATGTATGTCCCTTTCCACGCCGTGCATACGCCGGTGGATGCGCCCGCTGAATACAAGCGGCCCTACGACGGCGTGAAGTTTCACGACGACCCCGTTAAGCACGAATCCCGCCTGCGCATGGCTGCGATGGTCACGCAGCTCGACGCCAAAATCGGCGCCTTCGTCGCCGCCCTCGAGCGCACCGGTCAGCGCGAGAAGACGCTCATCATCTTCACCTCCGACAATGGTGGCATCGAGAGCCTGCAGAACGCTTACGTCGGCGACGTACCCCACTCGCCCTTCAATAGTGAGAACGACCCCTTACGCGGGCAGAAGAACACCCTCTACGAAGGCGGCACGCGGGTGTGCGCGTTCGCGCACTGGTCCGGCAAGCTCAAGCCCTCCAAGATTGCCGCCCCGCTCTATGTCGGCGACTGGCTGCCGACCATCGCGGGCCTGACCGGGTTCCAGTCCGCCCAAGACCCGAAGTGGGATGGCCTCGACCGCTGGAAGGTACTCACGGGCGAAGACGCCACTCCCGCACCGCGGACGATCTACATCGGCCACGCGCAAGGACGCTCCGTCCGCCACGGCGACTGGAAGCTCATCGCCATGAACAAGGGGAAGCCGCAGCTTTTTAATATCGGCGCCGACGCCTTCGAGCAGAACGATCTCGCACTCAAAGAACCGCAGCGCCTCGAAGAAATGCGCACACGGCTCGCCGCTGAATTCGCCAAGGACGACAAAGTGATGCCCGCCGACCTCAAAGGCCTGCCCCACTGATTACCCCTGCCCCTAATTCCATGCAGCCCCTACGACTCTCCTTCTGGCCAACCGGCCAACTGGTCAACTGGTCAACTTTTCTATTCGCCTTCCTCCTCGCTCCGCTCGCGGCACTCGCCGCCGATAAGCCGAACGTCATCTTCATCCTCGCCGACGACTTGGGCGCGCATGACCTCGGCTGCTTCGGCAGCACGTTCTACGAGACCCCGAACCTCGACCGCCTGGCCAAGCGCGGTACGCGCTTCACGCAAGCCTACGCCGCCAGCCCGCTCTGCTCGCCCACGCGCTCGAGCATCCTCGTCGGCCAATATCCGGCCCGCACTGGCATCACCGCGCCGGTCTGCCATCTGCCGACGGTGCAGCTCGAGAAAAACCTCGCCGAGAACGAGAACGGTAAAACCCGCGTGCTCGTGGCCAACAGCGTCACCCGACTGAAGCCTGAATA
>JBEEKW010000032.1:0-21264 GCA_041168485.1 Verrucomicrobiota bacterium
GCTGCACCCGGTACCGGCCTCATCGCCGGCGGCGGTGTCCGTGCTGTGCTCGAAGTCGCCGGTTACAAGGATGTCCTTTCAAAGTCCATGGGATCCAACAATCCCCAGGCTGTCGTGAAGGCCACCCTGGACGGTCTCTCCAAGCTCCGTACTCTCGAACAAATCAAGGCTCTCCGCGCCTAAGCGGAATATACAGACATGAAACTCGACGCTCTGCCCAAAATCAAGGGCTCCACTCACCGCCATAAGATCCTCGGCCGCGGCCGCGGTACCGGTCACGGCAAGACTTCTGGCCGTGGTCACAAGGGTATGAAGGCCCGCTCCGGCGGTGGCCATCGTCCCGGCTTCGAAGGCGGCCAGATGCCCCTTTACCGTCGTCTGCCCAAGCGCGGCTTTAACAACGTCAATCGCATCGAGTACGCTGTGCTCAACGTGCGCGACTTTGAAGAGCTCGAAGGCAAGACCTTCGGCCTCGAAGAACTCGTCGCCGCCGGCATCCTGCGCAAGTCCGCCCCTCTCCTTAAGATTCTTGGCACCGGCGAGCTCACGCGCGCCATCACCGTCAAGGCCCACCGTTTCTCCAAGGACGCGAAAGCGAAGATCGAGAAAGCCGGCGGCAAGGCGGTCCTTATCGAAATCAAGAAGTCGGCCACCGCCGCTGAGTGAGCCTCGGCTCACCCCTGTCCTCAATGTTCTCGGCCTTCGCCAACTGCTGGAGGATTCCTGAGCTCAGGGCCCGGCTGATTGCTACCGTGGCCTTGGTGTTCGTCGCCCGCATCGGCGCGAACATCCCTTTGCCGGGTATCGACCCGAAGGACATCATGGATTATTACCACTCCATGGCCGACAAGTCGTCGGGCGGAGTGGTTGCGATGTATAACATGTTCACGGGTGGCGCGCTCCTCAAGGGCGCGGTCTTCTCGTTGGGCATCATGCCTTACATTAGCGCTTCCATCATCATGCAGCTGATGTCGGCGGTCGTCCCGTCGATCGCGCGCCTGCAGCAGGAGGGCGAGGTCGGTCGCCAGAAGGTCGCCCAGTACTCTCGTTACCTGACCATCCTCATCGCTATCGTTCAGTCTGCGCTGCTCCTTGGTGCCTTCTGCAATCCGCAGCAGGTCGGCCAAGCCCTTGGTCTGGGTAACTTCACTGGCACCATTGTCGTCATGGAGAGCAAGACGCTCTTCGTCTGCCTCGGCGTTTGTCTTCTTACTTCCGGATCGATCGTCATGCTCTGGCTTGGCGAGCAGATCACCCAACGTGGTATCGGCAATGGCACCTCCATCCTGATTACCATCGGTATCCTCTCCGACCTCCCGGGTGCACTCACCTCCTTCGTCGACATGACGTTCGGCGGGAAGATCGGCGCCTCCGCTGTCAATTCCCATGGCTGGGAGAAGGCCGCCGGTATGATTCTTCTCTTCGTCGTCGTCACCGCCGCGATGGTCGCCATCAATCAGGCTGTCCGGAAGATTCCGATTCAGTACGCCCAGCGTATGGTTGGTCGCAAGATGTACGGTGCGCAGACCAACTACTTGCCACTCAAGGTGAACTACGCGGGCGTGATGCCTGTTATCTTCGCTGGTGCCATCATGAGCTTCCCGCCCATGCTGCTCAACCCGCTGGCCACCTATTTCCCGACGCTCACCTTCCTGCATGACTGGGCTGGATACTTCTCCGGTAGTAACGGTTTCTACTACACGGTCTACTCGGTGCTCATCTTCGGCTTCAGCTACTTCTGGATCTCGATCATGTTCCGCCCAGTGCAGATTGCCGACGACCTCAAGAAGAACAACGGCTACATCCTCGGCGTCCGCCCTGGCGAGCACACCGCCCAGTTCCTAGACTTCGTGATGACCCGCCTCACGCTGGCCGGCTCGATTTTCCTGCTCACCATCGCGTTGATGCCGGACCTCTTCATCAACCAGTTCAACTTCCCGATGCGTCTCGCGACGTTCCTCGGCGGCACGGGTGGCTTGATCACTGTCGGCGTGATGCTCGACACGATGCGCCAAGTGGAGACCTATCTCCTGCAGCGAAACTACGAAGGCTTCCTGAAGAAGGGTCGCATTGGTGGCATTCCGGTGCCCGCCTCGGGTCTCCGTACTGACTCCGAAGTTTCCGCCCTCGGTTCTCTCGAGAAGGTTTGTCTGTTCCTGTTCGTCCTCGGCGTTGTCGCTTGGGGGCTGATTCATTGGGGTGCGTTTGCTCGCTAAGCTTTTCCCGGGATGATTGATTTGAAGTCGGCCGAGGACGTGAGTCGCATGCGCGCCGCCTGCGCCGCGGCGGCCCGCGTGCTGCATGACTTGGCGACTCTCGTCGTGCCGGGTATCTCGACCGCTGGACTGGATTCCGCCGCTCGTGGCCTGATGGTCCGCCATGGCTGCGAGAGTGCCTGTCATGGTTACGTGGTCGGCCGCCTGAGCTACCCGGGTTACGTCTGCATCTCCCTTAACGACGAGATCGTCCACGGCATCGGCGCCGCCGACCGTATCATCCGGGACGGTGACCTGGTCTCTTTGGATGTGGTCGTCCGGCGTGACGGTTTCATCGGGGATAACGCCCGTACGGTCATGGTCGGAGCCGTCGACCCTCAGGCCCGTCAACTTTGCTTAGATACTGAAAAGTCCCTCCTCGCCGGCATCGCTGCCGTGAAGCCTGGAAATAGGGTAGGGGACATCTCTGCAGCCATCCAGGAGGCGCTTTCCCCCGGAGGGTATGGTATCGTGCGGGACTTCGTCGGCCATGGCGTCGGCCGAAAGATGCACGAAGAGCCCCAAATCCCCAACTATGGCAAGGCCGGAACTGGACCTAAGTTATTGCCTGGCATGGCTTTAGCCATTGAGCCCATGGTGAATCTCGGCTCCCACAAGATCGTCATGGCTTCGGACGGCTGGACCGCCCGGACCGCCGACGGCAAGGTCTCCGCGCACTTCGAACACACCGTTTTAGTGACCGAAAACGGGGCAGAAATCCTGACCCTCGTTTAAACCGCATTTTTTGCTTTCAAATCCCACCAGAACCTCCAAGTTCCGACCTCTTTCCCACCTTCCAAACAGCACGGACACCATGCCACGAATCCTCGGCGTAGACATTCCCAACAACAAGAAAGTAGAGATCTCTCTCCGCTATATCTATGGTATCGGCCCCTGCCGCGCCACAGAGATTTGCGATGCTCTCGGCTTTGATCCTGCCATGCGCGCTCAGAATCTTTCTGAAGAGCAGCTGAACAAGATCGTCGAGTACATCGTACGTATGGGGTACAAGTGCGAAGGTGACCTTCGCCGCGACATCGCGCAGAACCTGAAGCGCCTCCAGGCGATCAAGTGCTACCGCGGTCTCCGCCACTTCCGCGGCCTCCCGGTCCGTGGTCAGCGTACGCGCACCAACGCCCGTACCCGTAAGGGGAAGCGTAAGACCGTCGGCGTCGCCGCGGCTCCTTCCAAGTAAGCCAACCTTTCCCCTAACACTATTTTACGATGAGCGAAGAAGCCCCCAAGACCCCCAAGGCAAAGAAGCCAAAGGCCCCTGCCGCCGAAGCTGCCGCCGCCCCCGAAGTCGTCGCTGCCGCGGCCGCTCCGGCTGAAGCCGCTGCCCCCGAGCGCAAGGAGATCACCGCCAAGGAACTCCTCGGCGAAGAGCTCGGTGAAGTGAAGGTTCGTCGCGCCAAGGGCTCGAAGAACATCACCACCGGCATCTGCCACATCCTGGCCACCTTCAATAACACCAAGGTCACAATCACCGACCCCAGCGGCAACGTGATCTCCTGGGGTAGCGCCGGCCGCCACCAGTTCCGTGGGTCCCGCAAGTCCACCGCTTACGCCGCTCAGGTCGTCTGCTCTGAAGCCGCCAAGCTCGCCATGGCTCACGGCCTCAAGGACGTCTCCGTCCGCGTCAAGGGCCCAGGCATGGGCCGCGACAGCGCCATCCGCGCCCTTCAGGTGCTCGGCCTGAACGTTACTTCGATTCTCGATACCACTCCGATTCCTCACAACGGCTGCCGTCCTCCGAAGCGCCGTCGCGTCTAATCGTCTCTGCTTTCCGCATCACCGTCCGGCTATGGCAAACCGGGCGGGTCCTCCAATCCGCCACTTATACCAAATCCTAAAATACCATGTCTCGTTACACCGGTCCTACCACGAAGCTTAACCGTCGCTTCGGTCAGAATATTTTCCCCACCTCCAAGGGTGAGGAGCGTCGTCCGTACCCTCCGGGTATCCACGGCAAGACGACCCGCCGCAAGGTCTCCGAATACGGCGTCGGCCTCAATGAGAAGCAGAAGCTTCGCATGATGTACGGCCTGACTGAGAAGCAGTTCCGCCTCTCCTTCGAGCGCGCCAAGCGCATGGGCGGCGTCGCCGGTGACAATTTCCTCCGCATCCTCGAGACCCGTCTCGATAACGTGGTCTTCCGCCTTGGTTTCGCCAACTCCCGCGCCGCTGCCCGTCAGCTCGTGGCCCACGGTCACATCCGCATCAACGGACATAAGGTCGACGTAGCCAGCTACGCCACCTCGCCCGGCGAGAAGATCGAAGTCCGCGACCGCACCTCTTCCAAGCAGCTCGCCACCCGCGCCGTCGAAGAAGGCCAGGGTCGTTCCGCTCCGGCTTGGCTCGTCGTCCTCCCTGAGCAGCTTAACGGACAGATCGTCCGCGAGCCCGCCAAGGAAGAACTACCTTCGGACGTTAACGTCCAGATCATCGTCGAATTCTACAGCCGCTGATCCCAGCACAGAACCAACACCAACCGGACCCACAGACATGACCAAGCGACTCGGACAATTCCAACGCCCCAAGACCCTCAAGAAGGAGGAGTCTTCCGCCACCCCCACCTACGCGAAGTATTTCGCCGAGCCCTTCGAGACTGGCTTCGGCCATACCGTCGGCAACTCGCTCCGCCGCATCCTGCTGAGCTCCATCGAAGGCGCCGCGATCTCCGCGGTGACGATCGAAGGCGTACAGCACGAGTTCCAGCCGATCGAAGGTGTCGTCGAAGACGTCACCGAAATCGTCCTCAACCTCAAGAAGGTGCGCATCCGCACCGAGGCCAATAAGCGCGAAGCCTTCAAGGGCACCATCGACGTCAACAAGTCCGGCCCCGTGAAGGCTTCGGACATCAAGTTCGAGACCAAGGGCGCCACCGTCACCCTCGTCAACCCTGACCAGGTCATCTGCACCCTCGACCGCAAGCGTCGCTTCTACGCCGACCTCGAAGTCACCGTGGGACGTAGCTGGGCTTCCGCCGAGGAGAACAAGAAGCCTGAACAGGCCATCGGTTCCATCCCCGTCGACTCCCTCTTCTCCCCGGTCACCCTGGTGAAGTACTCCGTCGAATCCACCCGCTCCGGCGACAAGACCGACTACGATAAGCTCGTCCTCGAAATCTCGACTGACGGCCGCATCACCCCGGACGAAGCCCTCAAGGAAGCGTCCGCCATCCTGCGCCATCACCTCGAAGTGT
Source organism: Verrucomicrobiota bacterium (assembly GCA_041168485.1). GTDB lineage: Bacteria > Verrucomicrobiota > Verrucomicrobiia > Opitutales > UBA953 > UBA953. The sequence goes on from JBEEKW010000032.1 coordinate 5,461, forward strand.
TCGATACCGTCTCGGCCGACTCCGTCGAGTTCGAGACCGGCCACAAGGAGATCAGCGAAGAGACCAACCGTCTCCGCAAGCTGCTCAATATGTCCGTCAACGAAATCGAGCTTTCCGTCCGCGCTGCCAACTGTCTCAACAACGCCAACATCAACACCGTCGGTGAACTGGCGATGAAGACCGAGCAAGAGATGCTTAAGTACCGCAACTTCGGCAAGAAGTCCCTCAACGAGATCAAGGCCAAGCTCGAACAGCTCGGCCTGTCCCTCGGCCAGAAAATCAACGAGGGTCTCCTCGACAAGGGCGTCAACGCCTAACCCAGACCGGAACCCACACTCATGCGTCACCGCAAACACAGTCACGTCCTTGGCGTCAAGACGGCTCACCGCCGCTCGCTCGTCGCCAATCTCGCCTCCGCGCTATTCACGAATGCGCGCATCACGACGACTCTCTCTCGCGCCAAGGCCATCCGTCCTTTCGCCGAGCAGATCATCACCTACGCGAAGAAGGCTGAGCAGTCCGCCGACAAGTCGGTGAAGCTGCACTACTACCGCCTGGCCATCGCCAAGCTGCGCAACGAAGACGCCGCCCAGCTCCTGTTCAAGGAGCGTGTGCAGCAGTTCCTCGGTCGCACCGGTGGCTACACCCGCATCTACAAGCTCGGCGCCCGTAAGGGTGACGCGGCTGAGACGGCCCTCATTGAGCTCGTGGCTAAGGACGACAAGTCCCCGGCCATGACCCCGAAGGCCAAGGTGGCTCGCAAGCCCAAGGCCAAGAAGGAAGCGGCGGCTGCTTCTGCTCAGGCCTAAGCTTATCGCCCAGGCCTGAACCCGAGACGCGTCCGCCCCCCGGCTGGCGCGTCTCGCCTTTTTAACCACCCAACGCCCACCATGCTGCAGTCCGTCGATCTCGCCGTCTTCTTGGCTTTCCTGGCCGGCTTGGGCGCGGTCGTCCTGTTTGGCCTGCAGGCATGGTATGATCGCCGCGACGTGCTCCTGTCTGACCACCGCCGCATCAATTCTGCCTTTTCCTGTGTCCGTTGCAATGTGACCTACGTCCGCCCTCGCCTTCGCGAGGAGGCCGTTTGCCCCCACTGCGGCTGGAACAATGTTCGCCTCAAGTTCTGAATCCTTCACACTTTCCCACCATGGCCACCCAGTCCATCGCCATTCTCGATTTCGGCTCGCAGCTGACCAAGGTCATCGCGCGCCGCATCCGTGAGTGTAACGTCCACTCCCGTATCTACCCCTTTGGCGTCACCGCCGAGACCCTCCGCGCCGACGGTGTCGTGGGCGTCATCCTCTCCGGTGGCCCTGACAGCGTGAAGGCGAAGGGTTCGCCGCACCCGCATCCGGGCGTATTCGAGATGGGCCTACCCGTGCTCGGCATCTGCTACGGCGTCCAGCTCATGGGTCAGATGCTCGGCGGTAACGTGGCCAGCAGCTCCCACCGCGAATACGGCCATGGCGTCCTTTCCTTCGGTAAGGGCTCGCAACTGCTGCAGGGATTGAAGTCCCCGCTACGCATCTGGAATTCGCATGGCGACAAGATCACCCGCCTGCCGCGTGGCTTCAAGGCTGTCGCCTCGACCGAGAACTCTGAGTGCGCGGTCATCGAAGATCCGAAGCGCCGCTTCTACGGCATCCAGTTTCACCCCGAGGTCGCCCATTCCGAGCGCGGTATCGACATCCTCCGCAACTTCCTCTTCCGCATCTGCCGCTGCAAGCCGACCTGGAAGATGGACGACTACGTCGAGACAGCCGTCCGCGAGATCCGCGAGAAGGTCGGTAAGTCCCAAGTCATCCTCGGTCTCTCCGGCGGCGTGGATTCCTCCGTTGCGGCCGCTCTCATCCAGCGCGCCATCGGCAAGCAGCTGACCTGCGTCTTCGTCGACAACGGTCTGCTCCGTCTCAATGAACGCGCTCAAGTCGAGAAGATGTTCCGTGGCAAGTTCAAGGTGGACCTCCGCGTCGTCGACGCCTCCGCGGCTTTCCTGCGCAAACTCAAGGGCGTCACCGACCCCGAGCGTAAGCGCAAGATCATCGGTCACGAATTCATTAAGGTCTTCGAACGCTCCATCGCCGAAGTCCAGCGCACGAAGAAGGGTAAGGTCGACTTCCTCGCCCAGGGTACGCTCTACCCCGACGTCATCGAATCCCTTTCTCCCAACGGCGGCCCAGCCGCCACGATCAAAAGCCACCACAATGTGGGTGGCCTGCCTAAGCACATGAAGCTGAAGCTGCTCGAACCCCTGCGCGAACTCTTCAAGGACGAGGTCCGCGCCCTCGGTGAAGCCCTTGGCCTGCCGCATGAGATGGTCTGGCGTCACCCGTTCCCAGGCCCAGGCCTCGCGGTCCGCGTCTGCGGCGAAATCACCAAGGAGCGCCTCGAGGTGCTCCGTAAGGCCGACGACATTTTCATCAACGAACTCCGCACCTCCGGCCAATACGCCAAGGTCTGGCAGGCCTTCGCGGTCTTCCTGCCGGTGCGCAGCGTCGGCGTGATGGGCGATGGTCGTACCTACGACAACGTCTGCGCCCTGCGTGCGGTGACTTCTTCTGACGCGATGACGGCCGACTGGGCCCGCCTGCCGTACGACGTACTCCAGCGTGCCTCGACCCGCATCATCAACGAAGTGAAGGGCATCAACCGCGTGGTCTACGACGTCTCGTCCAAGCCGCCGGCGACCATCGAATGGGAATAAGCCGGGGTTTGCCCCGTTGACACCCCCTTCGGCCCATCCTTACCTAGTCGCCAGTGTCTGAACCCGGCTTCCAGGTCATCGCGCGCCGCTGGCGTCCCCGCTGCTTCGACGAACTCGTTGGGCAGGAACACATCGTCAGGACCCTCCGCAATGCGCTCGAGACGAAGCGTATGGCCCATGCCTATCTGTTCATCGGTCCGCGTGGCACCGGTAAGACGACGACCGCCCGTATTCTGGCCAAGGCCCTGAACTGCGCCGGCGGCCCCAAGCCGGACTTCTCCCTCGAGGATCCGGTCTGCCTAGCGATCGAGAAGGGCAACTGCCTCGATGTGGTCGAAATCGACGCCGCTTCCAATCGCGGCATCGAAGACGCCAAGCGCATCCGCGACGAATGCCAGTACGCCCCGAGCAACTGCCCCTTCAAAGTCTTCATCATCGACGAAGTCCACCAGCTTTCGAAGGACGCCTTTAACGCGCTTCTCAAGACGCTCGAGGAACCACCACCCTGGGTTAAGTTCATCCTAGCGACGACCGAGGCGGACAAGATTCTGCCGACTATCACCTCCCGCTGTCAGCGTCTGGAGTTCCACCCAATTTCGGAAGAAGTCATCGCCGCCCAGCTCGCTCGCATCGTTAAGGCCGACGGCGTTACGGCCGACCAGCACGCCCTTACGGCCATCGCCCGCCTCGCCTCTGGCGGCATGCGCGACTCCCAGTCCATCCTCGACCAGGTCATTTCCTTCTCGGGCAAGAAAATCACCGAGGCTGACGTGCTTTCCATCTACGGACTCGCCTCCGTCCAGCAGGTCACCGACCTCTGCCACGGCATTGCCACGTGCGATGGCAAGAAAGTCCTCGCGCTCTGCGATGCTTTCCACGTCGAAGGGCGCGACCTGCTCCGCGTACTCGCCGACCTCCAGGTCCGCGTCCGTGCCGCCACCCTTGATTCGGTCCGCTCAAGCGGAACCTCCGCTCAGCTCGGCGCCCCGCTCGCCACGGAGCAGCTCGTCCGCCTGTTGGAATGCCTGCAGGAAGGGGAGAACGGTATCCGCCAAGGTCTCTCGCCTCGGGCCAACTTCGAGGTGACGCTGCTCAAGGCGATCGAGCAAAGTAGGTCGCGGTCGATAGACCTTCTCATCAAAGACATCGCCGCCGCCGCAGCTGGTCTCCCTCGGGAGCCCGGCCAAAAAAAAATAAGGACCACGGCGGCCGCACCGGCCGCGCCTGAGTCCGCCAGCCCCGCTCCCGTCGCCACGGCTCCCGTCGCTTTACCGACGCCTTCCCGTGTCGTCGACGTGCCGATCGAGGATTCCGGCATACTGGAGGATTCACTACCGCCTTTGGATGTCGAAGCCGCCGAGGCCGAGGCCAGTCACTCCGATCGTCGAGCCGACTTCGTCTTCCCCGAAGCCGCCCTCGCCAGCCTGCCGGTCGCTGAAGTCGGTAAGACCGCTTTCCCGGGCGAAAAAGAATTCGTCGAGGCCGTGAACGCGCTGCCGCCTGGACTGAAGGATAAACTCAAGGACACCATCGGAGCAGATTTCACGGCCCTGCGTCCGATTCCGGCCGGTAAGCTGCGTCGCCCGCTCTGACCGTGGCGCCGTCGACCGAAATCGGCGTCATCTCCGACACCCACGGCCGACTTCGAGCCGAAGCCATCATCGCCTTGGAAGGATGTGACGTAATCTTCCACGCTGGTGACGTCTGCGGTCCGCTGATCATGCCGCAACTTGCGGAGATCGCTCCCTGCCATGGGGTCGCTGGTAATTGCGATGACGATGAGACGCTCCCGCTGACCTCTCTACAGGTTGTCGCCGGGGTGCGCATCCTGCTGCATCACGGACATCTGCCGGTAAATGAGGCGGCGTTCCGGCCCGACATTGTGATCACTGGCCATACGCATGTACCGAAGATCGAGCAGGATGGTGCCTTGCTCCGACTCAACCCGGGCAGCGCCGGCCCACGTCGCTTTAACCTTCCCGTGACGGTCGCTCGGATTACGGTGCGGGAGGGCAGGGCAAGCGCCCGCCTCATCACCCTCGACGTGACATGAAGCAACCCCTGCCCATCGACACCCTTCAGGACGGCCTGGTCGCCGCCTGCGGACGGGTGCGCAGGATCGTGCTGCGCGCTCCTACGGGCTCCGGAAAGTCGACCCGCATCCCGCAGATGCTCCTCGACCTGAATCTTGTCCAGGGGCAGATCGTTGTCCTACAGCCTCGTCGTATCGCAGCTCGACTGTTGGCTGCGCGCATCGCGCAGGAGCGTGAAGTTCGCCTCGGCGGCGAAGTGGGTTACCAGATCCGCTTCGAACGCGTCGAGTCCGCTCAGACGCGTATCAAGTTCGTCACCGAGGCCCTCTTGCTCCGGCAGATGGCTTCGGACCCCGAACTCAAGGGCGTGGGCGCCGTGGTGTTCGATGAATTCCACGAACGCAATCTTCACTCCGATGTGGCTCTGGCCCTCGCGCGCCGGTTGCAGGAGACCCATCGCCCGGACCTGCTGATCATGGCGATGTCCGCGACGCTCGACACCGAGGCCGTGGCGAAGTGGCTCGGCTCGGCCGAGACCTTGGCCGCCGACGGGCGCGCCTATCCCGTCCAGATCGAGTATACGCATATGCCGCGTAACTCGACCCGTCCAATCTGGGATGCTGCGGCGGAACAGATTCGTCGCGTCCTGCAGGAAGAGGATGAAGGCGACATCTTGGTCTTCATGCCGGGGTCCTACGAAATCATGCGCACCATCGGCGCAGTGCGGAACCTTCCTGAGTCTGGCGGCGTCGATATCCTCCCGCTCTACGGCGAACTACCTCCCGAAGAGCAGGATCGCGCGGTCAAGCCAAGCCCAGGCCGTAAGGTCATCGTCGCGACCAATGTCGCCGAGACGTCGCTGACGATTCCTGGAGTCCGCGCCGTGGTCGACGCCGGCCTCGCCCGTATCGCCCGCTTCGACCCGCATCGCGGTATCGATACCTTACTGGTTGAGCCGGTCTCGCAGGCGTCTGCTGAGCAGCGCGCCGGCCGCGCTGGCCGAACCGGTCCCGGTCGCTGCATCCGTCTTTGGTCGCAGACCGACCACGAAGCCCGCCCGCTCCGCGAAGTCCCGGAAATCAAGCGCGTCGACCTCTCCGAGACAATCCTGCTGCTGCTTTCTTCCGGCTGGGGAGATGCCGCTACTTTCCCTTGGTATGAGAAGCCAGACGACAAGGCGCTCCAGCGCGCACTTACCGTCCTGGCGGATCTTGGTGCCGTCGACACGCAGGGTAAGCTGACGCCAATCGGACGCCGCATGTCGGTCTTCCCGGCGCACCCGCGCTATGCGCGCATGCTGCTCGCTGCGGGTGAGCTCGATTGCGTCTACGAGGTCTGCCGCATCGCCGGCCTCGCCCAAGGCCGCGACATCTTATTCCGTAAGGTCGACGACCGCACCGAGAACGCCCGAGACTCCGTCGAGCAGGAAGACGGGTCAGATTTCTTTCCGCGGCTCGCGCTCCTGCAACAGGCGATCGACCTTAAGTTCGACGCCGATGCCTGCGATCGTTTCGGCGTGCACGGCCAAGCCGCGCGCCAGGCCGATCAGGCCGCCCGTCAGTTCCTGCGCCTCGCGGAAGGGCAGGGGCTTCCCGTCAGCGACCGCGTCGCCGATCCAGCCGCCATTCGCCGTTGTCTACTGCTCGGATTTTCCGATCGCCTCGCCGTCCGGCTCGATGCGGGCACCCTCCGCTGCGCCTTGGTGCACGGTCGTACCGGCGAGCTCCGCCGCGAATCCTCCATCCGTAACGCCAAGCTGTTGGTTGCGGCGGAAGTCGATGAGATCCAGGCGCGCGGCGGTGTGACCACCTATCTTTCTCTGGCGACCGCCATCGAGGAGTCCTGGCTGCAGGAGTTGTTCCCCTCCGAATTCTCCACGGTCAACCATGTCCGTTACGACGCCACCCAGCGTCGCGTCGTCACGCGCGTCGAGCGCCGCTTCCGCGACCTGGTCCTCGAAGCGAAGGAGCGTGATGATGCGCCGTCCGATGCCGCCAGCCGCATCCTCGCCGAGGAGGTCGCCGCCGGCCGCCTAGAACTCGAGAAGTGGGACGCGCCGGTGGATGCGTGGATTCGCCGGGTAAACTTTCTCTCGAAGCATTGTCCGGAACTAGGCATTCCGGTCTTCGATGACGTTGCGCGTCGCATGGTGATCGAAGAAGTCTGTACCGGCGCCGTGGCCTATCGCGATATTCGCGATCGACCGGTCTTCGGCGTCGTCCGCGGCTGGCTGACGCATGAGCAGGCGATGGCGCTTGAGACCTATTGCCCGGAGAAGCTCATCCTGCCCCGGAAGAAGCATCCCGCCCGCATCGAATACACCGCCGACGGCCAGGCGGAGATCGAAGCCACCGTGCAGGAGCTCTACGACTTCCCGGGCAGCAAACTGCGCGTATGCCTCGGCAAGGTGCCGATGGTCATCTGCATCCAGTCGCCTGCTCGGCGCACGCAACAACGCACCACCGACCTCGACGCTTTCTGGAAAGGCTCCTACGAGGGCGTGAAGAAGGAACTGCGTGGGCGTTATCCCCGACACGAATGGCGCTGATCCGATGAACACCTCTTCCGCACCTTGGTCATCGCTTCCGATCCACGTCATCGACTTCGAAGGTAGTTCGCGGACCGGGGTCGTCGAGTTCGGCGTGGCCACGCTCCTCGGTGGAGAAGTCGTGTCGGCATCGACTAGCCTGCACGCGTCACGCGTTCCAGTGCCGGCGATTGATACCCAGTGCCATGGCCTGGCGGCTAAGGACCTGAAGGGCTTGCCTCCGTTCGAATCCGAATGGGATCGCTGGGTTTCTCTCCGTCGCACCGGCCTGCTTGCGGCGCATAACGCCACCGTCGAGTCGGGGCTCTTGCGTGGCACCTGGTTGCGCCCCTCCGCGGTGCCGTCGTTCGTGGGCGAGGAAGCCTCTATTGCTGAATGGGGCCCGTGGATTGATACTTGCCGGCTCGCCCGGGCTTGGGCCCCCACCTTGGGGGACTTCCGTCTCTCGTCGCTGGTGTCGGTTCTGCGCCTGGCCCCTCGCCTCTATGCGCTGGCCGCGGAGCATTGTCCCCCGAACCGCCGCCGGTATCACTGCGCGTTATACGATGCCTTAGCTGCGGCCTTGGTGTTGAGGGCCCTCTGCGGGCTGGAAGGGCGTTCGGCCGCCCCCCTCTCTCAGCTGGTCCGTGACAGCGTGTCGGCCCCGGCCGCCGATGACCTGATGCAAGGCGAGCTCGGGCTATAGTTTCCGCTTCACTCCGAGGGGAGAGCCTAACTAGATAGGCTTCCCTCTATGGCTTCCAAGTCCCCCATTCGCGTCGCGGTCACCGGCGCCGCCGGCAACATCGGTTACGCCGCCATCTTTCGCCTGGCTTCAGGCGCTGTGTTTGGTGCCGACCAGCCGGTCGCCCTCAATCTGATCGAAGTCGGACCCGGCCTCAACGCCCTCGCTGGCGTCGTGATGGAACTCCAGGACTGCGCCTTCCCGCTGCTCACCGACGTCGTCGCCACTGGCGACCTCAATGAAGGCTTCAAGGACGCTGACTGGTGTCTGCTCATCGGCGCCGTACCTCGCAAGGAAGGCATGGAGCGTAAGGATCTCCTCGGCATCAACGGCAAGATCTTCATCGGCCAAGGCGAAGCCATCGCGCGCAATGCCAAGAAGTCCGTCAAGGTCCTCGTTGTCGGTAACCCCTGCAACACCAACGCGCTCATCGCCCTGCGTTCCGCCGGCAACCTGCCCGCCGAGAACTTCTTCGCGATGACTCGCCTCGACGAGAACCGCGCCAAGTCGCAGCTCGCGGGCAAGGCTGGCGCGCACAACTCCGTCGTCAAGAACGTCGCCATCTGGGGTAACCACTCTTCGACGCAGTATCCCGACTTCACCAACGCCACCATTAGCGGCCAGCCAGCCATGCAGGTCATCACCGACCACGCCTGGCTCAAGGAGACCTTCGTCTCCGACGTCCAGAAGCGCGGCGCTGCCGTCATCAAGGCCCGTGGCGCCTCTTCGGCCGCCTCCGCCGCCAACGCCGCGCTCGACACCCTGCGCAGCCTGCACTTCCCGACCCCGGCCGGCGACTGGCATTCCGTCGCGGTCCTTTCCAAGGGCGACTACGGCATCTCTCCCGGCATCATGTTCGGCTACCCGCTCCGCACCAAGGCCGACGGCTCCTGGGAAATCGTGCAGGGTCTGCCGCTCGACGCCTTCTCCAAGGAGAAGATCGCGATCACCGAGAAGGAACTGCTCGAGGAGCGCGCCACCGCCTCGGAAGCCCTCGGCTTGAAGCTCTGAAGCCGGTCTTATGAAGCATCAGGCGGCAAGGGACCTCCCTTGACCGCCTTTTTTGTGTCCGTAGGCTATCGTTATGGAGCGTCTCGCCGTCGTCGATTGGTTCACGATTATCGCGGCCCTCTGCTTCTGGGCGGCGCTGGTCTGGACGCAGCATCTGGATCGGGGTTTCCCGATCTGGCTGCGAAGGTCGGCTTGGCCTTGTCTGGCGCTTTGGCTGGTCGCGTGGAATTTCTCCAAGGGTCCCGGGCTCGTCATGGCCTTGGCCGCCGCGCCGGCGTTCCTCTTCGCGCTCTGGCTCTGGGCGCACGGCTTACGTCGCTTCCTGGCCGATGATCTCACGCCAGCGCCGCGGCGTCTTCTCGAGATGCTCGCCGCGACGGGTCCGTTGGTCGCGGCCGCCGCTTGGGTATGGTCGCGTTACGATCGCACGTTCGCGGGGTTTCCCGACCCCCTCGCGACGCTGACCACCGTGCACTTCGCCATCACCTTCGGTGTCTTGCCGCTGGCGATGGCGGCCAGTGAACGCCCGCTCGCCCGCTCCCGTGCGCGCGACCTGGGTATCTGGCTTTATGTGGTCGGGGCGCCGGCTACGGCACTATGCTTTGCTTTGCGGAGTAACCCCCTGCAGCCGGGGCCGGTCGAAGTCGCTGCCGCCGTGGTCTTCGCCGCCGGCTTCCTGCTCTGGGCGGCTTTCATGCCGTTAAAGCGCGGGCCGTGGCCCTATGCCTGCCTCGTCCCCGGCTTCCTGCTCGGCGTGGGCTATACCGCCGCCCATGCCTTCGGATGGAGTTACCTCACCATCCCGCAGATGGCCGCTGTGCATGGCTCGCTCAATCTTCTCGGCGCGCTGCTACTCGCGGCGCAGGCGCCCGCGTTCGACGACGCGGCCGCCCCGGCGCCTGACTTGCTTACGCCTGTCGAGGGCGGCGACCGCGCGACAGCGGTCTTCGCAGACACGCATCGCGTAGTCGTGGGCGTCTGGTCGCCGGAAGCCTTTGCGCGGGTGAAGGAAGCCTTGCTGGGTTATCGTTTCTACCCTGAGCACGTCATGGTCCGGCGGACCCAGTTCGAGGACGAAGGTCGAGCGGTGCGCGTCGGCGACCGCTTGGGCCTTGGATTGTTCGTGCCGAACCTGCCCGGACTCGCGCCCCTGATGCTTCCCGCGGTCGTCGAGGTCGATGTCGTGGAAGCCGGCGCTGAGCGCGTCGAGTTGGGTTACGTCACGACCCGCCGTCATTACGGGCGCGGCATCTGGCGGGCAGAAGTGAAGCGCGAAGGCGAATCACTCGTCCTGACCGTCTCCTATCATGTGCGGCCAAGCTGCTGGTTCGTCTGGTGCGGCCTGCCGGTGTATCGGCGCTTCCAGCTGGCCGCGTTCCGCGCTGGCGCGGACAACTTACGTCGGCTCGCCGATTAAGGCGCCGGTAGGCGGACCAGCGTGATGTCGGCGGGGCGGCAGGTGCCGAGGCGGATCTCGCCGGCGTTAGCGCCGGTGAAGATCGGCGGTTCGGGGTGGATGATTTCGATGCCACTGGCGGCCCGTCCGGCATTGATTTTCTGGAGGCCGATGAAGTCGATGATTACTGGATTGGCGCTACTCAGGAGCGTCTTCTCGGAACGACTCCAGCTCGCATCAAACTCGGGTCCGCCGAGTACCTGGTAGCGCTCGAGCGAAAGGATGGTGAGCACGTTACGCTTGGCGAGCTGCGGGATGGCACAGACTTCGACGGCCGCCTTGTAAGCGTTGAAGGGATTATCGAGGAAGCGCTCGGAGTTGGCTATGTTGCCAAGGGAGGCGGACGCCATTGCGCCGTGCACGCCGAGAGACTTGCTATCGGTAAGCACGGGCAGGTTGATCCAGAAATCGACCCCGTCGATTAGCGTCTTTGGTAGCACGCTTACCCGCGCATCGCCCCATGCCACGTCTTGGGTGCCCGGACGAGGGAGGACCTGGTTCACGTAGCGCAGCTGGCTTTCCTTGGCCCAATCCGGCGCAAAGGTATCCCAGGCGGCGACCGGAAACCCTTCGAAGGTCTGGCTCTGCGTGGAAAGGCTCGGCAGGAAGCCCGCTTCGCGGAGGCTGCCCGCCTTGGCGTCGCAGATCGTGATGGCGTTCTGGGCGAAGCCGCGCCGCATGAGGGCGGCGGTGATCGCACGGACCAGGGGCTTGGGCGTGGCCAGGCCCGCACCGCTCTCAGATGAGAGCTTGAGGCCGCAGCGGCGGAGGTCGGCTGGACGGAGACCGACGCCGGTACGGTTCTCGAATTCACCGAGGGTGCGCTCGACCGCGACGGCGTAATCCTTATCGCTGAAGCCGCCGAGCTTCTGCTCGATGAGAAGTAGCTTGGGGTCGGTGGCCGCCTGGGCGCCGGCGATGCCGAGCGTCAGGGCGATGATGGCGAGCATACGCATGACTTTATCTTCTCCCTGCGGGGCTGGCTTCGCAAGTCGCTGTTTTGTTTGCGCAGGTCGACAAGGACCCCATCGTGAGGCTCATGTCTGCCCCAGTCGCCTCCGCCCAGCGTCGCACCCTCGGGCTCATCTTCCTGACGGTGTTCATGGATATCGTGGGCTTCAGCATCATCATCCCGCTGTTCCCCCATTTGCTCGACCACTATATCCGGACTGAAGGCTCCGCTGGTACGCTGATTGGCTCCCTGAATTCGGCTGCTGAATGGATGGGTGGCGACACGGTCTTCAAGAAGACGGTCCTCTTCGGAGGCTTGCTGAGTACCCTGTACTCTTTGCTGCAGTTTGTCTTCTCGCCGATTTGGGGCGCGTTATCCGACCGGTTGGGACGCCGTCGCATCCTGACCATCACCTTGGCTGGCAACGCGCTCTCCTATCTTCTCTGGATCTTCGCTGCCCAGTTCTGGGTCGTGGTGCTGACCCGACTTGTCTCGGGCATGATGGCCGGCAACATCGCCGTCGCCAGCGCTGCGGCCGCGGATATCACCGATGAGAAGGACCGCACGAAGGGGATGGCCGTGGTCGGTATCGCCATCGGCCTAGGGTTCGTCTTTGGTCCCGTCATCGGAGGCTTAGCGTCGTCCGTCCAGTTCGCCCATGGGACGACTACCGGTTCCTTCGGGCTTAATCCATTCTCCGTTCCAGCTGCCATTGCGGCGTCGCTTTGCGTGCTTAACTTCCTCCTGGTCGCGAAGTTCTTCCCTGAGACTTTGGCGCCGGAGCGTCGGGCCGCGGCCGACGCCAAGCGTCCTTCGATCTTCGACCTCGCCACGGTTCGTTCTTCCGCCGTGCGTCGCACATCGTTCGCGAATCTGGTCTACCAGGTCGCTTTCACCGGCATGGAAAACACGATTGTGTTCCTGACCTTCGCGCTGTTCGTCTACAGCCCGCGCGATAATGCGTGGCTCTTCCTTTTTAACGGAGCCTGCATGATCTTCGCCCAAGGACTCGCCCGTCAGCTCGTCAAGCGACTAGGGCAGCGCAAAGTCATCATGCTGGGGATGCTGATCGCCTCCGTTGCGTTCGTCTGCGTCGCGTTGATTCCGACGCCGGCCCTTGGCACGCCTTCCCCTGCCTGGTCCGAGGGAGCGTTCTATCTCGGCCTCGGTTTGATCTCCTTCGCGACGGGCCTGATCCTGCCAAGCGTGTCCGCACTTGTCTCGCTCTACTCCGATGCTTCCGAGCAGGGTCGCAATCTAGGTATCCTGCGCTCGGCTGGCTCACTGGCGCGTGTCATCGGCCCCGTCACCGCGGCGCTTTTATATTTCCACTTCGGTTCGCACTTCTGGGTCTACATCGGCGGCGCATTGCTGATGTTGCCCGCGATCTGGGTCGTCCGGGGTTTGCCTGAACCGGAATCCGAGCGGTTGAAGGCTTAACCTTTAGCCAAGGCGCGACCGAGGGCGTCGCCGGTCCGGATGACGTGCATCAGAGAGATGCCGCCTCGGAACGCTCCGTGGAAATGGAGACCGGGGTGCGCGGCTTCGGCTTGGGTGAGCGCTTCTTCGCGTCGCCGTTGGCCGACATCGTATTGCGGGATGGCCCGTTCCCAGCGCTGAATCCACTCCTTGCGCGGAGCCGCCTTGATACCGAGTGTCATGGCGAGTTCTTCGTCGACGACCTTACTTAAGGCTTCGTCGGACAAAGCGGCCAGATCAGGTCGGCGGGCGCCGCCGATGAAACAGCAGAGCAGGGCGTGGCCTGCGGGTGCGCGGCCCGGCAGGACCGACGTCGGGAAGAGGCAGCCGAGGACATCGCGTTTCTCGGCGCCCGGCGTGAGATAGCCAAAGCCGTCTAGAGGATGTGGGACATCGGCGAGGGCATAGCCACGGGCGACGACAGTTACGGCCGGAACGGCCGCATTTTCCCAGTCGCGCAACATGCGCGTGACGGACTCGTCGAAGGGGAGGGAGGCCCAATGCCAATGGGGGGCGGTGATGATTAAGTGTTTGGCGCAAGCGCCTTCCTCGATGCCGTCGGCATTCCGCCAGGCGACGTTCCACCCTTTGGCATCGCGGCGGATCTGCGTGGCGACGCTGCGGAGGTGCACATTAGCGTCGCCGATTGTCGCCGCCATGGCGTCGGCCATCTGCTGCATTCCGTGAGGGAAGCCTACGACCTTACGCGTCACCTTGGGCGCGCGCCGTAGGCCCTTGAGGACGGACCCGTATTCCTGTTCAAACGCATGGATACGGGGGAAGCAGTCGGCCATCACCAACTTCGATGGGTCGCCCGCATGGACGCCGGAGACGACTGGATCCATGAGCATTGCGGCGGCTTCCGGGCCGAAGCGACGGGAAGCGAACGCTTCGACGGTCTCGCCCGCTGTTCCGCCCTTCGTCCGGAAAGGTTCGGAGAGCAGGCGGAGCTTTCCCGACCAGCTCAGAAGGCTCGATGTGAGAATCGCGAGTGGATTACCGCCGAAGCCGTGGAGTTTTCCGTGGGCGTAGATGAAGCGCTTGGCGGCCCGCATATCGGCGGTTTGCGTGGCCTCCGCTAAGCCGTAAGCAGCGAGCAGGGCTTCGTCGCCTTCGCCTTCGAGTTGAAGGGTATTGGGACCGGTCTCCACCACCCATCCACCTTCGCGGATCGTCCGGATGGATCCGCCAACCCGGGCGGCAGGTTCGATCACCTTCACCTTTGCGCCGGCGCGGGTCATGGCGTTGGCGACGGCCAGTCCGGCCGGTCCAGCTCCGAGTATGACCGCGTCGAGCATCATGGCCCCATTATCGAGGGCGAACGATAGGGTTGGCAACCCTGCGTCCTTGCGGCTGTCTATTCACCCATGAGGGCCTTGCTGCTTCTGTTTCTCACCGCCTCGTGCCTGGCGGACACCGTCACCATGAAGGACGGCACTTTCCTGAAAGGTCGCATCGAGCGCATCGCCTCGGGGGTGCTCGAGATGCGTGTGCCAGCACTCGGCGAGGCCAATGTGCAGCGCCTGCAGTTGGCACTGGTCGAGTCATTCGTCACAGAGGATGCCGTACTGGTTAGTTCCGGCGGCGTGGTGTCGCGCGGCCCAGCCAACGCCGCTGGCGGCCGCGTGGCTTCACAAGGCGGGGTGGAGACCAGCCCGCTGGACGTCGCCTTGGAGCTATGGCGCGATCCGTCTCTGCGACCCGGGGACATCGCCGGTGATCGCCAATGGACCACGCAGGCCGACGTCGATGTCTCGGGCCGTAACGGCGTCGTCACGGGGTCTGGCTTCAGCGCCGGCTTTTCGGCCAAGGGCGTGACCAAGGCTAACACCGTGATCGCCGGCGTGCGGCTTTTGCGTGCCGAGTCAGGAAATTTGGCTTCCGCCGATGACCTGCATGCCACGGTTTCCTATGAGACCAATCCGACCGACGTCGTCTTCTGGTACGCGCGCAGTGATACCGGTTATGACAATGCCCGCCTGATCGACTTCTTCTCCGTCAACGCAGCTGGCAGAGGCTTCCGCTTATACACCGACGCTAAGGGTAAGCTCGACGTACGGCTCGGTCTGGCGCACCGCTTCGAACGGTACGCTTCGCCAGGCCAATCATCCTTGACGGCGCCTTCGGCGGATATCGGCCTGCTCTTTTCGCGAGAGCTCGGATGGGCGGCCTGGGACACTTCGCTCAATTTTGTGCCCTCGTTCCTGACGACCGGTGACTTCTACGTCCGTCACGAGACGAGTCTCAATGTCCTGCGGAACGAGGGGCCGCTTTCTTTGAGAGTGGGGGTGTCTAACGACTACAGGTCCAAACCCCTCCCAACCCAAGTGAAGACGGATACGGCCTATTTCCTGCGGACGACCTATGTATGGAAGTGAGCAGGGTGGGTTTGTCTAAAAATAGGCACATTTGTCTAAAAAAGCACAAAACCCCCTGTGAATGGTTACCTATTGAACCGTGGCACAGTGGGTGCTTTGAAATTGTTGGTAATTAAACACCTTTCCAATCCCCCAATCAATGAGCACCAACCCAGCCCGCCGCAACGCCATCGAGGCGATTGCTTCTCAGCCTCGCCTCCAGGGCAGCTTCGACTTCCGCAATGAGAAGATCGATCTGATCTACGGCCAGAATGTTTTCTCCCTCGATAAGATGGAGAAGCGCCTCCCGAAGGAAGTCTTCAAGTCCCTCAAGGCCAGCATCGAAGCCGGTATCAAGCTTGATGCCGCCGCTGCCGACGTCGTCGCCGCCGCCATCAAGGATTGGGCGCTCGAGTGTGGTGCTACGCACTACGCGCACGTCTTCTATCCGCTCACCGGCTTCACCGCCGAGAAGCACGACACCTTCTTCGAACCTAACGGCAACGGTACCCTCGCCCAGTTCTCCGGTAAGGCGCTGAT
>JBEEKW010000033.1:0-21015 GCA_041168485.1 Verrucomicrobiota bacterium
CCCACCGACGTTCAGTTGAAGTTCAACCTGCCGGCACCCGCACCCCTCTCTCCCGAAGAAGCCCTAAAGAGCTTCCGCCTTCCGCCCGGCTTCCGCATCGAGCTCGTTGCCAGCGAACCGATGATCGAAGCCCCGGTCGCCATCAGCTTCGATGACCAAGGCCGACTCTTCGTCGTCGAGATGCGCGGCTACATGCGCGACATGGAAGGCACCACGGAAAAAGAACCTCTCGGACGCATCGCGCTCCTCACCGATACGGACGGCGACGGCCGCATGGACAAGGCCTCGGCCTTCCTCGACAACCTGGTGATGCCTCGCGGCGTGATGGCGGTCAAAGGCGGCGCCTTTGTGGCCGAACCGCCGAACCTTTTCTTCTGCCGCGACACGAAGGGCACTGGCACCGCTGATGAGAAGATCCTGGTCACCTCCGACTTCGGCACATTCGGCGGCCAACCCGAACACATGGCCAACACGCCGACGTGGGCGATGGACAACCGAGTCTACGCCGCGGGTTATGGCACAAGTCTCAAGCTCACGAACGGCGCCTGGCTGAAAGGCCCGGGACTCGGTCGCGGCCAGTGGGGCCTGAGCCAAGACGACGCCGGTCGCCTGTTCTACAACTACAACTCCGACCTCCTTCGTACCGACCTCCTCCCGGCCGCGGCCTACGCCCGTAATCCGCTCCTCCGCGATGCCATCGGTATCAATAATAAGGTGATCAAAGACCAATCGGTCTACCCTTCCCATCCGACCCCAGGCGTAAACCGCGGCTACGATGCCAAGACGCTCCGCGCCGACGGCACCCTCGCGAACGCCACCTCCACCTGCGGCGCCGGAATCTACCGAGGCGATGCCTTCCCCGCGGAATTCCGCGGTAACGCTTTTATTCCGGAGCCTGCGTCGAATCTGGTGAAGCGCGTGATCATCACCGAAAAGGATGGTCTGCTCACGGGTACCAACGCCTACGAAGAAAAAGAATTTCTCACGTCGACCGACGAACGCTTCCGCCCCGTCATGACTGCCACCGGACCCGATGGCGCGCTCTACATCGTCGATCTGTACCGCGGCATGCTGCAACACCCGGGCTTCCTCACGCACTACCTCATCGCCAACATCAAGGCGCGCAAGCTGGAGACGCCAATCAATCAAGGCCGTATCTGGCGTATCGTCCGCGACGACCAAGCTACGCCCAAGACCACGAAGATCCCGGTCGACGCCACCGCACGCGTGAAGCTCCTGACGCACCCCAACGGTTGGGTGCGCGACTCGGCCCAGCGCCTACTCGTCGAATCCGCCGACGTCGCTGCCGCTACCCCGCTCCGCACGCTGCTCGCCGACGCCCAAGCCCCCGCCAAGGCCCGCCTGCACGCCCTCTGGTCGCTCGACGGCCTCGCCGCCGCCCGCGCGGAAGACGTCCGACTCGCCCTTAAAGATTCCGACGCCCAGGTCCGCGCGGCCGCCGTACGCATCGCCCCCGCCGAGATGCTGGTCGAACTCTGCGCAATCAAAGACGAGAAAGAGATTCTCGTCCTCGCGCACATGGCGATTCGCCTTTCCGGCGCGCACCTGGCTGACGCCGACAAGGCCGTCGCCGAACTCCTCGCCGCCCACGGCGACAACGTGCTCGTCCGCGAAGGCGCGCTCACCGGAGCTCGCGGCCGCGAAGTCGCGCTGGCCAAGGCCGTCGCCGCGCTGGGCTCCGTCGCCAACCTTAAGCAGACCGGTCCGGCCCTTGAGGGCTTCGCCACCCTGATCTCCCAGGCCGGCAAGTCTGGTCCGTTCGAAGGCATGCTCGAAATCGCCGCCAGCCTCGGTGATCGTACCAATCTCCGTGCCGCCATCCTCCGGGGCCTCGATCAATCCATCCGCGACCCGAAGTCGAAGAAAGCCGTGCCGCTCAAGACGATCTGGGTTAGCGCGGAACCCACCTCGCTGGCTAAGCTCAAGAAGACGGTCACCGAAGCCAATGCCCTCAAGAACTTGGTGAGCGTCACCGCGCGCCTCGCCTGGGTTGGCAAGCCCGGCGCCCCCGCCCCGCCCAAGGTCATCGCCCTGACGAAAGACCAACAGGCACTCTTAGAAAAAGGTAAGGTCACTTATACCAACCTCTGCGCAGCCTGCCATCAGCCGCACGGGTATGGCCTCGACGGCCTCGCCCCTCCGCTCGTCGACAGCGACTGGGTCCTCGGCAAGCCCGACGTGACCGCCCGCATCATCCTCCATGGCCTCGGTGGCCCCGTGAAGGTCGGGAACCGCATCTGGGACCTCACCATGCCGCCGATGGGCATGCTCAGTGACGAAGACATCGCGGGGGTGATGACCTACGTCCGTCGTGAATGGGAGCATAACGGTTCGCCCGTCGACGCCAAGTTCGTCACCGGTATCCGCAAGCAGTACGCCGATCACCCCAATTCCTGGACCGCCGACGAACTCCGCCCGCCGACCAAGAAGACCGCCAAATAAATTTACATGAAGACGCTCCGCCTGCTGCTGGCCCTCCTCGCCTTCGGCGCCGGTGCCTCCGCCGCCACCAAGCCCAACATCGTCGTCATCCTTGTCGACGACATGGGCTTCTCTGATATCGGCTGCTACGGCAGCGAAATCCCCACGCCGCACCTCGACGGGCTCGCCCAGAACGGCCTGCGCTTCACCCAGTTCTATAACACCGCGCGTTGCTGCCCGACGCGCGCCGCCCTCCTCACCGGAGTCTACTCCCACCAAGCCGGCGTCGGCCACATGACCGACGACAAGAAACTCCCGGGCTATGCCGGTCGCCTCAACGACAACTGCGTGACGATGGCCGAAGTGCTTCGTCCTGCAGGCTATCTCACCGCCATGACTGGCAAGTGGCATGTCGGCCAAAACCACGGCGTCACCCCGAAGTCCCGTGGCTTTGATCGTAGCCTCAACGCCGCCGCCGGTGGCTTCTTCTTCTCCGACGCCCCGCGCGCCGAACTCTTCCTCGACGGAGAAAAACTCGCTAGGGATGACCCGCGCCTGCCCAAAGACTGGTACAGCACCGACCTCTGGACGACCTTCGGCCTGAAGTTCATCGACGAAGCGCTCACCGCCAAGAAGCCCTTCTACCTCCACCTCTGCCACAACGCCCCGCACTTCCCGCTTCAGGCGCCTAAGGCCGACATCGAGAAGTTCCTCGGCAAATATCAGCTCGGCTGGGAAGAAGTCCGCGCCCGACGCTACGCACGCCAACTGGAGATGGGCCTGATCGACAAGCAGTGGGCGAGCTCGCCGATGCCGAACGCGATCAAGGCCTGGAAGGATGTGCCCGCTGCAGAGCAGAAGCGCTTCGACCAACTGATGGCCACCTACGCTGCCGTGATGTACCGGATGGATAAAGCCATCGGCGACCTCGTCGCCGGGCTCAAGCAGCGCGGTGTGCTGGACAATACCCTCATCCTCTTCATGAGCGATAACGGCGGCAACGCCGAGGCTGGCGCCAATGGCCGTACCGAAGGCGACCCGAGCAAGGGTAACTCGAACTGGTTTTCCGGCGAAAGTTGGGCCTATGCCCAAAACACCCCCTTCCGTCTCTACAAGCACTTCAATCACGAAGGCGGCATCAGCACGCCGCTCATCGCGCACTGGCCCGCCGGCATCACGGCGAAGAATGAATTCCGCCGCCAGCCCGGCCACCTCATCGACGTGATGGCCACGGTGGTCGACGTCTCCGGCGCCGCCTATCCGAAGGAATTCAACGGTAAGGCAATCCTGCCGATGGAAGGTCGCAGCCTCGTGCCGGCATTCGCCGACAAGCCCATCGAACGTGAGGCGATCTACTGGGAGCACGAAGGCAACGCCGCCGTCCGCCAGGGAGACCTCAAACTGGTCCGCCTAGGCCGCAATGGCGCCTGGGAGCTTTACGACATGAAGGTCGACCGCACCGAACTGCACGACCTTGCCCAGAGCCAGCCCGAGAAGACCAAGGAACTCGCCGCCCTCTGGCGCACTTGGGCCGAACGCGCCAACGTACTCCCCGCACCGGGAGCCGAAGGTGGCAAGAAGAAGGTAAAGAAGAATAAGTAAGCTCATGTTCGGCGGAAAATGTCCCTTCGGCCACAAGCCCTCCGACCCATTCAAGGAGAAACGGGAGGCAGGGCCGGTCGCGCGTTACGAATTCCAAGGCGAACAGATCCCGATGATTCTGCGCCATGCGGACGTCCGGCAGGCGGCCAAGGATTGGCAGACCTATAGTTCCGACGCGCCCTTCCGCGTGCCGATCCCTTCCGAGGAGGAAGCCCGGTCGATGCGCCAGCTGCCGATCGAGACCAATCCGCCTGAGCACACCGAATACCGCGCCATCGTAGAGCCTTTCTTCAATCGCCCAAAACAGCCCGAGATGATCGCGCAGGTCGAGCGACTCATCGATAGCCTCTTACGCGAGGCAATGGCTCGCGACACGACCGAGGTTGTCCACGGCTTCGCCCTCCCCCTCCAAGCCCGAGCGCTGACCTATCTGCTCAATACCGCCGAAAGCGAAGCCGACCTATGGATCGGCTGGGGCATCCACGTCTTCCGCGTCCGGGGCGGGCTCAAGAAAGGCGTCGAGCTGGAGAACTACCTACACGGCAAGTTTGACGCGGCGAGCCGTACGCCCGGCGCCGACTTCTTCAGCGCGCTCACGCAAGCGAGCTTCCGCGGCCGTCCGCTCACGCGCGAAGAGATGATGGGCTTCGCCAACCTGGCCTTCGCCGGCGGTCGCGATACGATCATCCATACGGTCGCCTGCGCGCTCGGCCACCTCGCCGCCAATCCTGAGGCACTCGCCTTCCTGCGGGAAGACCCGAAGCGGATCACGCATGCGAGCGAGGAGTTCTTTCGCTTCTTCATGCCGCTGACGCACATCGGCCGCGTCTGTCCGGTCGCCACGTCCGTCCACGGCGAGCAAGTCCCCGAGGGCGGGCGCGTCTCACTCGGCTGGGCTTCCGCCAACCGCGATGAGTCCGTCTTCCCACAGGCCGACGAGTTCAAGATCGACCGTAAGCCGAACCCGCACCTGTCGTTCGGCTTCGGCGAACACCTCTGCCTCGGCGCCCCGCACGCCCGCCTGATCGTGCGTACCCTGCTGCAAAAGTGCGTCGAGCTGGTGGACTCGCTGGAGATCGTCTCCGCCGAGGAACGCGTCGAGCAGGAACACTCCTACGAACGCACGCTAGGCTACGAATCGCTGGTCCTCCGGATTCGTCCGCGGGCCTGATGGGGGTTGCCATAAGGGGGGCGAGGACCTAGCCCTTCTTTACCCCTAACCTTCGCCACACGGCGGGGTTCTAAACACGCAACCAGCCATGTTCGCCTTCAGCCTGACCATCTTCTGGGGAGCTTGCCTGCTCTTCCTCGTCCAGCCGCTGATCGCGCGCTTCATCCTCCCCTGGTTCGGCGGCGGCCCCGCGGTCTGGACGACGTGCATGCTGTTCTTCCAGGTCCTACTCCTCGGCGGCTACGCCTACGCCCACTTCAGCATCAGCCGCCTCACCCCTCGCCGTCAGGTCATCACGCACCTCTGCCTATTGGCGCTCGCGGTGGCCCTGCTCCCGATCACCCCAGGCGACCAATGGAAGCCGACCGACGGTTCCAATGCCGCTGGACACATCCTGCTGTTACTCCTGGCCTGCCTCGGCCTCCCCTATCTCGTACTCTCGGCTACCGGGCCGCTCCTGCAGGCTTGGTTCAGTAAGGCGAACCCCGGCGTCTCGCCCTATCGTCTCTACGCCCTCTCAAACATCGGCTCCCTCCTCGCGCTCCTGGTGTATCCGTTCGTGCTCGAACCGCAGCTCGCCCGTCAAGCCCAGGCCAACTGGTGGTCCATCGGTCTCGCCCTGTACGCCGGCCTCGCGGGCTGGTGCGGTTACAAGGTGTGGAAGAGCGCCGAGGCCGATACGAAAGCGGTCGTCGCAGACGACGCAGAGGAAGCCCCGTCCACGAGCCGTAAGCTGCTCTGGTTCGCCCTGCCCGCATGTGGAGTGATGCTGCTCCTCGCGATCACTAACAAAATCTGCCAGGACATCGCTGTCGTGCCTTTCCTCTGGGTGCTGCCGCTCAGCCTTTACCTGCTATCTTTCATTATCAGCTTCGACAGCCCGCGCTGGTATCACCGCGCCGTCTGGCTACCGCTCCTCGCGGCGCTGCTGGGCATGGTGCTATATAATCTCATCCAGGCGGAATCGCACCCTAATATTACGCCGCTCGCCACGCTTTACCTCGGCACGATGTTCGTCGCGTGCATGGTCTGCCACGGCGAGGTCTTCCGTCTGCGCCCTGGCGCCAGCCGGCTCACGGGCTACTACCTTTCGATCTCCGCTGGCGGGGCGGCGGGCGGACTCTTCGTCGCCCTCGTCGCTCCGTTTATCTTCCTAGATTACTTTGAGCTCCACCTCGCGCTCTTCCTCACGGCGGCGCTCGTGCTGGGCGTCCTCCGCCAAGATGCGGCCTTCCCGCTCCAGCACGGTAAGGCCCGCTGGGGCTGGGCGGTCCTGCTGCTCCTCCTTCCGGCCTTCGGTTACGGCCTCTATGACGTCGCCGCGACGTCCCTGCGCGGCGCCGTCAGCGTGACCCGCGGCTTCTACGGCGTGCTTAAGGTCATCGAGAACGACGCCGGTAATCCTGAGCTGCATCATCTCACGCTGCAGCACGGCGCCACGATTCACGGACTCCAATACGTCGACCCCGAGAAACGCACCAACCCCAGCAGTTACTACACCTCGACCAGCGGCGTCGGGCGACTTCTGCGCACCCTCAAGCCCGAAGGCGGCCGCCGCGTCGGTGCCGTCGGCCTCGGTTCCGGCACCCTCGCTGCCTGGGGACGCAAGGGCGACACGTTCCGCTTCTACGAGATCAACGATGACGTGGCCCGCCTCGCGAGCACGACGTTCACCTACCTGAAAGATTCGAAGGCAAAGACGGAACTCGTCATGGGCGACGCTCGCCTCCGCATGGAGGGCGAACCCGATCAGCAATACGACGTGATCATTCTCGACGCTTTCAGTAGCGACGCGATCCCGGTCCACCTGCTCACGCTGGAGGCCTTCGCGACCTACCAGCGTCACCTCAAGCCTGACGGTGCCATCGTGATCCATGTCTCGAACCGTTATCTCGACCTCCACCCCGTGGTCTACCGCATCGCGGAGAAGATCGGCTTCCCGGCCATAACCATCGACGACAACGATACGGCCTACGAGGACGCCGGCTTCTATGGCTCGGACTGGATCATCATGACGCGCAACCAAGCCTTGCTGAAGCAGCCACTCTTGCTCGACGTAACAAAGGAACACGTGGAATTCTCCGCCCGCGTCCTCCCCTGGACTGACGAACGTAGCGATTTACTCCGCATCATGGTCTCCGAGGAAGGCAGTTTCCTTCGCTGGCTGCAGGGACTTTGAGTCGGTTTGAAGATGGACGATGAGGGATGAATGAAGGACATTGCCCGTAAGCCTTCGTCGGCCTATCACTACCCCCTCAATGAGCCCTGTCCGCCTCACTCTTGCCCTGCTTTGCGGAGTCCTGAGCTGCCTAGCGGCCGAGCCGGCGAAAAAGTCGACTAAGTACCAACCGCAACCCTGGGGCCCTTGGGTCGAGGCCGACTTTCCGTTCTTCTCATCCATCCTCGACGCACGTCGCGACGGACTCGGTAAAAACAACCTCACGCCGCGCGGGATCATCATCAAGCTGCCCCATGACTCGTGGGCCTGCTTCGACACCGACCTGCTCCGTATTTCGGCCGTCTGGCGCGGTAAAGGCGTCAGCGATAAGGCCCTCGCTCCCGGCTCCTATCACGACCCCAGCCGCAAGACCCTCGGCGGCCAATTCCCCGCCCCGCAGCCCGAAGGCAAACTTTGGCTCGGCCACGCGATCATTCCTGGCTGGCAGCTCGGTACAAAGGTCGATCACACCGACCCACGCTCCCCCGCCCCTTCGCCCGAGGAAGTCGGCCGCGGCCCTATCCCGACCTCGCTCGGCCAATTCCAATCCGTCGAACTTGTCGGCCAAGACGTCGTCCTGACCTATCGCGTTGCCGACGCCACGATTCGTGAGCTCTGGAAGACTTCCGAACACGACGGCCATGTCGTCATCGAACGCCATCTCGCCGTCTCTGCCCATGCGAAGGACCTCCTCCTCGTCGTCGGAGCCCGCCACCAAGGGCCGTCCCAAGAAATCGAGACTGGCGTGACCGTCAGCGGCCCGGCCGAGCTCATCCCTGACGACGACTTCTTCGCGGTCAAGGTTCCGGCCAACGTCGCTCCTGCCGCCATCTGCGTCTCGCTCTGCGACGAACACCCTGCCCCGAGCATCGCTGCCGTCGCCATCCCCTCCGGGCCGACTAGCCGTCGCTGGAAATCTTCGGTCACGACCAAGATCGCCCTCAGCTCCGCCAAGGACACCTTCGTCATCGATCATGTTGGCCTGCCCGTCGATAACCCCTGGAAGCGCGCCGTCCGTACCGGCGACATCCAGTTCCTTAAGGACGGCACCGCCGTCGTCGTCACCCTCGATGGCGACGTCTGGCTCGCCCGCGGACTCAAGGAAGACTCCACGCAGGTGACCTGGCGTCGATTCGCCTCCGGCCTGCATGAGCCGATGACCTGCGCCATCCGCGACGATCAGATTTACGTCTTCGACCGTAATGGCATCTGGCGATTCCGCGATACGAACGACGACGGTGAAGCCGACGTCCACGAGCTCTTCTCGAACGCCTTCGCCCAGACGGCCGATATGCGTGAATTCCCGAGCACAATCCGCCTCGCCCCGAAAGGCGAATTCGTCATCGGCAAAGGCGGCCAGGAAGCGACCACCATCGGCAAGCACAACGGCAGTATCCTCCGGGTCTCCGCCGATGGTCAGAGGGCCACCTTGCTCGGCTATGGGTTCCGTCAGCCCAACCTGTCGGTCCATCCGCGCACGGGCCTCGTCATCGCCAGCGACCAGCAGGGGCAGTACATCCCCAGCACCCCGATCCACATCGTCAAGGACGCCCAGTTCTATGGCTTCCTGAGCGATAAGCTGCCCAAGCAGAAATATCCCGCCCCCATCGCCGAGCCGCTCACCTGGATTCCCCACGCCGTCAACGCCTCCGCCCTCTCCCAGGTCTGGCTGTTCGATGCCAAGATGGGCCCGCTCAACGACGAGATGCTGCAGATCTGCTTCAACCAGCCCGACCTCCTGCGCGTGCTCTGGAATCATCGCGGCTCCCGCCCACAGGCCAGCGTCGTCAGCATCGCGAGCGACTTCGCCACCCCGCCCCTCAACGGCTCCGTCAATCCAGCCGACGGCCAATTCTACATCGCTGGCTTCCAGATTGCCGGCTGGGGCAACACGCTCAAGACCCTCACCGGCATCGAACGCGTCCGCCACACCGGCGCGCCTTCGCTGACGCCCCGCGAAGTCGTACCGACGGACCGCGGCATCCTACTCCGCTTCGACGTCGCCCTCGATTCGGCCAAGGCCACGAATCCCGACAACTACTCCTTCGCGACGTGGCACTACAAGCGGGCCCACACCTACGGCTCCGCCCAATACAAGGCGGATGGCAAGACCGGCAACGATTGGCTCACGGCCAGCAGCGCTTACCTGAGCACGGACGGTAAGAGCGTCTTCATCGGCGTTCCCGGACTGAAGCCCGTCGAACAGTTGCGCATCGGTTGGGGAATCGCATCCGCCGCCGGCGCCGAGATGCGCCAGAACGCCTACACGACGCCGTACGAGTTCACAAAATTCGACCCCGTCACCGAAGGTTTCGGTCCGATCGACATCGACCTCACCCCGCGTACCGCGGTGGCGAAGAAGGCCGAGATCGTCTCGGCCGACGAAGGTAAACGCCTCGCCACCATGTTCGGCTGCATCGCCTGCCACTCCGTTAGTGAGACCGCGATGAGCAACGTCGGCCCGAGTTGGAAAGGCCTCTTTGGCTCCAAGCGCGATTACGTGACCGACAAGGGCAAGAAGGGTTCACTCGTCGCCGACGCGGCCTACGTCCGCGAAGCCATCCTCGAACCCAACGCCAAGAAGCATGCCTCCTTCGTGAAGTCGGAATTCGCCATGCCCAGCTTCGCCGGCGTCCTTTCAGACGCCCAGGTCGACTCAATCGTCCTTTATATTAAATCGCTGAAGTGAGCCTCGGGAGGTTTTTGTCGCAACTCCTCGGCGGTCTGGTTGTTAAATAGTCATGCCCCCTCTTCGCACGCCCCTGCTGACACTACTCTGTCTAGCCGCCTGTCAGGCGCTCACCGCCGCCGACCTGAAGCTGCCGGCCGTGTTCTCCGACCACATGGTCCTCCAACGGGACAAGGCCGTCGCAGTCTGGGGCTGGGCTGATGCCGACGAAGAGATCTCGGTCGAATTCGCCGGCCAGAAAAAGACCGCTAAGGCCGATGCGTCTGGCAAGTGGTCGCTCCGCCTCGACCCGCTGATGGCCAGCGCTGAAAGTCGCAAGCTCACCGCCACGGGCAAGGCTGACCGCAAGGCTGAGGTCTCTGACGTGCTCGTGGGCGACGTCTGGCTCGGCTCTGGCCAATCTAATATGGCGATGGGCGTAAGCCGTTCGAAAGACTTCGAGAAAGAGAAGGCCGCCGCGAGCTACCCGCTCATTCGCCATTTCAAGGAAGACTCTGGCGCCGCCGCCACCGTGCAGGCCCAGGCGAAGGGCAAGTGGCTCGCGTGCACGCCCGACAACGTCGGTGGTTTCAGTGCGACCCTTTACTTCTTCGGCCGCGAAATCCATCGCGAAGTCGGCGTCCCGGTCGGGCTGATCAACACCTCCGTCGGCGGTACCCCGATTGAATCGTGGATCGCCCCAGAAGTCCAAGAGACGAAGCCCGAGCTTAGCGCCGCATTGAAAGCCCAGAGCGACGCGATGCCCAAGGTCGACCCAGAGAAGGCGAAAGCCGAGTACGTCGTCGCTGTGGAGAAATACAAGGCCGCCAAGACCAAGGCCGCCGCTGAAGGCAAGAAGGCACCTCGCCCGCCACGCAATGCCGCCGACGTCAGTGAACGTAAAGGAAACTACGGCGGGCTGTTCAACGGCAAGGTAGCGCCGCTCGTCCCTTTCACGCTCAAAGGCATGCTCTGGTACCAAGGTGAAGCGAACTCGACCGACAGCCGCGCCACACTCTACGTCCATCAGCTGTCCGCGCTCGTCACCGATTGGCGGGCCCGTTGGGGCGATGAAGCGCTGCCCTTCGCCTGGGTCCAGCTTCCCAATTTTAAACGCGCCGGGGAAGGCTGGCCGCTGGTCCGCGAATCGATGCTGAAGACGCTGGCGCTGCCCCACACGGGCATGGCCATCGCGATCGATATCGGTGATGCCGGCAACATCCACCCAGCCAACAAGCAGGAAGTCGGCCGTCGCCTTTCCCTCTGGGCCCTCGGCACGGTCTACTGCAAGAAGGTCGCCGCCACCAGCGGCCCGCTGCCCGCTGGCCATGAGATCAAAGGCGCCGAAGTCATCGTCACGCTCTCCCATGCCGACGGCCTCAAGACCCGGGACGGCGGTCCCATAAAGGGCCTCCAGCTCGCTGGTGCGGACAAGCAGTGGAAGCCGGCGAGCGCCAAGATCGATGGCGCCAAGCTCATTGTGACCAGCCCCGATGTAGCCGCCCCGGTCGCCCTGCGTTACGCCTGGCTCGACAACCCGGAGACCAACCTCGTGAACGTCGCCGATCTCCCCGCTTCGCCTTTCCGCACCGATGACTGGGCGCCGATCCCGGCTCCCGCCCCCGCCGCCAAAGGCAAGGCCAAGGCCAAATAAGATCCTCATGAATAAGTTCGCCCTAATCCTTTTTGCCGGGTTCGCGTCCTTAGCGGCCGCCGCTGACCGTAAGCCCAACTTCGTCTACGTCTTCACCGATGACCAGCGCTGGGACGCACTCAGCGTCGTGCAGAAGGAACAGGGAGAGAAAGGTCGCTTTCCTTGGCTCAAGACCCCGAACCTCGATCGCATCGCCACCGAAGGCATCCGTTTCCGTAACGCTTTCGTAGTGAACTCCCTCTGCGCCCCTTCGCGCGCTTCGCTCGTGACCGGCCAGTATGGCCACGTCAACGGCGTCACCAATAACCATACGCCTCACCCGGAAGGAAATATCTCCGTCGCCACCCTACTCCGCCCGGCCGGCTACGTCTCGGGTTACTTCGGAAAGTGGCACCACGGTAGTCAGGCTGGCAAACGCCCAGGCTTCGACACGTCCGCAAGCTTTGTCGGCCAAGGTATCTACTTCGATTGCCCGATCGAGGTCGACGGCGTCAAGACCGCGAGTGAGGGCTTTGTCGACGACGTCACCACCGAATACGCAGCGAACTTCATCAAAGCCAATAAGGACAAACCTTTCCTGATGATTCTGGGCCTCAAGACTTGCCACGGCCCCTTCACCCCTCCTCCCCGCAACGCCAAGGACTACGAAGGCGCCCTGGCTCGCTCCGTGCCCAATTACGGCATCCCGCCCATCTACGCCAAGGCCGGACCGAACGGGCCCAAAGGGAAAGCCACCGACGCCAAGGAAGTGAGCACCAACCTCGGCATGTTCCGCGGCATCAATTCCGTCGACGACAACGTGGGCAAACTGCTGAAGGTACTCGACGACCTCAAGCTGACCGAAGACACGGTCTTCGTCTTCTCGAGCGATAACGGCTACTACCTCGGCGAACATAATCTCGGAGATAAACGTACCGCCTATGAGGAATCCATGCGCATCCCGATGCTTGTTCGCTACCCGCGTGGAGTGAAGGCCGGTCGCACCGAAGATCGCATGGTCCTCAACATCGACCCCGCCGCGACCTTCCTCGACCTCGCCGGCCAGCCGGTGCCGACCGCAATACAGGGACGCAGCTGGAAGCCGCTCATGGAAGGACGCGATGATGCCGCCTGGCGAGACAGCTTCTTCTACTGCTACTTCTACGAAAAGAACTTCGGCTCCCCGATGACGACCGCCGTCCGCACCGCCGATGCCAAGCTGATCAAGTACCCAGGGCACGACGAATGGACCGAAGTCTTCGACCTCAAGGTCGACCCCTACGAGATCAAGAACCTCGCCGCCGACCCGGCCTACGCCGACCTGCGCAAAAAGCTGGAAGCGGAATACGACAAGCAGGCCAAGGCCATCGACTTCAAGATTCCGGATTACGCCGATAAGCCCGCTGCTGATGGACAAGAAGGTACGAAGAAGAAAGCCGGGAAGAAGAAGGCGAAGTAATCTTCAGAAAATAGGTGTTTTTCTCCGCAAGGGCTGTCATCGTGCAGCCCTTGCTTATGTCACCCTCGCTCGACCTTACCCGCGCGCCCGCCCACGATCCGCTGGAAATCTATCGATTCCGCGACGGCCTCTACGCCGTCGACCTGATCGCCGCCGCGATCACGGAATTTGACCTCTTCACGAAGCTCGCCGCAAAGCCTGCCGATCTCGCCACCGTCTGCCACGACCTCGGCACGCATCGCCGTCCGACCGATGTGATGCTGACGCTCTTCGCCGCCAATGGTTTCCTTGCCCTTAAAAACGGCGTCTATTCGGTAACCCCTCTAGGACAGGAGCATCTCGTCAGCACCTCGCCCATCTTCCTCGGCGCCTATTACGCCTCGCTCAAGGACCGCCCGGTGGTGAAGGACTTCATCATCATCCTGAAGACCGACAAGCCAGCCAACTGGGGCAGCTACAAGGATGAAAAGCCCTGGAGCGAAGCCATGCTTACT
This sequence comes from Verrucomicrobiota bacterium, assembly GCA_041168485.1. Taxonomy (GTDB): domain Bacteria; phylum Verrucomicrobiota; class Verrucomicrobiia; order Opitutales; family UBA953; genus UBA953. The sequence goes on from JBEEKW010000033.1 coordinate 13,688, forward strand.
GACGCGTTCGCCACCAGCTTCACCGCGGCCATGGATTCGCGTGGCTTCACGCTCGGCCCGGCGATGGCCAAGGCCTCACCGATCGGCACGCGCACCCGCCTCCTCGATATCGCCGGCGGTTCGGGCATCTACGCCTGCGCGCTCGTCGCTAACCACGCCAATCTGACCGCCACGGTCTTCGAACGCGCCCCGGTCGACGGCATCACGCGCAAGATGATCGCCAAGCGTGGCTTCCAGGACCGCGTCGACGTCAAGGCTGGCGACATGTTTACCGAAGCCCTGCCCTCCGGCTACGACGTCCACCTGTTCTCCAATGTCCTCCATGACTGGGATACCGACAAGGTGCGCTTCCTCCTCGCCGCTTCCGCGAAAGCCCTGCCCAAGGGCGGCCTGCTCATCGTCCACGACGCCCACCTGAATGACGACAAGACCGGCCCAGCGCCCGTGGCGGCCTATTCCGCGCTGCTCATGAGCGTCACCGAAGGCCGCTGCTACGGCACCGGCGAGATGCGCGACCTCCTGACCGAAGCTGGCTTCACCGATATCCGCCATCAGGACACTGCTTGTGATCGCAGTATTGTCACTGCCGTGAGGCAGTGAAGATGACAGATGGCCGAGCGCATCGATATCGTTCTTGGTTCCTTATTCATTGTTCTTAGGCCACTTTGACATGCGCTTCCTGATTACCCTGATTGCCGTGACGGCAACACTCCTCGCTGCACCGATGGATTCGGAGGAGCAGCGTCTCGGCTTTGTGGCGCTTTCCGACGGCAAGACTTTTGATGGATGGAAACACCCCGGCAACTGGGAGATCCAAGATGGCGCCTTTGCCCGCGTCCGTCCTTCCGGTCAGCTGACCTACGAAGTACGCACCTTGCCTGATGATTTCGAACTGCGCTTCGACTGGAAGGTCAGCCAGGGCTGCAATAGCGGCGTCTATTACCGTCCCGGTCAGGTCGAATACCAGGTGCTCGACGACATCGGTAGCCCATATGGCGAGAACCCACGTCAGGCGGCCGCTTCCCTGTTCTTTTGTATGGCGCCGAGCAAACGGGTCACGCGTCCTGTCGGCGAATGGAACACCGCTCGTATCCGCTGCCAAGGGACGGTCATCGAGCATTGGCTCAACGAGCAGAATATCCTGTCCTTCGATTACACCGACCCCAAGTGGGCCGCGGAGATTCGCTTACTGACCATCCGCGGCGGCGACCTCAAAGGCCGTGGCGGTAAGCTGCTCCTCCAGGATCATGGACAGGACGTCGCTTTCCGAAACCTTCGCCTCCGGACGATTCCTACCAGTGAGATCATCAAAGCCGACCCAGCCTTCGTGCCGATGCCGATTCCACCGGCCGCCCTGGCCAAGGAAGAAGCCCGTGTCCGCTCGATGCTCGAGAAGAAGAAGTAATCATCACCGAACCTTTACCCATGAAACACCTCGCCACCCTCTTCGCCGTCCTCCTCGCACTTACTGCGCCGGCCGCCGACCATCCCGAACTCGCCCGCGTAACTGCGGCCGACGACGCCCGCGTGGCCGCCATGCTCGCCCCTAGCCGCGAGAAGCTCGATGCCCTGCTTTCGCCCGAACTGCGCTATGCGCACTCCAACGGACAGGTCGACACCAAGGCGGCGCTGATCGGCTCCCTGACGGACGGCTCGGCTAAATATTCGAAATACGACTACCAGGAGCGCGCCTTCACCTTCCCTGTCCCCGGCATCGCCCTCATGGCTGGACGCTTCGATGTGAAGGCCGTCGTGAAAGGCAACGCCGCCGAAAGCACCATCAGCTTCCTCGCCGTCTGGCGCCTCGAAAAAGGAGAATGGAAGTTCCTCGCCTGGCAGTCCTGCAAGATCCCGCCGGCGACACCCGCTAAGTAAGGTTTTACTCGCAACTGCAGGGGGTTCTGGCTGTCTCAATGGCAGCATGAACCCCCTGCTCGCTTTCGTCGTCGCCCTTACCCTAGGCGTCGCCTCCCTGCACGCGGCCGACGCGCCAGCCAAGGCTCCCGCCGCTGCGCCGGCCAAAGTCACCGACCCGGAGTTTCGTAAATACCCGCTCCCGATCGAGCCCGACGAAAACGTCTCCTACGGCTCGCACCGAATGCAGCGGATCTACTTCTGGCGCGCGAAGTCGGATAAGCCTACGCCCTTACTCTTCTACATCCATGGCGGCGGTTGGACCGGCGGCGACCGCTCAGTCGTGCGCAGTATGCTCAAGCCCGCTCTCGATGCCGGCATCTCGGTGGTCTCGGTGGAATACCGCAACATCCGGGACTCGATGAACGACGGCCTCGTGCCCCCCGTGAAAGGACCGATGGTCGATTGCGCCCGCGCCCTTCAGTTCACGCGCAGTAAGGCCAAGGAATGGAATCTCGATAAGACCAAGGTCGCCCTGGCCGGCGGTTCGGCCGGCGCCTGCACGAGCCTTTGGATCGCCTTCCACGACGATCTCGCCGACCCGAACAGCGCTGACCCTATCGCCCGCGAGTCGACCCGCGTGACCTGCGCGGCAGTCGGCGGCGCGCAGACGACGCTCGACCCGAAGCAAATGCGTGATTGGACGCCCAACAGCAAATACGGCGCGCACGCCTTTGGCATCGTCTGGGACGCGAAGCAGAAGCTTTCGTCCTTCGATATGTTCTACGCCGCGCGCGAACGTATCCTGCCCTGGATCAAGGAATACTCGCCCTACGAACTCGTATCCCGCGACGACCCACCCGTCGGCCTTTTCTACAGCACCCCGCCCAACCTTGGCAAAAACGAGAAGGACCCCACCCATACGGCCAACTTCGGCGTGAAGCTCAAGGAACACTGCGATGCGAACCAAGTCCGCTGCGAACTCGTCTACCCGGGCGCCCCGAACGTCGTCCACGCCATCGATAGCGACTTCATCAAGGCGCACCTCCTGCCCTCGGCCAAATGAAGACCATCGCTACCCTGCTCTCCTGCATGACGCTCGTCGCGGCTGAACCCGCCAAACGACCCTCCGCCGAAGAGATGAAGGCGCTGGCGCTCAAGATGGCCGTCGATGTCACCAGCACCAAGGACGGCACGCCACAGAAAGTCGTCTATTACCAACCCGAAACCGCCGCAAAGAATCTCGCCGGACCGGCCGTACCGCTGCTGGTTTTCCTGCACAGCTGGAGCGGAAGCATCGAGCAAGCCCCGTCACTAGTCGGACTGGCCAAGCATCGTGGCTGGGTGATGATCGCCCCGGCTTTCCGCGGCATCAATAACCACCCCGAAGCTTGCGCCTCGGACCTCGCTTCGCAGGACATCGTCGACGCGGTGGAATATGCCAAGAGTCACGCCCGTATCGACACCGACCGCATTTACCTCGTGGGCGGTTCCGGCGGCGGACACATGTCTCTCGTCATGGCCGCCCGTGCGCCCGACCTTTGGGCTGGCGTCAGCGCCTGGGTGCCCATTTCCGACCTCACCGCCTGGCACGCCGAGAGTACGGCACGGAAGAACAATTACGCGAAGATGATCGAGCAATGTTGCGGCGGAAAGCCTGGCCCGGCCACCGAAGCGGAATACCGCCATCGCTCTCCGCTCTTCCATCTCGCCGCCGCCAAAGGCGTGCCGCTCGACATCAATACCGGCATCCACGACGGACACACGGGGTCGGTCCCAGTGAGCCATTCACTCCTCGCCTTCAACGTGCTCGCCGCACCCGACAAACAAGTCTCAGTCGCCGACATCGACTTCATGGTCCGCGAGCAGAAAATCCCCGCCGCCCTCGCTACCGAGACACAAACCGACCCCGAGCGCCAAAAGGCCACCCTCTTCCGCCGCTCCTCCGGTAACGCCCGCGTGACGGTCTTCGAAGGCGGCCATGACTCCGAACCCTCGGCCGCCCTGGAATGGCTCTCCCGCCAACGCAAAGGCCAGCCCGCCGATTGGTCTCTGGGCCAGAAGCCGGGCAAGGCCGGAGCTGCGTCGGAAGTCTCAAAATAGCCGAAATCGACCCCGGAAGGGGCTTTGGCTTCGTTTTCCTCTGGTCGGGCTGGTGAGATTCGAACTCACGACCTCTTGCACCCCATGCAAGCGCGCTACCAGACTACGCTACAGCCCGAGAGAGGAAAGATTGGGTTAAGCCCCAGCCCGAAGGGGATGTCAATCCGACAAACCCAGCCCCTTGGTTTCTCGACATAACCAAGGCCTAACCCTAATAAATCCGCATGAGTCGCGCCCCCCTGCTTCTGCTATCTCTGTTCTGCGCCAGCCTCTGCGCGGAGTCTCGACCGAACATCGTCTTCATCCTGGCCGATGACCTCGGCTACGGTGAAGTCGGCTACAACGGGCAGAAGATCATCCGCACCCCGAACGTGGATCGCCTCGCTCGCGAAGGCATGATCCTCACCCGCCACTACTGCGGTAGCCCAGTATGCGCGCCGTCACGCACCGTGCTGATGACCGGACGTAATCCAGGCCGCTCCACGGCCCGCGATAACGGCGACGTCGGCGACCGCGAACAGTTCCCGTTGCCGACCGGCATCACGACGCTGCCCGCGACGCTCAAGTCAGCCGGCTATGCGACCGCGGCGTTCGGCAAATGGGGTATGGGCGGCTTCGATTCCACCGGCAGCCCGTTGAAACAAGGTTTTGACCGTTTCCTCGGCGTCACCAGCCAATGGGTCGCGCACAGCCACTACCCCCCTTTCATCCAGGATAACGGCGTCAAAATTCCGCTCGATAACGGACCCGACGGCGTACCCGGCCATGGCGTCTTCCCGGCTGACGCCGACCCGCAAGACCCCAAGGCCTACGCGCCGTTCATCGGCAAGGACTTCCTGAGCGAGCGCACGATCAAAGGTGCGGAAGCCTTCATCGCCGCCCACAAGAGCAAGCCGTTCTTCCTCTACTACGCCTCGCCGCTGCCGCACGTGGCGCTGCAAGTGCCCGCCGAAGAACTGACGCAGTATGAGGGCGTGATCAAGGAAGACGCGCCCTACGCCCCGCAGAAAGGCGGCTACAGCCCCAACCGCACGCCCCGCACCACCTACGCTGCGATGATCTCACGCCTCGACAAGGAAGTCGGCCGCATCCTCGCCGCACTCGAGCAGGCCGGCGTGGCCGACAATACGATCATCGTCTTCACCGGTGACAACGGTGCGACGCATGACGCCGGCGGCGCCGATACCAAGTACTTCAATTCCGCCGGTGGCCTGAAGGGCCTAAAGGGCTCCCTTCATGAAGGGGGTGTCCGTGAACCCACCGTCGTGCGCTGGCCCTCCGGCATCAAGGCCGGCACGCGCTCGAACCGCATCTCGGGCTTCGAAGACTGGCTGTTCACCTTCTCCGAACTTGCAGGCGTGAAGCTCGAGCGCACCGCCGACATCGCCAGCGAGAGCCTCGTCCCGACGTTCAAGGGCACGGATGCCCCGCGCACTGCCCCGCTCTATCGCGAGTTCCCCAGCTACGGCTCACAGCAAGCAATCTGGGATGGCAAGTGGAAGGCCATCCGCACGGATATGACTAAAGCCGTCAAGGCCAAGGAACCGATCGTGACGCAGCTCTACGACCTCGATGCCGATCCGAACGAGACGACCAACCTCGCCGCGAAGTTCCCCGAAGTCGTTAAGGAACTCGAAGCCAAGATGACCGCCGCTCGCGTGCCGAATCTGGAATTCCCTTTGCCCGGCGTCGACCCGATGCCCGCTAATGCCGGCAAGGGGAAGAAGAAGGCCGCGGCGAAATAAGGGTGGGCCTTGTTCGCCGCAGGGCGAACCATGGTAGGGGCAAGGCTTCGCCTTGCACTCCTGCCTAAGAGGGCGCGGCAAAGCCACGCCCCTACCTTAAGCCGCCCTTCGGCGGCTCCTCACAGCTCTTCAATCCCGGCCCGTATCTCCGCGGCCTTCTTGCGTACCGCGGCCTGTTCGGCGGGCGGCATGTTGGCGGCCTGACGCACAGCCATACCGATGCGCGGATTGTTCAGGAAACGATCCTGATGCCGCAGCCAGAAATCCCAATAGAGCGCGTTGAGCGGACACGCCAGCGGACCGGTGCGATCCTTGGGGTCATAAGGACAGCCCCCGCAGTAGTTCGACATCTTGGAGACGTAGCTCGCGGCACAGCAATACGGCTTGCTGGCCAAGAACCCACCATCGGCGTGCTGGCTCATGCCGATGACGTTCGGTAGCTCGACCCACTGGAAGGCGTCGATATAAACGCCGAGATACCATTTCTCGACCTCCGCCGGATCCACGCCGGCGGTCAGGCAGAACGAGCCGATGACCATCAGGCGCTGGATATGATGCGCGTAAGCGGTGTCGAGCGATTGCCCGACGGAGTGGCGCATACAGTTCATCTTTACCTTACCAGTCCAGAACCAAGACGGCAGCGAAAGCGTGTGCCCGAGCCCATTGGCGTCGGCGTAGCCAGGCATCTTGGCCCAGTACACCCCACGGATATATTCGCGCCAGCCGATGATCTGGCGGACGAAGCCCTCGGTCGCGGCGAGCGGATAGCGCGCCGGATCACGCTCATGAGCATCCGCTGCGGCCTGGGCGACCTCGAGCGGTGCCAGCAGCTTCACGTTCAGGGCGAAAGATAGGCGCGAATGGAAAAGTCGGTCCGATGACGTGTGCATGGCGTCTTCGTAATCACCGAAATCCGGCAGGCCGCGCGCGATGAAGGCGTCTAGTTGCTTGAGCGCCTCCTTGCGATCCACTGGCCACGGGAAGTCCTTCTCGGAAGGCTTACCCATCGTCTTCACGCCGGCGGCTTGAATCTCGGCCCAGATTGCGGAGTGGTCATGCGAGACGTCCCAGGACTTTGGCGGCGGCGGCGTGCCCTTCCACGGCTTCCGGTTCTCTTTATCGTAATTCCATTCGCCGCCTGCGGGCGTGCCGTCCTCGTCCATCAGCAGACGCGTGCTCACGCGCATGCGGCGATAATAGGACTCCATCAGCCAGCGCTTGGCATCCTTCTTGAAATGCGCGGCCACGCCGCCGCGTCCGTCGAGGAAGTGCTCGGAGCTCACGCAGGCCGTGACCAGCCCACAGTCCTTAGCGAAAGCGCGCAGGTCTTGGTCGACGCGGAATTCATCCGGCTCCTGATATTCAAAACGGGTCGCCTTCGTCGCCGCGAAGACGTGCTTCAGGTTCTCAGCAAAGCCATGGCGGTTATCCTTATCGCTCAACCGGAAGTACCGGACCTTATGCCCCTGCTTGGTCAGGAGATCCGCCATACGGCGCATGCCCGCGAAGATGGCGATGACCTTTTGGGCGTGGTGCACCACGTAGTCCGTCTCGGAGCGGACTTCCATGAACACATACGTCACCGACGCATCCTTCTTGCCGAACCAGGAATGCTCCGGATTCAGC
>JBEEKW010000034.1:0-21101 GCA_041168485.1 Verrucomicrobiota bacterium
GGAGCTTATCACACTCCTTGTTTACGGGTGCCATGACCTCGTTGGGCAATTCCTCGGGGATGACGTTACGCCCTTGCTTGGTGTTCTCGAGGAACAGCAGCGGGCAGTAGTTATGGACAAGATGATCCGCAAAGAAGGCCTCGGCCTTACCGAAGCGTTCCTGGAACAGGCCCCAGAGACGGCGACCACTCACCTCGGAGCGATGGCAGGCAAACCCAGTCACCTTCTTCCCTGGGTGCTCCTTGTCGGGACGCCCGACCGACATCTCCAGTCCCATCCAATCCCGGACAGCAGCGATCTCGCCGAAGGGCACGCCAGTCTGAGCCATGCCGAACGGCCCGGGGTTCATGCCGAGGAAAAGCACCTTCCGCGGGCCAGCCGCGGCGAAACGACGCAGGTAGGCCTCATGCGACGCCCAAGCGTAGTCCAAGGGCTGGTAGACGAAGTCTGCTGGCGCGGGAAACGAACGGCCCTCCAAGGCCTTCCGTAACGCGATCGTCGCTCGGATGACTGGTTCGGCGGACATGCCGTCAGACAATCGCCCGCCGCCGCCGGGTCGAGACGTAAGCCACCCGCGGAGGCGAGATTTCCCCTTGCGCTTCCCCCCGCACGATAAAAAGTCCACCTCCCTACCGACGTGAGCAAACCGCAGCCCTGGACTTTACGGCTTCAAACGATGGGGAGGTAACAACTTCTCCGTGGACCCTCAGGGGCACCTTTGCGTGCACCCGAAAGGCGACCACCGTAAAATCCGCATCACGGACATCGTCAAGGAAGTCGAAGCTTCCGGCCTGAAGCCCCCGCTCACGATTCGCGTCCAGGACCTGCTCCGCAACCGCGTGACGCAGATCAACGAAGCATTCCGCAGCGCCATCAAGGAAGAGGACTATGACGGTCGCTACCGCGGCGTCTTCCCGATCAAGGTCAACCAGCTCCGCGAAGTGGTCGAAGAGATCCTCGACGCGGGCGAAGAATATGATTTCGGCCTCGAAGCTGGTTCGAAGCCTGAGCTCATCATCGCCCTCGCCCTCCTCGAGAACCGCAAGGCCCTCCTGATCTGCAACGGTTACAAGGACGAGGAATACATCGAGCTCGCCCTGATGGGCCGCCGCCTGGGTAAGCAGACCATCATCGTCGTCGAACAGCTTTCCGAGATCGACGCCATCATCCGCATCGCCCGCCGCATGGGCGTGCAGCCCCATATCGGCCTACGCGTCAAGCTCACCACCGCCGGCGAAGGCAAGTGGGCCGACAGCACCGGCGAGAACGCTAAGTTCGGCCTGACGGCTTCGGAGATCGTCGAGGTCGCCGGCCGTCTCGCCAAAGCGAAGATGAAGGACTCCCTTCGCCTCGTTCACTTCCACATCGGCTCCCAGGTCCCGAACATCGGCACGATCAAGAAGGCCGTGGTCGAAGCCACCCGTTTCTACTGCGAACTGAAGCGCATGGGCTTCCCGATGGGTCTCCTCGATGTCGGCGGTGGCCTAGGCATCGACTACGATGGCAGCCGCTCGGCCTACGAATCCTCCATGAATTACAGCATGGAAGGCTACGCCCGCGACGTCGTCGCCAACGTCAAGCAGATCTGCGAAGAGAGCAACGTGGAGCTTCCCGACATCGTCTCGGAATCCGGCCGCGCCCTCGTCGCCCCGCACTCGATCCTGATTTTCGAAGCCGTCGACCGCATCACCCGCGACGACGGTAAGGTCGACACGTCCAAGGGCAAGACCCACCAACTGGTCAAGGAGCTCGAATCCATCCGTAAGAACAAGCGGAAGTTCGACCCGCTCGAGCGCTACCACGACGCCAAGGAAAAGCGCGAAGAAGCCCACGCCCGTTTCAGCCTCGGCAACCTCCGCCTCGAAGAGCGCGCCGCCGCCGACCGTCTCTTCTGGGATATCTGCCGCCAGATCCGCGATGACCTCAAGGACTCTTCCGATGTCCCCGACGAACTCGCCCGTCTCGACTCGATGCTGGCTGAACAGTACGTCTGTAACTTCTCGGTCTTCCAATCCCTGCTCGACCACTGGGCCCTCGACCAGCTCTTCCCGATCGCCCCGATTCACCGCCTCAACGAACGCCCGACCGTCCAGGCGACGCTCGTCGATATCACGTGCGACTCTGACGGCAAGGTCGACGACTTCATCGACCTCGAGGACGTCCGCAAGACGCTCGCCCTCCACCCGCTCAAAGAAGGCCAGCCTTACTACGTCGGCGCCTTCATGGTCGGCGCTTACCAGGACATCATGGGTGACCTGCATAACCTCTTCGGCCGCGTCAACGAAGCCCACGTCTTCCTCGAGGATGATGAAGCCGACGGCTTCTACATCGAGGAAAGCATCCCGGGCTACTCCGTCGAACGCATCCTCGGCATGATCCAGTACAACGCCGAAGACCTTTGCCGCATGCTTAAGCGCCAGGTCGACCGCGCGACGAAGGCTGACTCGGTCCGTCCCCGCGAAGGCGTGGCGATGGTCGATCTCTACGAACGCCTCATCCGCGGCCGCACTTACCTGATTCCCAACCGCGAAGAGCTAAAGTCGAAGAAAGCTTCGAAGAAGAAGTAAGCACAGCGTTGCCGCGCAGGGCTAGGGCCAGAATTAGGGCTAGGATCTTAAGGATACCTAGCCCTCTTCTTTGCATCCTTATCATCCCCAGACCTGTCCCTAGCCCTGGCCCTGGCCCTATTCTGGCCTTCAAGCCAGAATGAGCTTCAACTTCTTCAACTCTTCCAAAGTCAGCGGCGGTGCTTCGCGTAAATTCTCGTAAGCGTCGACGTGCGCGAGCCAGGCCCAGTGATCGCCGCAATCCAACCGCTCCATGAATTTCAAGCGCAGCGTCGCGATGGCACCCTTGAGCATGAACAGACCTTCGCCGACGTGTTCGATCTGGTCGCCGAGCTGCGAAATCTTGTCTGTGGAATTACCCGACTTCTTACCGAGCAGCTTGATGTGATTGGCCTGATCCTTCGCCATGTAGTTGAGCAGGCCGATGGGATTGATTTCCAGATTGGCCAAGGTCTTGGTGTCCTTGTACACGCCGATGATGAAACGCTTCGGCTTCATCGAGATCGGCGTCACGTAACTGCAGATGTTCAGGTTGCCCTTACCGTTCGCCGTGGTGGCGAGGCTATAGATAGGACCGTCCACACGGTTCCATGGTTTAACGCGGATGCCAGGCATAGTCGGGGGTGATACTTCTACCCTAAAAAATGACGCTTGTTCCCGATTTATTCTGTCCCCCGGGACCGCCCTGGCCTACAACCTCGCCATGACCCTCCCGGTCAGCCTGCCACCTCCCCCATGAACCCCATCGTCGCCTTACATGGGTTCACCGGCCAAGGGGCAGATTTCGACCCCCTCGGCGCCCACCTACCCCCCGGCACGAGCCTTTCGGCCCCTGATCTGCCCGGACATGGCTCCCAAAGCCTGCTGAGGGACCTGGCTGCCTATTCCCTGCCCGCCCACCTAGAAATCATCTCCCGGGCCGCCTCAGCCCCTCAGATAACCCTCATCGGCTACTCAATGGGCGGCCGCCTCGCCCTCCACTGGGCCATCGCCCACCCGGAGCGTATCCGGCGACTGATTTTGGTCGGCGCCAGCCCCGGCTTGGCCACCCCCGAGGAACGCGACGAACGACGTCTCGGCGACGCTACCTTGGCGGAGTTCATCCGTACCCGTAGCCTAGAAGCCTTCTTCAAGTACTGGCATAACCAGACGTTCTTCCAGCCGATGTTGCACCTGCCGAAGGAACGCCTCGACCCCATCCTCGCCCGTCGCGCCCAGAACAATCCTGAAGGCCTGGCGATGAGCTTGGAGAATATCGGCACCGGTACGCTCCCTTCCCTCTGGCATCGACTGAAGGAGATCCGCTTCCCGGTCGACCTCGTCACGGGCGAACATGACGCGAAGTTCACGCGCCTCGCCCATGAGATGGGCGCCCATCTTCCCAAAGCACGCCACAGCCTAATCGAAGGGGCCGGCCACGCGGTGCATCTGGAAAAGCCGTCTGACCTCGCGATGCTCCTGCAATAAGAAAGCCGCCCAGTGCGGCGGCTTTCGTGGAGCAAACTGGAGTCGAGCTTAAGCGAAGACACCCGTCTGCGGAGCGGCCTTGTTACCGACCTGCATCGGACGACCCGCGGGCGTGATAATGTCCGTCTGCACGGGCAGACCGGCGGCGTGCGCGATGGTCGCATGCAGGCTGCCCGGCGAAACGCCGTTCTCCTTGGGCGCATAGCCTTTTTCATCGCTGGCGCCGAAGACGAAGCCGCGTTTGACGCCTCCGCCCGCGAGGACGGTGGAGAAGACGAGCGGATGGTGGCCACGACCGCCGCCCTCGAAGGTCGGCTTACGACCGAACTCGGAAGCGACGACGACCAAGGTGCTTTCGAGCAGTCCCTTGGACTCGAGATCCTGAATCAAGGTGGCGTAAACGCGGTCGAAATCGCCGCCGACCTCTTCCATGCGATCGTCCAGGGTGGCGTGCATATCCCAGCCGCCGATGGCGACCTCGACGAAGCGCACGCCATTCTCGACGAGACGACGGGCCAGGAGGCAACCCTGTCCAAACTTGCTCTTACCGTAGCGTGCACGGGTCTCGGCCGATTCCGAAGCGAGGTCGAAGGCCTTGAGGTCCGTGCTCTTCATGAGCTGAAAGGTGGACTCGTAGAATTCGTTGTAAGACTTGACGCTCTCATCAGAGGCCTTGCCACCAAAGCCAGCATCGAGTTCGGCCAGCAGACCAGTGCGCTTGGCCACGACGGCTTCAGAGACCGGGCTCTTGGTGTCCATCAGGCCATCAGTGGGGTTGAGGATCGGCAGCGGCGAATAGGCCGCCGGGAACCATCCGTTACCATGATTAGACGAGCGATTGACGGTCACGGAAGACGGCAGGGTCTTGTGGCTGGTACCGAGGAAGTGCTGAGCCCACGCCCCAAGGGTCGGGTGCTGGACGGTGCCGCGCTGCTCGAAGCCCGTGCGCATCAGGTAGGCCGCCGAGGCATGGACGCCGACCTTGGCAGTCATGGAACGGATGACGGTAATCCTGTCGCTGATCTTGGCCGTCTCCGGGAGATAGGAGGTCAACTGCATGTCACCCTTAGCGGAGACAATCGAGCCTGGCCCCTTCGAGGCGCCGGTCTTCGGATCGAAGGTATCGATGTGCGACATGCCACCATTGAGCTGCAGGAAGATCACGCGCTTGGCCTTACCGAAACCAGGAAGACCGGCATTGGGTGCCTTCACGGCTCCCGGGACTTCGGCAGCCTCGGCGATGCGGGTGAAGAACGGGAGGACGCTCAGGCCGAACGAGACCTTGGCGCACTTCTCGATGAAGCTGCGGCGGTCCTCGGGATTGCGGAGGAGATTTGCGGAATGGAGGATGCTCATTGGACGAAGAGGAATTCGCGGGTGTTGGCGAGGACCCAGGCCAGATCCGTCAGGGCGAGGCCATCCGTGAGCGATTTGCTCGCAGCGGCTAACTCCTTGGCGGTCGGTTTGCGGGAAAGATAAGAAAGATAAAGAGAAGTGACCTCGCCCTCGGTCGTCTTGGCCTTCATGGCATCCAGAACGGCGGCGGAACGGACATCGGAGACGAGCTTACCGACGGACCCGTTCATCATCTGGAGAACCTGCGGGACGCTGCCGTCGTTGGTGGCGGAATCAGCCAATAGGCGGTCGCCCTGCCCCCATAGTCGCAGGAAGTGGGTCTCTGACGAAGGTTGAGGCAATTCGCTCGCGCGAGCCAACATGAGGGAGAAACGGCTGATGGGCTTGTCGCCCTCGTAACCGTTGGCGAGACCGAGGGCGGAACCACCGGCGGCCTTCTTCGGGGCGCCAGCCAGCTTGCCGCCGCCGGAAAAGGCCTTGGTGGTGCGATTGACGGCGTTCTTCAGTTCGGCCAAGGTGACCTTGCCGGCCGGCAGCGCCATGGCCTTAAGATCGTCTCCGCGACGGAGTAAGACATTGTCCGCATAGGTGCCGACGGCGGTGACAATCAAGCTGTCCCAGACCTGTTCGGCGCTCAATCGGCGGACGATTGGTCCGTTGAAGAGATACTTGGCCTTGCCAAGATCGGGCGTGGCGCTGGCCGAAGCCTGGTAGGTCTTGGAGTTATAGATGACGCGCTGGACCTCGCGTAGGTCGAACTTGGCGGCCTTCATGACGAAGGTCAGGTGCGCCATGAGTTCAGGACTGCTCGCCTCGGCGAGGTCGTCGATGTCGTTTACCGGCTCGATCACGCCGAGGCCGAAGGCCTTCTTCCAGATGCGGTTGGCGATGTTGGTCGCGAAGCGCGGATTCTGCGGGCTCGTCAGCCAGCGGGCGAATTCGTCGCGAAGCTGCGAAGGGGTCTTGGTATTGACGTTATAGACCGGCAGAGATTTCTCGCCCTTGCTCCAGGCGATGAGCGCCGGCGTCACGGGGTCGCCTGCCTTGGCGTCTTTGTATTTATAATCCTTAGGGAAGGTCAGCTTCTGCTTGTCGGAGTCCTCCATCCGGAAGGTGTTCATCTGCTCGATCTTGAGCACGGCCGCCTTCGGCAGGCTGGAGTCGGCCCTGACCGCCTTCTTGATGGCACTTCCAATGGCTTCGTCCTTGCCGTCGGTGGCGCCGAAAAACGCCGCCATCTGGTAGAAGTCGCGCTGAGTCCAATCAGCCAGGGGGTGGTCGTGACACTGGGCGCAGGCCATGTTGGTGCCCAGGAAAGTGGTCATGAGGTTCGAAACGCCGTCCAGTGGCATCTCGGCGTCGAAGAGCATGAAGCCGGTCGCACCGTTGTCGCTGAGGCGACCGTCCGCGGTGATCATCTCGGAGACCAACTTATCCCAAGGAGTGCCGGCGGAGAGGCGAGCCTTGAGCCAGTCCTCAAAGGTGAACGCCGGGACGCCCTTGGCAAAGGTGTCCTTGACGCGCAGCAGGTCCGCCATCCAGTTAAACATCTGCATCGTGTAACCCGACGAGAAGAGCAGCTCGTCAATCAGCTTGGCCCGCTTATCCGGCGCATTGCTGGCCAGGAACGTGGCTGCTTCGGTGGCAGTCGGCACGCGACCGGAGGCGTCGAGGTAAATACGGCGGAGGAACTGCTCATCCGTCGCCGGTGCATTGAGCGTCTGCTTGTTGGCGGTCAGGACCGAGGCGACGAGCCGATCGATGTCGGCCGCGGCAGAGGCGATGACGGCCGGGCTGAAGCTATTGCGACGTGCGAGATCGACGCAGCTCTTGGCGAAAGCGACGTCCTCAGCGGAAAGTAGCTCGGTCTTGAAATGGAAAGTCCGTCCGTCCCTCGACTGGAGGGTGATGAATTCTCCGGCGAGTCCGCAGAAACGCGCATCGAGCTTCTGGCCTTCTTTGTCGGTCCAGACATGCCAGATGGCGGCACGTTCACCCAGCGCGGCGACGGGAGCAGCCGGAGCGACGACGGCCTTGATAACTGGCTCGACCTTCTTGGCTTCCTTCTTGGCCTCCTTCTTGGGGGCAGCCTGGGCGGAAAGACCGACGAATAGGCAGGCGAACAAGGCGAGGAGGCGCATAGAGGGGTTCACTGACTATAGAACCCCAGCGAAGATTGATAGTTTCATCTCATCATAAGGTCCCAAATAGCCCCACCCACCCCTTCCCAAGTAAGGCCTAGGCGTCCAAGGCGTCGGTAAAGAAGGCCAGGCCGAGCACAAGTCCGGTCAAGATATCGCTCCAACTGCCCACAAAGGTCAGGAGGCCCGGCTCAACTGAGGGACTGAAGATGACCTGCAGCGAGAACAGGAGCAGGACGACGAGCATCAACCACGCTGCCCAGCGCTGGTAAAAGAATAGGCCAATCATGCTGACGAGGAAAAGAAATAGGCCACCGCCCCAAAAAAGGAGAGCGAACACATCCGCAAAACCAAAGTCGTCTCCCGCGTTACGCTGATGCCATTCGGCCAGTTCAGTCGGCAATAACTTGTCACTGAGAAAGGCCAGCCCGATGCACAGCACAATTAGGGCGAACAACGCCAGAATACAGGTACGAAGGACGAAACGAGCCTTGGATTTATCCATGCCCGCATTGTCCCTCCCAGCCCCGCCCCCGCAACGCCAATCCTATTCGACGACCAAGACGCCGCGCATGAGCTGGGAATGTCCCGGGAACGTGCAGAGGTAGGTATACCGTCCCGGCTCCTTCGGCGCAGTGAAGTAGACCGTGCTCTTCTTACCAGGTTCGAGGATTCGCGTGTGGACGAGTACGTCGGTCGTCTCGGGCACGTAGTGCCGTTCCATGCCATCGGGTAGCGACACCATCAAGGCCGCGGCCGTTCCGACTCGCTCCTCCGACCCAGGCTTCACGAGTACCCAATTGTGCGGCATGACGTCGGGATTCTCAAAGGTCAGCGCAACGGCCCGCCCGGCCTTGGCCTTGAGCTCCTTCTGCAGGTAATTCAAGGCGCTGCCGGCCTGGATCTTCAGGACCACAGGGTCGGGGCCGCACAGTTCGCTTTCCCAACGCACCGGACGCCCAGCTCCTGACGCAATCGCCGTGGCTTCGTGCGCATGCGCCGGCTGCTTGGCGACGGCCCGATAACCTGTGAAATCTTTATAAGGTTCGCCCAGCGCGTGAGCAGAAAGGAAAACCTCCACGTCCTTTCCTAGCCTGACATGGAGCTGGCTGCATGGCAGGAGCTGCGGAAGGTGAACGAAGATCGAACGGCCGGAAGAATCCGCATGCACACCTTCAACCGACAGCACGTCATGCGCGACGGCCTCAGGATGACGTACGGAATACTCAGGAGAACCGTACGACCGGCTGTAACGATAATTCCAGGCCTGCGCGAAGGGCTTGGCCCGTTCGGACGCCCGGACAGGACTATCGAACTTCAACAAAACGCCGTTGTCGCGTACCTCATGCCCGACCAGGACCGGCGAACCGCCGACATGCCTGACGCGCTGCAAACACCCATCATCCGGGGTATAACTGCCCCATCCTTGCATGCCGGTGACATAGAGGTGACCATCTGCGGGATTGAATCGGCCGTTCTGGGCCCCCGAACGAAATGCGCCGGTGAGACGTTGCGCCGCGCCCTGCCAGACCCCGCCGGTTTTCTGCCGGCTGATCGTCCACGCGCTACCGGTACCGAAAGAGAAATGCAGGAGATTACCCTCGCCCGCCAGCGATGGCCAACGGCCAGCTCCGAGGAAAAGTTGCCCGGCGCTGGAGTTATCCTCTCCGCGCGGAAGATGCAACAAGGGCGGCGTCGGCGGCTTGCCGTCCTTGGGACCGCCCCAGCCGAAATGCGCACCTTCGCTGAAGCCGGCTTCAACCAGGCAGACGGCCGATGACGGCGTCCAATCGCCTTCCTGCACGCTGGAGGTGATGAATCGTCCGTCCACCGAGATACCCACGCCGTTCGGATTACGCAAGCCGGTGGCGAGCACCTCGACCTTGTCCGGCAGGGTCAGCCGCAGGAGTCCTTGATTGCCCGAGGCGACATAAAAGCGCCCGGTATCATCTCGCTCCAGGCCGACGACGAAATCGTGGCCGCCAGGCGAGGTGGCGTAGCGGTTGAAGAGGCATTCATGATAGTCAGCTTCGCCGTCACCATTGAGGTCGTGCAGTCGGGTGATCTGATCGCGCCCAAGCACGTGCACCTTGCCGTCGACGACCTTGACGCCCAAGGCCTGATGCAAACCGGTCGCATAACGCCGCCAGACGGCCCGGTCGCCCGCTAACCCTTGGACGAGCCAGACCTCTCCGGTCATGGTGGAGACCGCCGCAGCTCCATCAGGCAGGAAATCAATCCCACTAATGAAGAATAACGCGCCATACGGATTCTCAAAAGGCACCCCAATGGTATCGACGGCGAAAGGCTTCTGCTCACCACGCGTGATGGGCGTCGTGAGTTCTTTGGACCAACGCTTCGGGCCTCCCTGCGTCAGCTTCTCTAAAATGGCCTCATCAGTCTGCCAGGCGGACATCAGCCGTCTCCGACCTTCTTGTTCATAAGCGAAGATCACTTCTTCCCCGTGACGATAGAAGCCAAGGTAACGGGCGTCCTTCGGCAGCACCGGATTTTTCTCCTGGGCGAAAGTCTTACCACCGACCGCGGGTCCACTGGCGAAACCATGGCGAGCCGAACTTAACTTGACGAACCCACCTCGCCAGCGCGCCCGGAAGCTCAACTTCTCGGGATCGAACGCGGCGGCTTCATCACCCTTCCGCACCCAGACGGCCTTGGTCACGGTCATACCGTCTACCCGCAGGACGCCGCTGAAAAGATTACCGAGGTCTGACGCCCCCCAGCGCCCGTCCTTCCACGTGACGGCATCATTCTGGTTCCCCCAATGCCCCTGCTTACCGCCGTCGAGTCCAGGAAAGGAGGTGATCAACGCCGGCCGGGGCATAACACCGGCGAAGGCGACGGATTGCTTGGCATAGAAATCAAAGACCCTATCCCGGTTTACAGGATGTGCGGCATACGGATCCTGGTCCGGACGCAAAGGCGCGCGGTCCGGATCAAAGGCAGCGATCGGCGGCGTCGGTGCCCGTGGAATAGCCGCGCTCAGTGCGTCGAAACTCCAAAGTCCGATGGTATTGTCCATCGGCAGACGAGGCCCCTCCGTCTTGCGTGGCTTCATGACCCCACGGGAAATCCGAATGTCGTCCACAAGGCCATCGCACCCGATACCTCCCTCGACCAGACGACCAAAAGCTAGCTTATCAGGAACCGGCGCTTCTTGGTAGGGCTTCGGGGCTCGTTCGAGCACGATCTTACCATCCACCCACAAGGTGACGACTTGATCGTCTAGACTCGCGAGGACGTCGTGCCACTTGCCGTCCGCTATATCGACAGTGGAGGAGAAATCGCCGCCGCGTCCCGGCAGGTAGACGCTGAAATACCCACTGCTTTGGTGTGAGTAGAGTTCCCAATGCCGGGGCGAACTTTTCGGACCGCCGGCGGCGATGATATTGAAGCCCTTCTTGGAGTCCAAGCGGACCCGCGCCTCGACGGTGAAAGGCCAGTGAAAGGTATCGGGTGAGGCATCCACCACTTGCCCTCCACGCAAAGCCTTGCCGAACTCGGCCGATAGTGACGGCTCGCCCTTCGGCGCTTCATCCGCGACGACCAAGGTCGGCTTAGCCTTAGTAGGCGCGCCGACGGCGAACGTCCGATACTTCGGCTTGGGGCCAGGGGGCAGATCATCCAACTGCGGGACGAGATGCCGAAGCCCATCGAGATTATCGAGCAGACGCCCCTCGGCATCCTCCATGGTGTGATTCAGGATTCCGATCACGCCGGCGTAACCGCTGGCACGGATTTGACGCAGCACCTTGAGATCCTGCGTGCCCACTCCGATCGGCAGAATCTTCCGCCCCTTGGTATCACCGCCAACGTCCATGCCGTTCAGGTTAAGGCAAAGGAGATGCGGCAACATGAGCTTGAGCACTTCGTCCAGCCGGTCGAGGTGGCCGTGGCCGTGATGCAGATTATAGACAACCCCGATGTTCGTGACGGCGTGGTTCTTTTTCAGGTACTCACAGACGGCGACCATGTTCTCGGGCTCGCCACCCCAGCCGCCATGATTGTAGATTGCGACCTTGCTGCCGATGGCGGCAGCCTTGGCGATCGTCGGCAGCAGCCCTTCGGCGGCGCTCTTGATCTTGGCCTCCTGGGTTTCGCCCTTCCCGCTCATCATGACCCAGATCTGCGGATGCAACTGATACTTCTCGAACAGCCTGAAGGCCTCGGGATGTTGCGACCAGAACGCGAAGTATTCGATACCATGCTTCTTGTAAGCCAGGATCTCGGCTTCGAACTCCGCGACATTCTCCGAGCGCCAATCATAGGCGACCTTGGTGATGCCCATCTTGGCCACCATCGCAGCGCGCTGTTCCGGCGTGCGCTTCTGGTTGTCGAACGGCACGATACACCAGGCCGCCAGGTTCTTCAGTTCGTATAACGGCTCGGCCGCAGGCAAAGCCAGAAAGGTGAGCAAGAAAGCGCAGAGCAGTCTCATCGGGGTATCCCTAAGACAACCCCACCCGCCAAAGGTTACCAGCCTTTCCCAACCAAACGCCCGCCACCCGGAGAACTCAAAAAATCATAGGGAAACCGGAGACCGGAATGTTTGCATCGGTCTTAGGTAGGGATGACCGGCCCGGTCATCCATGGGCGCGCGGACCGCACGCCCCTACCTTTATGCTCCGAACTAACTATCCGGTCTCCCTATGCTGCCCCCTTGTGCGCAGAGTTGGCCCGCCACCTGCCACCCGAGGCCGCAACCCACCACCAGTAACTATTTTACTTTTGCACCTTTGCACAGGCCGCAGGCCGATTTACACCTTTGCACGGTCTCTTGTCTCTCTTGCCAACTGGCCCACTGGTCAACCGATCAACTTTTTATGCCCCCTCGCACGCTCCGCGCACGCTCACTTCCCCACATGCCTCAACACCGCCTTAGTCATGCCATCCCGGGCCGCCTGGGAATGGCTGTGGCCGCTGGGGATATCGTTATAGATCTCCTTGGGGATATTGAGCTGATTGTAGGCCGCATAGATGCTCGTCGGCGGACAAGTGGTGTCGATGAAGCCGACGGTGAAATAAGCGCCCGCGGCCTTGGTGCGCGTCGCGAAGTTCATGCAGTCGAGATAACGGAACGCCTCGACGACGGTATTGTCCGGCTTGCCGTCGAGCATTGGGACGATCTTGGGCCAACCGGCGATGCGATTCACGAGCATGCCGCTGTGGTCGCAGCCTGCGGGCACACCGGCCGCAAAGAAGGTCACGCGTGAATCGAGTCCAGCGGCCGCGATGGCCTGGTAACCACCCTGGCTGGCGCCCGACACCACGACATGCTTCCCATCCCATTCCGGCTGGGAGGTCAGGACGTCTATCCCCCGGATGAGTCGTAGCATCATGCCAGTGAAGTAGGCTTTTTCGCGATCATTACGGAACTCGTAGCGATAAGGATTCATGGGGCCGGCATAAAGGTCCGCATAGAACTGCTTGGGCTTTCCGTTCGGCAGGCCGTGCGCATTCATATCCATGGCGAGGAAACCCTTGCTCGCCCAGTTGGCCGAGCCACCGAGGGAACTGTCGCTCACGCCGGCGCCATGCACGGTCAGGATAATCGGCAGGCTCTTGGGCTTGGCGCCGACAGGCTTGGACATGTAACCGGAAATCTGGAGACCGAGTGCCGGGGCGGTGACGTCGAACGACTCGATGTCTTTGAGCGGCGACTTGACGGAGACGAGCTTGGGCTCGACGGCAACGGCGGCCAATTTCTTCTTCATGCCATCCCAAAAGGCATCGAAGTCATCCGGCACGGGCAGGCTGCGCTTGATCTCGGTCGGATCAATCGCGGCACCGCCCAGTCCGGAGATCGGAGCGACCTTGGCCTTGGCGTTGGCGCGATAAACGGCGCGCACCTGGATGAAGCCAGGTTCATTCAACGAACCGGTGGCCAAGGCCTTGCCGTCGACGAGCTCGCTCACGCCCTTCTGATCGGTGGCCAGTCCGTCCTTCAAGATGGACCATTCGACGATGCCGGCGGCGGGCTTGCCGCTATCGGTCACCGCCAGATTGAAGACGACCTTCTCACCCTGACGGTAAATCGCGTCCGCTCGCTCGGCCCGCGCCGCAATCTTGATGGGCGAATCCGGCA
The DNA here is from genome assembly GCA_041168485.1 of Verrucomicrobiota bacterium. Lineage (GTDB taxonomy): Bacteria > Verrucomicrobiota > Verrucomicrobiia > Opitutales > UBA953 > UBA953. Next base: position 13,635 of record JBEEKW010000034.1, read on the forward strand.
CCGCCTTCTTGGCGGACTGGGCGATGAGGGGCTGCCACAGCAGCGCCGCGACGAGGGGTAACAGTCGGGTCATATCATTGCTATGACCCTGCCCCGCCCGTCCGTCAACACCCTCAGCCTGCTTCATACACTCACCCACCCGCACTACAGCATCCCACGGATTCTCGAGATGGTCTGCGAAGCGACGGTCCGCTGAGGTTTACTTCGCCGCCGGCAGCTCGACCGCGTGCGCATAGAACGCGATCTGATCATATTCCTTCTTATGATTGCCGAAGCCCTTGCGCAGGGTGGTGCGCAGGGCGTTCGTGCCACCAGCCTGCATGATGTCAGGCCCTTCCTTGGCCAACAGGTCGGCATCCTTGTTTCCGGGACGGACGATGGCGATGTGCCCTGACTTGGTGGGATCAGGATTCTTCAGCGAAGCGAGGACGAGCCTGCCGTCGGTCGCCGCCGATTGCGCCGCCGCCCCGTCCTTCAAGGCCACCCAGCCAGCCTTCTTGCCGGCATCAGAAGCCAGCCAACTGAATTGCGCATTAGCAAGAAGCACGACGCCATGCTCCGGCGGACGCAGAACATAGACTCCTAGGCGTTCGGTCGCCGCGGCGACGAACTGGCTGCAATGGGTGTGCTTGTTCTTGGCATCCTTGATGGCCTGCCCAGTCGGCAGCCCGGTCTTCCAATCGACGATGGCGCCCGGCAACCAGAGCTTATCGACCTCCATGGCCTCGAGCCGCTTCCAAAGTTCTTGGGTCTGCCCTTTACTCCGCGCGGTCCAGCGCACGGCCTGCTCGACCAACGGCTCCCATCCGGCGGTCTGCTCCGGATGCGGACTGGAAGTGAAGACCCGACCCAAACCGAAGGTACTCCGGACCATGGCCGGAGAGTTCACCATCACTCCGACGGGGGTATCGTTCAGGGCCAGTTCACTCCGGAACGTGACCAGGACCTCGAAGTCGGGCAGATCCTTGCGGACATCCGCCTTGATGATCGGGCCGTTCGCATAGCGGATAGCTCGATCCGCCAGTTTCTCGCCAAAGGCCTGGCCATCGATTTTCACCTCACCCTGCCCGCGTCGCCACTTAGGCGAGACGGTCTTGGCATTCAGCACGCCCAAACCCCACTCGAAACCACTGCACGCGAGATAAGCGCCGGCGCAGATGCCGACATACCCGCCGCCATGACGTACAAAATCTCGGGCCTCTTCGCGTCCTTTCTCGCCCAGGCCGGCGGCTTCCGCGCTACCGCTACCGCCGGTAAACATGACCAAGTCGTATCCCTGGAGCCCGCCGTTCGCAATGTCGGCACCCTTCAGCCGGGAGACCTTGATGTCGGCGATCTGACCGAGAATCGCCTCCACCGACGGGATGCCTTTCCCCGTCGCACCCTTGTCGTCATAGACGGCGACCTTGATGACAGGTTTCTCCGCAGCGAGGAGCCCGAGGGTAAGAAGGAAGATACTGAAGCTGTGTCGCATGGCTTCAGCGTAAAGGATGCCGGCGGTCGGCCAATGGGAGCGTGACCTTCTTACCACCGGCGGCGAACGACGCAAAAACACCCATGGTGAGTTCGATGGTCTCGCGGCCAGCTTCCGGACCACAGAGCGACTCGCGCTTATCCGCGATCGCCGCGAGTAGGTCGCGGATGGCTCCATGGTGCCCACCGTTCACGAGTTTAATGTCCTGAATGGGCTCGGGCTGACCGATACCTGCCGTGGTAATCGGGGTCTTCTTTCCGTCACGCTCCAGAATGGCCAACGGCTCCTCGTCAACCTGCAGCGAGATGCTGCCCTTGGTACCAATCAAACGTGCGCCAAACGGCGTACCCTTAGTCCAGCTGCCTTTCTTGGAATCAAAATACAACGGGATGCCGCTCTTGGTCTCATAACGCGCATGGATTTCGTCGCCCACAATCGGTCCGACCCCTTCATCGCCCAGAATGATATCGGCCTTGGTCGCGGGACGACCTTCGACGAGAATCGTGGCCTCACAAGAGATGGCGGGGCCGGTGAACAGGGTCGCGAGGTTGAAGCCATGGCCTCCGAGCACCCAGAGGTCGAGCCCGCCGCCGCGTTGGTCCTGCTTACCGCGCACACGCACTTCCTTGAGTTCACCAATCTCGCCGGCGTCGACGAGCCGCTTCACGGACGCGAGAACGGGGTGATAACGATTGCGATGGGCGATGGCGAGGCGCACGCCCTTGGCGACGCAGAGCTTCACGATCTCGTCCGCTTCAACCAAGGTGCGCACGAAGGGCTTCTCGATATAGATGCCTTTCACGCCCGCCTCGACGGACGCGACAATCATATCGCGATGCTCGTGGATATGCCGCGGGCAGATGGCGACGATGTCTGGCTTGGCCTCAGCCAGCATGGCCCGGTAATCCGCAAAGGCTTTGACGCCTCCGAGTTTCTGGGCGGCAACTGCGAGTCCCTTGGGGTCAGCATCTGCCACAGCGACGATCTTAGTCTGCGGAATCTTCAGCCAGACGGCATCCTGGCCGTGACCATAATTACCTTGGCCAGTGTGGCCGATGACTCCGACGGTCAAAGGACGCTCGGCGGTCTGGGCGCGCAACAGCGCGGCAGACAAGGCCAAGGCGGAGAGGGAGAGGAAATTGCGGCGTTGCATATTATTTGGAAGAGCGAGGGTTCTTAAGGAAATAGAATTTGCCGTCTTCGGCACCGCCGAGGAAATCCGGAACGCCGTCCCCGTCGAAGTCAACGGTGGTCGGGCTGACGTCGTGGCCTTCGATATTCTGCTTTACGAGCGGCCCCTCGTCCTTGAACAACCAGCAGCCATCCTTGAAGCCGACCTGATGCAGGAAATTGGCGCTGGATGAATTAAGCAGGAAGTCCGCCTTGCCGTCACCATCCCAGTCGGTGACGCACAACTTACGGCGACCGCTCTTCCCGGCGGTGCCTTTGCTCAACTGAAGGGGTTTGCCGTTCTCGTCACAGAAAGCTCGGTGCGGCGACAGCAGCACGAGCTTGCCGTCAACCCTGGCACGCTCGAAGTAGACGAGGTACCCTTCCTGATCGAGCATGACGAGATCCATGAGTCCGTCCTTATTCCAATCCACGGCGACCGGGGTGGTCCGCCACTGCGTCAGCAAGGCCTTGCCCTGCGGCTTCATCCAACCCCAAGCCAGAACGGGCTGTGCCCCCTGCCATTCGACTTCGACGGGCGCAGCCGCCGCGAGCTTGGGCTCCTTGCGGGTGCCAGTGTTCCGATACCAGACGACCTTACCGAGGATGGAGTTGACGAGTAGGTCCGGCAGGCCGTCGCCGTCCCAATCCGCCACGGTCTGAGTGGTATACCCCCACTTGGCTTCGGCCGGACCCTGGATACTGCCATTCGCGCCAGCCATGATGCGCAGGGTCTTCCCATCAGCCTGTAGATTTTTCGGAGCGGCGAACTTAGGCTTAGCGACGCCGGCTCCGCTGAGGTTCTCGAAGAAGGCGATATACCCTGCGGTATTGCCGCAAATGAGATCGATGTCTCCGTCGCCGTCCCAATCGAACCCGACTGGCGTAGCGAGCGCCCCGAACTTCATCTCGTCAGCCTGCTGCTTGAAATACTTAGGCGGCAGGAATAGCGGCGTATGGTCTTCAGTGAACTTGCCAGTGTTCTCGATGAAGGCGACCCGGCCGTCTTCGTCGCCGACAACGAGGTCGAGCTTACCGTCCTTATTCCAATCGAACGCCACGGGAGTAATCATCTCGAGATCCATGGTCAACGGACGCGGTGAACCAGGTAGCTTCTTGGCCTCGAGCGACGCCTTCCAGGCCGCGGAACGAGTATCCTTAGTCACTCCTAGCGGTACGGTGAGGCGACGGCCGGCCGCATACTTGGGCTCGGTCCGCGTTCCGGTGTTCTCGAAATAGGTAAATCCATCGAGGAACTCCCCGCAGATAAGATCGAGATCACCGTCGCCGTCAAAGTCGGCGAAGTTCGGTGAGGGCCAGCCAAAAACTTCGAGATCCTTGCCGGCGGCTTCGATCTTCGCGGGCTTAAGATATTTGGGCTTATCGTTGGTTCCTTCGTTCCGGATGAAATAGACGAAGCCGCGCAAGGGGCCCTTGGTCCAGACACCTTTGGCGTTATAGCCGTTATCCCAACCGTAGTCGGTCCAGTCACCCACGCCGACAATGACATCGGTCTTACCGTCACCGTCATAGTCGACATATTTCCACATGTTCGCGCGGACTTTATTGGGATGGATATTCGTCGGCAGCGGGAGCTTCTTGCCGAACTCGAGCCCGGTCTTGGCGAAGTCAGGATATTCAACCCCCGGCGAAAGCACGCGAGGCTTACCCTCCGCATCCCAACTGAGCTCGACGTTCTGCATGCCCTTACTGATGCGTACGCCTGGCTTGAACACCGCCATGGGATTCTTGGCGGTGTCCGCGCCAGACGAAAAGACGTAAACACCGTTCGACGGCTTGTCGGGGCAGTTGACGACGAGCTCGAACTTGCCGTCACCATCGACGTCCATGGGCAAGGGCCAGGCCCAGAGGCCGACGCCAAGATCCACGACGAGTCCGGGATTGTTATACTTGAGACGCTCGAGGCCACCGCTCTCGGCCTGCCCAGCCGGCACCTTAGGCCAAGCGGCTCCCTCCATGGGACGGGCGACAATCTTGGACGGATCAATGACGGCATGCTTCGCGAGCTTACGCTTCCAAGTATACGTGACATGCACGAGCCCGTCGGCGGACTGGATGATAGCCGGGTAGCTGAATTCGGCCTTAGGCTCATCTTCGAGCACCAACGCGGCCTCCCAGACGAGTCCGTCCTTGCTGATCGCAAGATTGAGGGGGCTTCGTCCCTTGGCGGTGTGGTTATAAATCAGGAGATGACGTCCATCCTTCAAGGTCACGGCATCAGTCCCGGAATTCGGGTTAGGTAGGTCGGTCAGGTCTACCTTCGACCAGGTTGAGCCTTGGTCGTTGGAAACCGTGCTGAAGACCTTGGCGTTCTTGGTGCGTCCGACCGACATCAGGCCGCCATCGCGCAAGAACAGGATACTCGGCTGGATCGAAGCCGGTCCGGTCGCTGGCTGCTCGACTGCAATCTTCTCCCAAGTGAGGCCATTATCACGACTGCGCTCAAAATGAATCTGCCACGATGGGCCGACCTTGAATCCTTCGGCGCTGCTGCCTGAGAGAAGCGTGCCATCCTTCAACTGCACAGGCTTGTTCTTGATCGGGCCAAGGATGCCATCAGGCAAGCGACGTGGCTCACCCCAAGTCTTACCGTTGTCGTCACTCAGACGGAGCAAGCCCCACCATTCCACGGGATTAGGACCGACCTTATAGTAAAGCTGCAACGGACCTTCCTTGGGCTGGAACAGGACAGGATTCCAACAGGGGAAACGCTTGCCGTCGGGCTGCGTGCCTTCGGCGACCTTGACGGGTGCCGACCATTTGCCGTCCACCTGCCTGGCCGTCCAAATAGAGACGTCGGGCTTACCCTCGGCCTCACCGGCGAACCAAGCCGCGACCAGAGTGCCATCCCTCGCCTCGACGATCGTCGTCGCATGACAGCTCGGCACGGGGTTCGTCTCGAAGATGAATCCGGAACGGACCAGACCAGGCTCGGCCGCGACGCCCGAGACGACGGTAAGCAAGGCGGCAAAGACGTGACGCATGGGGTTCAGACAGGTCTGTCTGCTGTGGGTTGCCTAAACAAGCCAACATAAGTTCGCCCCGCTGAAATGAACGATAAGGTCCTTATAAATCGTAAGTGAAACGCAGGTTGGCCTTCTATCCTTACGAGGAGCGTCTAGAAAATAGGACGTGCGTAATCCCCTCCGCATCACCCTGCTCGTCTCAGCGCTGCTGACCTGCCTTTGCGCCCTCCCCGCCGATGGTATCAAGTCCACGACGACTTACCAGAAGGCCTACGGGGAATCCAAGGGCGCACCGAAGGTCGACGCCGCCAAAGAGCTTCCTCGCTACCCGGCCGTCGAACCGGTCGCGGCGATTGCGACCTGGAAAGTAAAGTCTGGCTTCAAGCTGCAGCTCGCCGCCCACGAACCTCAAGTTCGCGACCCGATCGCCATCTGCTACGACGAACGCGGCCGAATGTTCGTCTGCGAGATGATCGACTACTCTGAACGGCGCGACGAGATCCCGCACCTTGGTCGCGTCTCAGTCCTCGAAGACAAGGATGGTGACGGCTATTACGAGACGAGCCGCGTCTTCGCCGATAATCTCCCTTGGCCCACCGGCCTCATCTGGGCCAACGGTGGACTCTACGTTATCGCGACTCCGGACATCTGGCGCTTCGAAGACCGCGCCGGCAAAGGCATCGCCGATCACCGCGCAAAGGTCTTCACGGGCTTCGGCACAGGAATGAAGATGATTAACGTCCAAGGGATGGCCAACAGCATGCAGTGGGGGCCCGACCAACGCATCCATCTCCTCGCTGGCGGCGGCAACCGCGGCAAGATCTCCTGCCTCCTTCGCCCCGAACTCCCTGCCCTCGAACTCGGCGGTAATGATTTCTGGTTCGACCCGAAGACGCATACCTTTGGGCTCGAAGCCGGCGGCGCCCAATACGGGATGAGCTTTGATGACTTCGGGCGTAAGTTCGCCTGCTCGAACTCCGATCACCTCCAATACTGGGTCCACGATCGCACCGGTTCCTCTCAGAATCCCTACCTGCCTCTGCCTTCGCCCCGTGCCAGTATCGCCAAAGACGGCGGTGCGGCCGAAGTCTTCCGCATCAGCCCCGACGAACCGTGGCGCATTGTCCGCACCCGCTGGCGCGTCTCCGGTGCCGTCCCTGGCATGGTCGAAGGCGGCGGTCGCGTGAGCGGTTACTTTACGGGCGCAACCGGGACGACGATCTACCGTGGCGATGCCTACGGGCCGGCCTTCAAGAACAACAGCTTCACGGGCGACGCCGGCGGACAACTCATCCACCGCAAGGTGATCACGCCGGCCACGGATGGGGTCAACCTCTCCGGCGAACGTCCGCACGACGAAAAGGGTTTTGAGTTCGCCGCGAGCCGCGACACCTGGGTTCGCGTAGTCAATTTCGCCAACGCCCCCGACGGCTGCCTCCACGTCTGCGACATGTATCGCGAAGTGATCGAACACCCTTGGTCCATCCCCGACGAAATCAAGAAACACCTCGACCTGAACAGCGGCAACGATCGCGGACGCATCTATCGTCTCGTCCCTGACGACAAGAATTGGGTCCGCCGAAGCTCGGTCGACCTAAGCAAGGCCACCCTGCCAGAACTCGTTGAAACCCTTGCCCATCCCAACGGCTGGCATCGCGATACGGCCAGTCGACTGATCTTCGAACGCGCCGACCCCGCCGCCCTGCCCCTGATCGAGACGTACTTCGGTCGACCGGAGTCATCGCTCGCCCGCCTCCACGCCCTCAACCTTCTCCACACCCTCGGCGGACTGAGCGAACGGCGTCTCATCTCCACGTTGGCGGACGACGATGCGGC
>JBEEKW010000035.1:0-19758 GCA_041168485.1 Verrucomicrobiota bacterium
CGTCCCCTATTTCGCGGTCTTCATCTTCATCCTGTTCGGTATCGCTTTTTTCGCCGCCATGCAGCGGTTCAAGAAAATGAATGCCGACGACCGCGCTGACGGTCTTAAAAAGCCCGGAGCCTAAGGCCTCTGTCTCTTTATCTGCGTAGGCTCAAGAGCCGCAGCGGAAAATGAATCGAGGAGTAGTTTAGTCAGCAGGCACCGCCCAAAGCGCGTGCTTTTAGCGACCCGACATCTCTGCCCGACGCATGGGCATGGCGTCGATTAAGGCGAAGAGCGTCGGAACATCGACCGGCGCGCCACGGTCGAGTTTCACGCCGCCATCCTTGCCCACCAAGCGGACCCGGAAGACTTTCGCCGTCTGGGTGACAATCTGGATATCCCTTTCCCGCAGGCCCGCCGTAGCGGCTTCTAAAGCTGCGCTTTGTCGGAGATACTCGGAGGACTGCTGGGTCGGCGTATCGATGATTAAGACGCGGTGCCGCCACTGGTGTACCGCCAGATCGGGGAGGCCCGCTTCGGGCGACGATAAGCCGCCCGCGCAGCCCTGCCCCAAATAGGCCGTCAGCCCGGCGCAACTGAGCGTCAGCATTGTTTTCATTTTATCCACATTACGCATTCGCGGGACGTTGCAAATCCTCCGCCGCCTATCGGGAATCCGTGGGCCGAATCCAACCGGCCAAGCGCACTCTTTCGACCAAGACCATGTGGGGCACAGTCAACGCCGCGAGGCCGACAAAGACGATCTGAACCACGCGCGCGTCGAGCGGGGCATCCTTCAGGAAAACCCAAGCGGCCGCCGAACCCACCCCCACCCCGATCATGGGCAACAGGGCGACCAAGCCGAGGTAGCGCCAGGAATCTCGGCCTGAATAGCGGAACGAGCGGAGGATGTGGCGCGCCCCGTGCATGCCGCAGAAGAACAAGGTGAAAGCGAGTAAGGGTGGTGCCACGAACGCAAGGATCCCGACCGCCGCGATTTCGAACGCGGTCACGCGGTCACGCACGCTGCGCTCGCCGACCGCCACGAGCAGCCCCAGCGCCCACGGCCAGACGAGCCAACCTAGGACCGGCATGATGGCTCCGGCCGCCTCCGGACCGACGAGCTGGCCGAATAAGCCGCTCATCTCCTCCCGATGATACCAGACCGGCAAGACCAGCACGGCACCCCCATAGAGAATGCGCGATATCCAGGGCGTACCCTCCGCAGGATCGCCGGAGAAATGCGCGACGGAGATGAGCAGGAAGCCCACCAAGAAACCCGTGGGCGCCCACACCCATGCTGCAACCACCAGGCCAGCGAGCGCCAAGTAGCCGACCGTGAAGCGCGTCCAATCCCACGCCGTCTTCAGGCCGTAGAGCCGCTGCGCGAAAAGGGTATCCATCGCCCCATGCGGGACACCGAGGACGAGGATGAGCGAGGCGAGAACGATGAGTTCTAGCTGCGGCGGAAAGCGCCCCAGCGCGCCGGAGGCTGCCGCCGCCAAACAGGCGACGCACCCGAAGATCAGCCCTTGGCGACGCTCGGCGTTCACGAGCGCACCACGCTAGGAGCGGGTCGAAAAAGTTCACGGAGAAACGGTCCTGGCGGTAAGGCGGCGATGATGGCGAGGTCGTCCATCAAGGTGCCTTGGTCGCTCATGAAACGGGCGAGCCTCGCCGGCGCGACCTGGCGGAACATGGCGAGGAAGATCGTCGGCGCCAACTCTGGCCGGTGCCGGAGTACCTGAAGGAAGAGCGCGTCCATCTGGCGCAGGACCCATCCATCCGCCGCGTGCGCTTGGGGGCCGCGACCTTCGGCCAGACTTCGAGCACACATCTCCGCCCATCGTTGGATGCGCTGGAATGCGTAACCACTGCTGGCCCGCGCTCCGCCCGCCATCAGGCCCGCCCGAACATAGGTCGTGTCGGCCAAAGGCGTAGGCGTCGGCAACCCCATCGGCAGGATGCCATGCTCCTCACGCCGAATCCGATACGGCCGACCCTCGAGCCGCTGCTCGATGAAGCGCGTGAGCTCCGCGCGGAATACATCTGGCCCAGCTGGCGCAGGCGCGAAAGCGGTGACTTCAAGTAAGGCCCGCGTCGGCGATAACGGGAGTAGGTAATGGAAAAGAATCTGGCCCGCTTCGCCTGTCGTGAAGTGCATGATCTCAGCGACGGTCGGATCGAAGACCGGCCCGGTGCATTCGACTTCCACCCCGAGGAAAGACTGCCAAAGCACCGCCGCGCCCGCGGCGGGCGGCGCCGACGGACGAGTGTCGACAATCCAACGGGCGCGGTGGACACCGGTCGAGGTCTCTACCTCCCAGAGCCCGTCGACCTTGCGCGGTGCGCCGTGGACAGCGACGCCCAAGGCCAAGCGCACGCGCTCTGACTGGGCGAGGAGTTCGCGGCTCTCCTGATAGAATCCGCCCGAGGGCAGGAGCGCGTAAGGAAATTCCGCGCAATCCACCAGCACGCGCTCCGTCGAAGAAGCCAGAGAGACCTTCGCCCAACGGCGACGGACCAGATGGGTCAGCTGCGCCGAAGGGTGCATCCAGAAACACCATGTCCGGTCATCAGCGTAATCACTACGACCCTCGAGCACCAAGGTGCGCGGAACTGTCGCGCCCTGCTCAGCCAACCGCCGCGCGAGGCTGAGTCCAGCGGCGCCACCGCCCAAGATGAGCAGGTCATTCTCCATGGCGGGCGGTGATGCCAGGCAGCCCAATCAGGGCCCGATGCAATTGGCCGTGATGTGACGTAGGCCGCGACCAGAACGCGCCGCGCAGCGGCTGCGTCGTCAAGGCAGTCAGAGTGATCGTGGCTTTCCGCCAGTCTGGCACGAACGCCCGGCCCTCCCAATAAGCGTGCTCGCACGCGGTCAGGCGATGGCCGATCGCGCGATAGACTCGGCCCGCGACGAGGATGCCTGCCCGCGCCCGCACTGGCAGGAACGGCAACCCGGCTTCGCCGCTGGCATAATAAGTTTCCGCCAAGGTGAGGAGCCGCGCCACGGCGGCGCGAAGCGTCGGCTGTAAAGCGGGCGACGGTTCGATGAGCGCGTCCGGCGCGATATCGCCGACGAGGCTCGCCGGCAGATAGCGCCGGCCCATCCGCGCGTCGGCGGCGACGTCGCGGCAGAGATTGGTGAGCTGCATGGCGATACCGAGATCGACGGCGTGGGCCGCCGCCGCAGGTTCCGGTGCGTCGAGGACCCGGCACATCATCAGGCCGACCGTGCCTGCCGCGCGGTAGCAATAACGCAGGAGCTCCGCTTCATCCGCCATGCGCACGGTCTCGGCGTCGGAGGCCATCCCCGCGATCAGCTCACGGACGATGCCCGGCTCAATCCCGCATTCGCGCATGAGCGCGAGCCCGTCGGATAAGACCGGATCGTCCGATCGTCCGTCCGCGATAGCGCGGTCCGCCGCGGCCAGCGCCACCCGCGCCTCCTCTGGCGAAGCGGCCTCGTCGACCAAGTCATCGAGCCGCCGGCAGAAAGCGTAGAGTCGCGTCGCCCGGTCGGCGTGCGTCGCTCCGAGCAGCCGACGCGCCCAATGGAAGCTCCGTCCCTGACGGGCCAAGGTCGCCTCGGCCGCGGCCGACGGGACGTGCGCGGCGGTCTGGCTCATGAGGCGGCCGGGATGAGGGCGTCGATGACCTTGGCGGAACAGAGTACGCCCGGAACGCCGGCGCCAGGATGCGTGCCCGCGCCGACCAAGTAGAGATTCCGCACGGATTCGGACTTGTTGTGGAAGCGGAACCAGGCGGACTGACGGAAGATCGGGGCCACGGAAAATCCCGCGCCGTGGACGCTGCGGTATTCATCCCGGAAGTCCTCGGGTGTCTTATAGAAATCGGCGGTGATCGTCGCCTTGAGTCCGGGCAACATCGTACGCTCCAAGGCGTCGACAATCCGATCCCGCAGTCGCGGGCCTTCGATGGCCCAATCGATATCGGCCTGCAAGTTAGGCACGGGGCAGAGCACGTAGAAACTATCTTGGCCTGCCGGAGCGAAGCTCGGGTCCGTGGCGGTCGGCCGGTGCACATAGAGCGAGAAGTCCTCGGCGAGCTTCTGACGATGGAAGATATCGTTGAGCAGCTCCTGGTAGCGCTCGCCCATCCAGATCGTGTGGTGCGCAACATCGGGATACGTCCGCTTGGTGCCGAAATACATCACGAACAGGCCCATCGAATAATGCGCCTGCGATAGCTTCACGCGCGTGGCGAGGGCCTGCTCGGCGCGCGGGACAAGGTCCCGATAGAGGTGGGCCGCATCCGTGTCCGAGACGACGATATCGGCGTCCACGTGGGTGCCGTCGGCGAGCACGACCCCGCGGGCGACGCCCTGCTCGATGCGGACACGCTCAACGGTCGTGCTCAGGCGCAGGGCTATTCCCTGGCGTTCCATCAGGCCGCCCAGCGCCTGGGTGACGGCCCCGGTGCCGCCCATGGCGAAGTGGACCCCATACGCGCGCTCGAGGAAATGGATCAGCCCATAGATGCTGGTGGTGTCGAACGGATTGCCGCCCACGAGGAGGGGCTGGATGGAGAAAGCCCGGCGGAGCTTATCGCTCACGAGATGGCGCGAGACCATCTGCCAGACGGTCTCGTAGTTGCGTAGGCCGAGCAGGTGCGGCACTTGTCGCAGCATCGTCCCGAGACGATGGAAAGGCTGGGCCGAGAGCTGGGTGAACCCGATGTCGTAGATCCGGCGGCTGTGCTCGAGCAGGGCGAGGTAACCCGCCCGATCGCGCGGCTCGATGCGCTCGATCTCCGCCAACGTGGCTTCCAAGGTGCCGCCGTAGTCAAAGGTATCGCCGTCGGCGAATTGGAATCGATACCACGGTGTCAGCGGGACGAGCTTAACGTGGTCGGCGAAACGTTCGCCGAAGAGCGTGAACAGTTCCTCGAACAAAAAGGGCGCCGTGATGACCGTCGGGCCGGCGTCGTGTCGGAAGCCCTCGCGCTCGTAGACTTGGGCGCGTCCGCCCAGGGCTGCGCAGCGGTCGATGAGGGTCACGGCATAGCCCTTGGCGCGGAGCCGCAAGGCGGCGGCGATGCCGCCGAATCCTGCGCCGATGACGATGGCTTTCACGCCTCCGACTTAAGCGGACTTCACGCGCTTAACGAGTGCGAAGGCGAATTCGGTCAGCAACGCGCCCGCTTTATTCGGCAAGGCATCCGCGTGCCCGATGGCCGCTTCGAGATGACCTCGCGCCATCTGCCGGGCTTGGTCGGCGGCGAGTTCGGTCGGGCGGCCCGCCGCGAGCAGCAAGACGATGTTCAGGCTATGCTGGGCGGCGTCGCCCTGCACATCCTCGAGGTCGTCGACCATCTGGTAACCGATACCGAAAGCGTGGGCGGCGGCGCGGATGCGCGGCAGCCACTGTTCCTGACGCGCGGCCAGGAAGGCGAGTTCGAGCGGCAGGCTCAGCAGGACGCCGGACTTGCCGACGACGATTTCTTCGTACCGAGATACCTCGGCGAGGGCGTAATCCTTGGTGGCCAGCTCAGAGCATTGGCCTTGGATCACCTCGGCTGTCCGGGCGTGCACGCAGCGGAGCAGAGCGGGTAGAGGAGTGGGGTCAGGGAGGTCCGCCAGGGCGCCATAGGCGGCCGAGAGCAGGAGGTCGCCGGTGCAGAGGGCGACATCGGGACCGAAAGCGGCGCACACGGTCGGGAGGCCGCGGCGTAATTTCTCCTTATCCTGCAGGTCATCATGGACGAGCGAGGCGTTGTGGAGGAGTTCGACGCAGGCGGCGAGGCGGACCGATTGGTCAACGACGACACCGAGGGCCTCGCAAGCATGCAAGGCCAGCCGGGCGCGCACTCTTTGGCCCCCGGCTTCTAGGTGATAGCGGGCGGCGCGCAGCGTGGCGGGCTCGCCGGCGGACACGCCGGCCCCTGCCGCCACCCGGACAAGCACGAGCATCAGCCGTTCGACCTCGAGGAGGGCGGTGTCGGTGGTGGTGTTCATCGGGTGGGGAGGGATACCGGGTGTGACCGTCAGGAAAATCCTAGGCGCAGGGGCCTAGGATGCGTGGATACGAAAATCGGACAATGGAGCGTGTAGCCCCATTGTCCGATTCGTGAGGGGTGCTTAGTTCTTGTCGGACTCGCTGACAGCGGCGGCCCAGATGATGACGCCGAAGCCGATCTTGTTGACCACGTCCGCGAGGTTATAAACCACGTTGAGCATGACCGAGGATTCCTTGGGGTCGCTACCAATGAGGTAACCGAGGACGTAGCCGATCGGGTAGATGGCCCAACCGAAGACCACGATGCCGCGCATGAGATTGAAGGCAGACTGGACGGCAGGCGGAGCGGACTCAGCGCTGACCTTGCTGGCTTCACCGGCGTAGATCTCGTAGATGATGTAGAACCAACCAGCCATGCTGACGATGAAGGCCGGCCAGGCGCCGACGGTGCCGGCTTCGCCGAGGTAACCGGCGATGAGCATGACCAGGGTACCGATCATGAGGCGCCAGAAAACGCCGCCCGAGACCTTGGTGACCGCGGAGAGGATGAGGAAGAACTCAACCATCAGGAGGGGCACGGTGATGAGCCAGTCGATGTAGCGGAAGACCGTCGGGGTATCCTGGGTGGCCACCCAGACATCGCGCATGTAGAAGTAGTGAACCGCGGCGACGAGGGTCACGAGACCGGAGACGGTCAACGAGGTCTTCCACTTCGCCTTGACGCGCTGCGTCTCGAGGAAGAAGAAGGCCGTCGCGGCGACCAGCGCCATCGAGATAACCCAGAAGGACACGCCGACGAGGTCAGTGGCCTTCAGATTAGCTGAGCCAGTGGCGGCCATCGCGGAGGTAGGGGTGAGAAGGCTAAGGGCCAGCAGAGCGCCGAACTTAGCTACGGTGGATTTTAGGGATGTAATCATGAGGTGAGGTACGCTTGAAATGTTTATGAAGAAAAACACCTATGACAAACCGCTAGTCGACATTTTCCGTCATTTTGCCTCCCCGTAAAGAAATTGTTAATACTTTGGGTTCCCTAAGCGCCCTAAGAGTGGGCCGGTTGGCTGGTTAGACGGTCAACCTATCACGGAGAGCCACGCCCTACCCGGCTCAACGCTGCGGGACGCGGCGGAGTTTGGCGACGTCGTGACCGGAGTCGGCGAGCATGCCGACCAGTTCCTGATAACGCTTTTCAGGGATGGTCTTGGAACGGGCCATGATCCAGGCGTAACCGCGGTCGGGCACGCCGATGATCGTGGTCTCGTAGGTATCGTCGAGGTAGACGATTAGGTAAGCGGACTTGAAGGGCCAGAGGAACTGCATGCGCCATTCGGCCTTGGTCTCTTGGTTAAAGACAAAGCCCTTCGGGTGGTAGGTCTTTAGCGGGCCGTCAAAGCCGCCGTTATTGAAGGTATAGGTCGTCGGGATGGTACCGTCCTCGGCGAGCCGGTAGCTCTCCACGCCATTGTAGGCCTCGTCCTCGATGAAGGCCGGGATGTGGGCGATCACGTACCAATCGCCCATGAAGCGTTCGAGTTGGATCGGCCGGTCGATGGCGCGCAGCGGCTCCCGCTCCGGACCCGACTGGCAACCCACCATCAACACCCCGCCCAGGAACGTGAGGACCGAACGGGCGAGCTGGGTAGCTTTCATAACAACAGCCTATCCCCTCCCCCTTGCTTCGCAAGTATCCGCACAAGAGGGTCTGAACCTATGATGGGCTTGGTGGCCTATGGTCGGCTGCGACCAGCCGCGACGGACTGATCTAGGCGCGCCTTCATTGCCTTAGCGATGTCAGGCCTCTTGGCGTAAAGATTAGTCTTCTCGCCGGGATCTTCCACCAAGTCGTAGAGCTGCGCCGGAGCCTCTGGCTCCGCCTCAGGCAGAGCGTAACTCTTCACGTCCCCTCGTTCGTAGTTATTGCCGCCCGATCCAGTGTGATCGATGTATTTCCATCTCCCCTCACGGAGAGAGAGTGTGCGAGCGCCACCGAAGGCCTGGGTAATTAGGTAAGGCCGGATCGGGCCCGTCGCCTCGCCGGCGAGTACCGGCAGAAGGCTGAAGCTGTCCTCGGCGGAGTCCTTCGGTAATTCTGCGCCGGTGATAGCGGCCATGGTAGCCATGACGTCGGTGAGCGAGGCCAGCTGGTCGGAGACGGTGCCGGGCTTGACGCGTCCGGGCCAACGCACGATGAGCGGCACGCGGTGCCCGCCTTCCCAGGCGTCGCGCTTGACGCCGCGCCACGGCCGCGCCGCGTCATGCCCGTGATCAGCGCGCATGCGGATGGCCGCCGTGGTCTCCGGGCCGTTGTCGCTGCTGAGTAGGACCAAGGTATTATCCGCGAGACCGTTCTGCTCCAACGACCGCATGAGCTCGCCGACCACATAATCGAATTCAGCGAGGAAGTCGCCATGCGGTCCCGCGCCGGACTTGCCCTGGAAATCCTTCCCCGCGAAAGAAGGCAGGTGCACGGCCTGCGTGGCGTGGTAAAGGAAGAACGGCTTTCGCGCCGGACTGCGCGCCTGCTGGGCGATGAATTCTCGGCTCTTCTCCAACAGCTGGAGGTCTAATTCCTGCATATCGAATCCCGGAGCGATGAATCCGCCGCGGCAGTCGTTGGCATAGGGGTGCCGAGGTAGCGAATCCCGCCGGAGAGGACCCGTCGGCGGCACGGGAATGCGGTCGCCGTCGATAAAAGCGTAGATCCAATCGGTCGTCGGACAGCAGGCCGTACCGAAGAAGCGATCGAAACCGTGGTCGAGCGGTCCGCCCTCGATCCGCCGAGAGTAGTCGATACGGCTCACGTCCTCCAACCGCCCGCGATGAATCGGCAAACCGGCCAGGTCGCGGAACGTCAGCCCGATATGCCACTTCCCCACGGCGGCGGTAGCGTAGCCCTTCTGTCGGAGCATGCCCGGTAACGTCAGCCGACCTGGTGCGATCAACGACGGACCATCGGCCCCTTGGAAGACCATGCCGCCCTTCGGGACGCGGAAGGCCATCTGGCCCGTCATCAGCGCATAGCGGGAGGGCGTGCAGACCGTGGCCGGACTATGGGCGTCGGTGAAGCGCAGGCCCGCGGCGGCGAGGCGATCGATGTTTGGCGTCGGCACCTTCGACTCCGAATTATAGCAGCGCACGTCGCCATAGCCGAGGTCGTCAGCGAGGATGAGAAGTATGTTGGGTTGGCCGCCCGCCGCGGCGCAGAGCGCGCCTGCCCACAGGCAAAGGGCGACCAAGGGGCGGACAGGGGCGGTCATGCGATGACAAGATAGCCGACCGCAGGCGCAAAGGCAACCTCCACACCCGCTGTATTTTAGGTAGGGACGCGTCGGCGTACGCGTCCGCTGTCTCGAGGCAGGGACAGCACCACGTGCTGTCCTAGATGCCTTGCGGACGCGACACCGTCGCATCCCTACCTCAAGACACGGCTGACCGGGGCGGTCAGCCCTACCTGGACCTTTTACCTTTGGCAGAACACCTTCCTGGATTACGTTCCACTGCATGCCCCTCAGCCGTCGCGAGACCCTCCGCCTCCTGTTCGCCGGGGTGGCCTTGGCGCCGCTCGCGAGCCTGGCCGCGGATCGGCCCGCCAAGCGTTCGCCGAAAAAAGGCTGGGCGGGTAACCGTCCAGAATCCGCGGCGCAGTTCGGCTGCACGTGGTGGTATACTTGGACCTGCCAAGGAGCCAGCAGCCCGGGCTATGAGTTCGTCCCGATGGTGAAAGGCCATCGTCGGCCAGTGCCTAACACCGAGCTCGCGCTGATGAAAGATCCGACGGCCAAGCATCTCCTTGGCTTGAACGAACCTGAGCGCGACACGCAGGGCAACCTCACCGTCGAAGAAGCGATCGCGGCCTGGCCGGCGATGGCGGCCTTTGCGAAGGAAAAGAAACTCCGGCTCGGCTCGCCCGGCGTCTCGTCCGACGGCTTAGGCGACGCGTGGATGCGCGCGTTTATGGAGCAGGCGCAACGCAAGAAGCTGCCGGTCGACTTCGTCACCGCGCATTGGTATCGCAGCGCCGACCCCGGCGCGTTCGAAGCCTGGCTCAAGGAACTCTCCGCCACGTATCGCCGGCCCGTCTGGATCACCGAGTTCAACGCCATGTTCACCAAGGCCGACGACAACGGCCACGCGCAGTTCCTCCGCGGGGCGCTGCGGGCCATGGAGCGGAACCGGTTCGTCGAGCGTTACGCCTATTTCAACCCCGGCGACGGTAAGGCCGCCCTTCTGAAGGACGGTCAGCTCACCAAGCTCGGCGAGATTTACCGCGACGCCGGCGCCTGACCTGCCGTCGATCAGATGCCGTACGATTTACCCGGCCACTGGGCCCACCACTGTTGGAATAGCTTCAATTGCGCCTCGGCGAAGTGCTGCTGACTCGGGGAGAGTCGGTCCGCTTCGTTGAAGTGCCGTTCGTAATCGGTGTCGCCGAGCAGCACGAGCAGGTACTTGTAAAACAGCACCAGGTCAGGCCCTTCGTCAAACTGCGACAATTCCGTCAGGGCATCCTCCAACTCGCGGGCCAGCCGGCGGGCGTCTAAATCCCCAGTGGCCGCGCGCTGACAGAGTCCCACCAAGTGCAGCACCTCGCGCGGCAGGCAGTTCCCGATGCCGGTGATCGCCCCCACGGCACCGCAGCGAATGAAACCGTGGCAGACTTGCGTATCAACTCCCACCATCAGCAGGACGTTGCTGTCGGCATGCGTGATGTGTTCAGCGGCGTAGCTTAGGGCGGCGGCGCCTCCGAATTCCTTGAAGCCGACTAGATTCGGGAACTCGCGCCGCAGATCGAAGAACAGCTCGGCCTTGGTCTCGAACCCGTAGTAGGGGCTATTGTAGATGACTGCCGGCAGGTTCGGGGCCGCACCCAATACGCGAGCGAAGTGGGCGCGCTGAGCGGCGGGAGATGTCCCGCGAGACAGCACGCGGGGAATGACCATCAACCCCTTCGCGCCGACTCGCTGGGCGTGCGCCGCGTGCGCGGCCGCTTGGGCGCTATTCTGAGCCCCCGTACCGACGATAACCGGGACTCCGGCTTCGGCCAGTTGACGCACCCCTGACTGGCGTTGCTCGTCGGTCAGCAGCGGCCAGTCCCCCATCGAGCCGCAGTACACAACCCCATTCATACCCGCCGCGACCAGAGCCTGCCCCTTCTTGACCAAGGCCGGAAAGTTCGGCGTGCGATCGGGTTGGCAGGGGGTCATCAGCGCTGGGATACAGCCCTGGAAAATGGATGAGTTCATAAGTCTGCTTGCCGTTGGGTTGAGTGGGGAATGGCGAAACTCACGTCACCTCGACGAGACGCGGTCCGAGCACCTCTTGGCGGGGAGTGATGCCCAACCCGGGCGCGGTGGACGCCCGCATGAATCCGTTCTCGCGCTGCGGTGCGCCGGTGGCGGTGCTGACCGTGACGTAGCTGTTGAAGTCGGTGCTGGTGAACCGGAATTCCTCGGGGGTACTGTGCGCCAGGTGCGCAATTGCCGCCGTCGTGATGTCGCCGCCCCAGCTGTCTTCGAGGGTCATCGCGATTCCCATCGAGACGCACAGGTCGCGCGCCTGCTTGGTCTTCGTCAGCCCGCCGAGTTTACTGATCTTCAGGTTGACGACATCCATCGCGAGGTCCGCTTTCCCGCGGAGGAGCATGTCGAGGGAGTCGATGTTCTCGTCGAGCACGAACGGATGGCTCGTGTTCCGCCGCACGGCGAGGCACTCTTCATAAGTCAGGCACGGCTGTTCGATGTAGACGTCCACATCCTGCACCCCTCGAACGACCCGCATCGCTTCATGCTGGGTCCAGCCCGTGTTGGCATCGGCCACCAGCCGGTCGCTCGGAAGCAGCATCGCGCGCACGGCGCGAATCCGTTCAATGTCGGTATCGGGATCGCCGCCGACTTTCAGTTGGAATCGCGTGTAACCCTGTTCCCGGTAACGTTGAACGTTTTTTGCCATCTCGTCCGGAGCCTGTTGCGAGATGGCCCGGTACAACCGCACGCTCTCGCCAAAGCGGCCTCCCATCAGCACACAGACTGGCAACCCCGTGGCCTGGCCGAGGATATCCCAGCAAGCGATATCGATCCCCGTCTTTACATACGGATGCCCCTTGAGCGCGGCATCCATGCGATGATTCAGTTTCATCAGCTCGCGCGGATCAAAGCCGATCAGATGCGGCCCCAACTCGCGAAGTCCGGCTCGCACCCCTTCGGCATAGGCCGGCAAATAGAACGGCCCCAGCGGACACACCTCCCCGTACCCGATGAGTCCGCAGTCCGTCTCGACCCCCACGATTGTGCTGTCGAACACCGACACCGACTTTCCGCCGGACCACTTGTACGAACCTTCGACCAATGGCAGGTCGACTCGATGAGCAAAGATTCGGGCGATTTTCATGATGGGGATAAGGGGTCAGGCCGTACCCTAACGTCGGCGTAACTAGATTCGAGTATTTAAGGCGTTTTTAGTTACACCCTAAACCAAGGTACGGCCTGACCCCGCGTTCGGCCTGCGGAGCGCATCGGCCCGGACTGGCGCCGCTTGCAGCCCTTGCAAATCTTTTGCCGCGGCTCGACTATGCTATTCCCCCTGAGTGCCGATGAAAGCATCCCTCCCCCTTATCGCCGTCCTGTTGTTTGCGCCATGGATGGGGCTGCATGGCGCCGAGCTGTCGCCTAATAAACCCAATGTCCTGCTCATCCTGGCTGATGATCTGGGGGTGGAGTGTCTTTCGAGCTATGGCGGGGGTTCCCATCGGACCCCGAACCTCGACCGCCTCGCCAAAGAGGGCATGCGGTTCACGCATTGTTTCGCGAATCCCTTGTGCTCGCCCTCGCGGGGACAGTTGATCACCGGACGATACCCATTCTTAAACGGGCTGAAGGTCGTCCTAGCCAATAAGAATCAGGAGGACATGTACCTTCGCCCAAGCCAGCCGAGTTTCCCGCGCCAGCTCAAGGAACACGGTTACGCCACGCAGATCGTCGGCAAGTGGCATTTGTCGCTCGAGCACAAGCATGACACCATCCGTCAGTTCGGCTTCGACCATTACCAGACATGGAGCATCTTCGATGACCGCGGCCAGAAGACCACGCGTTATTGGAACCCGCACCAGATCCGTGACGGTCGCATCATCGCCGCCGAGGTGAGCAAGCGCTACGGGCCTGACGTCGACCTCGAGGTCCAACTGGACTTCATCAAGGCCCGCGCCAAAAGCAAAACGCCCTTCCTCGCCTTCTACTCGACCTATCTGCCGCACTACCCGTGGGAGCCCACGCCTGACAGCGAAGCACCAAGCTATCGTGCGCCCAACGCCGCCCACAAAGGCGACGCGAAATACTTCCCGGAGATGGTCGCCTACCTCGACCGACAAATCGGCGCAATGCTCCGGACGCTTGACGAACTCGGCATTGCGGATGACACGATTATTATTTTTGTCGCCGATAACGGGACCGACGCAGGCCTCCGGAACCTCTGGGGCGACGGCCGGGCGATAGCGGGCGGGAAAGGCACGATGACCGATCGCGGGACGCGCGTGCCGCTGCTCGTGCGCTGGCCGGGCAAGATCAAAGCCGCCAGCAGCTGCGTGGACTTGGTAGACCTCTCCGACTTCTTTCCGACTCTTTGCGAACTCACCGGGGCCAAGCTACCCGACGTAATGATCCACGGCCGATCGTTTGCGCCCCAGCTGCTCGGCAAACCGGGCCAGCCTCGCGAATGGATTCACATTCAGAATGCGAATAGCCGGCAAGTCCGCGATCGTGAGTTCATGCTGAACAACAAAGGTGAGCTCCGACGGGTCGGGGAATTGTGGGAGGATCCGGCTAGGCTTGACGCAAACGCCGACTCGGCAAAAGAAGCGGCCGCCCGTAAGAAACTGCAGGCCGTCTTTGATAGCTTGGAGTAAGCAGCGCCGATGGGGTCAGGCCGTACCCTAACGTAGGCGTAACTAGATCCGCGAATTTAAGGCGTTTTTAGTTACACCCTAAACCAAGGTACGGCCTGACCCCGTGTTCGGCCTCTCTTTGTTTTACACAGGCCTGTTAGTTACCAACCCGCGACCTTGAGATAAGCCGTAAGACCAATGAGCGCCCAGAAAGCGATGACCGCCCAGATCGGCAGCGGCGCCTTCATCATCTTCCCCGTAATCAAGTAATGAACCCCAACGATGACCAGTATTCCCAAGGTTGGGATGACCACGAACCACCCAACGCGGCCGATTACTATGGCGGCAGCAGCCAAGCAGCAGCAGATAATTATGATTCTCACCCAGAGAGGAAGGCGCTGTAAGCGTAGCCCCTCTTCGTTGATCTCCGCAATCTGCTCGGGCGTTTGACCAAGCCACCAAGTCAAACTACGCCAGCGGGGCTTTGTCGGCTTCACTTCAGGATGGTTGGCTTCGCCTGCGGAATCTGGGTTTTCTTTCATAAGGTATAGGGGAAGTAATTTCTTGGCTGAGTGCCCATGCAGAGAAGCCTGCATGGTGAGCACCCTATCCTACCTCAGCCTACCTTTGCGATACACCATAGGCCGACCCAGATGACGGACCCCACGCTTAGGACCATCGAGATAATCGCGAACAAGGCGAATAGCGGGCCCAGTAGGAAAAAAGCACGGAAGAAGCCGAGCCCCTGACCACGGGCAAGCTGCGCAAATAAAGTGCCCATGCCGATCAGACGAATGCCTGGAATCAGGATGAGCAGCGCGGAAATCTTCCAGGCGGGAGAGAGGGGTGCGTACCCGATACCTAGGAAACACGCGATGGAGACGAGCTCGACGGCGATACGGTTGAAAGCGAAAGCTCTCCAGGTATAGCGCCAGCCTTGGTCGGTGCCTCCCGTGAGGAAGAGTAGCGGATGGACGAAGAACGCACCTAGTAAGGAGCCCAGGAAAGGGCGAAGCGCCGCACCAATGAAGATTCCAGTCACGATGATTCCGAAGACCGAGCCGTAGGGCGTCTGGATGCCCAGGGCCATTGTCCAAGACAGAAACTCGCCGACGGCACCTTGTAAGAATTCGGGGAACGAGGAGGAGACCAGTTGCTTGAGGATGTTAATCTGCTCGATGGCTTCTGAGATAGGGTCCATCACGACGTGCTGGGCCAAGGATAAGACGAGCACTAGGATGACGAAAACCCAAGGCACGAAGACGCCAGGTTTGGCGACCGGCGTGGTCGGCGCGGCAGTCGACGGAGGCTCGACAGAAGGCACGGGAGCGGGGGCAGGAGTAGACATAAGGTCAGCGGCGGAAGACTTTGAGGGCGTAGTAGACGGCAAGGAGTAGGTCTTGGATTGCCTTGGCGATATAGGTCAGGCCCGCGGCGATGAGCACGTTACGAACGGCGGATCGCTCATCATCGTTCTGAATGAGCCCCGAGCGGTTCAGCTCAGCCATGGCACGTCGCGATGCGTCGTATTCCACAGGTAGCGTCAGAATCGACATCAGGAACAGGAGCGAGTAGGAGATGACCAGCAAGAACAGGATCGGCGGGAAAAAGAGCGCCAGGCTCATGACGATTATTTGGAAGACGAACGTGAGCATATGCACATAGGGAGCGACCGCCATCCACCAACCGAACCAGCGGTAGCCGTCCTTCTGCTGCAGGGCGTGTCCAACCTCGTGAGCGGCGACGGCCAACGCAAAGGCGGAGGACTTATCGAGGACGTCCGGGGAAAGGGCGATTTTGCGACCCTTCGGGTCGAAGTGATCGCCAACAAGTTCGTTGGCGGAATCAACGGGGATATCGGCGAGCCCGTTTTCTGAAAGTAGCCGGAGGGCCGCTTCGCGGCCTTTGAGGCCGGAGCTGACGGCTTGCTTGCGATACTTCCAACGCGTGAACCAGAAATAGAAGGTGGCCACCAACGGCAACACCGGGGCGAGGCCAAGCGCTAGGATCAGAATCGCATAATTCATGGGGAACGTCCTCTTTCTTGTGTCTTCTTGGTAAGTGACAAGCACGGAGCGAATAATCGGCGCTGGGACGATGTCGCACGAATGAGACCAACAGGCCCGGCAAGCACTGAAGGCATGGTCCAAACCCGTCGCAGGCGGCGAAACGCCTATCTAAAGAAAGGCCGACCAAGGGATCAGGCCGTTACTCGTTAGGTGCTGATACTAAAGACGAAGGATTGCGCCGGGGGGTATCAGGGCGATTTAGTAACGGCCTGACCCCAAGGTTGTACCATCGACCCCAAGGACCAGTCCAAGATCTCCCTCAAGATCCTGCACTTCCCCCTGCCGGTGGGTTAAGCCCTGTCGGGCGTACCGAAGAGGCGATTGCCGGTGTCCGTGCCGCCCTTGCCGACATACGAGTTATGGGATAGCCGCGCAAAGTAGAATAGGACGTCGTGATGATCCTCGGCAATCGAAGCACCCTGTGCGACCGGCGAAACCCCTGCCATGACGATGACCTTCTTGATACCGATGGACTTGGCTTGGGCAAAAATGGGCCGGATAGTTTTACCCGTGTTAACCACCGAATCTACGATTAGTAGCGTATCCAGGCGACTTCCAGCGAGCTCATCTAGCTCCTTGGGGCTGAGACCCTTGTCACGCTCAGGAGAGAATAGATGCAGCGGCGAGCGACGAAGAACGGAGCGACAGCCGTGTGCGAGATACAGCCCCGCACGCATTAGGCAGACGATGCCGATTCGCTCTTCGTCACGGATCCGGACACCCGGACGAGGGCCTTCGCAGTGCTGGATCTGACACTCTTCCAGCTCGAACTGCTCTAGGACCTGATAAGCCAGAAAACGCCCGAGGTCGGAGTAGGCCTCGGAGTAGTCGCGCGTGTCCAGGTCGGAACGGCGAGTCCGATCCGCCAGCAAGCGGCAGGCTGGCACGTCGGTGAAGTGGCGAAGATTATTTGGCATCCTTGGCTTTCTTATTCTTAGGGTGCTCGGGAAGGTTTTGAATCCACTCTAAAAAGCGCGGAAAGTAATCCGCGTATACATCAGCTGGCGGCTTCTTGACGTAATCGGCTCGGAGCGCGTCGTTCACTAGGTTTCCAAATGAGGATAGCTGCGGTCCGCCTATCGCCATTGTGGCGCCGTATGAAGGTATCTGGAATACACGTGGGTGGCCGGCCATAAGTATGAAGAGCCTCTCGTTCTTGATATTTTCAAAACGCCTCGATTTCTTTGTCCTTTTGTGCTCAGGACGTTTGGAAATCTTGGGTTCATACTCGGCAAAGTCGCGCGCCACGACGAAAGCAGCGTCGGCTATCCTCAGCATGCCGGTGTCAATCTGACTATCTCCTGCAGCAACAACGTAATATCCTCTTTCTTTCACAGCTCTGGCAAAGGTTTCCTTGCCCTGCTCGTCCATCACAAGCCCTGCATCACCATCCACGAGCCCGTGAACCACGATACCATCAGCAGTGGCGTTTCCGACTGGTAGCCCGTGCTTCCTAAGTGCAATACGCCAAACCTCTGGGATGCCCGCGGTCAGCACGACAACTGGTCCCCTGGACAAGGCATCCCGAAGGCAGTCGGCTACGCCATCATAAAGCGTAATCATGCCTCCCAGACCTTGGACATGCGCATCAAATCGCTCTCCGGCACGCTGGTGGATATGGCGGTGCATCAGGAAGGAATAATGACTATACCCGCGTTTGAAATTATCCTTCATGCGCTTATAAAGCCCGTTGCCGATGACCTTGAGGATGATCTGGCTGGCGTCATGGGGCCCCAAGGTATTGTCAGCATCAAACAGGAAAATCGGCTGACCTGCAGCTGGAGCTGGAAGCCGGATGGCAGCCTCCCTGATCATACGCTGATGAAACATGGGGGCTGTTTCGATGGTACAGTCGCTAGCCGTAAGAAGTCCTCGGAGGGTTGCCTTCGTCAGGCTGGGAATGTTCGCATCTACGACACGAAGGGCGGCCCCGCTCTCACGGCAAATCTCAGCTGCCTTACTTCGCTCTGCCTCCATGTCCGCGCAGATAGAATCCATATCGAGAGCTCTTTGCTTATCTTTGTCGGCTAGTCGCCGCTCCTGTATGACCTCAGGGTCTGCCTCCACGAGGATAACCTCATTAAAGAACGCTTTATCCAATTCGGTGAAGCCAACGCTGACGTCATAGACACTGTCTCGCTTACCAAGCCATACCTGCACCTTACGCCATGCCTTCTCGGCTCTTCCTAATGAACGGGCTGGCAGAAGGGCGGCATGTCCCTCGCAAATGAAGATATCGCAGCCCTTACTGGCGAGTTTGACCATTTCCTCTGAAGCAAACTGCCGAAGCACGTCCTTGGTGACATCATCCAAGCCTTCCATAGACGACAAGCCATGCTTCCCAAGCTCTGCCTTAAGTAGATCCGAGCCAACTACATGGACGCAGTTCTTGAGTTCGGGCAGTAGTTCACGAACTGCATGCGATTTACCGACCCCACGTGGGCCGATGATGCAAATCCTTCGAGGACAGAGGGACATGGTATTTGATTTAGTGGTTAGCGATAAAATCCGAAAAGAGCCGGACGCTCAGGTAGTGATCAGCATAACGCTGAACGACTTTGTCGTTAGAGACGACGACAGCCATGGAGCCCTTACGAATACGCTTGAGGCCGACGTGGGCTATTTCCGCATCGGCCTGACCCTTACCGGAGCGTTGATAGGTCGGCTCCCATAGCGAGATTCGGGCATGAGGTCGGCGGTTTTCTTTCACGAGGCCGTCATAAAACACATGCAAATCGAGATTGGGGAATTTCGCCGCGACTGGTAAAAGTAATGTGTTAAGCTTGGCGCGTCCCGCCTCTCCGAAAACGGCATCGCCATCGGCATTCCTATTCAACTTCAGCTTATCCCCGAAATGCTGAATCGCGGTGAACATGTAGTTGTAGCCGTCGATGAGAATATCGACGTGCTCGCCGGCATGGAGTCGCTGGATCATCCGGCCCTGAACCGACTTCTTGAAGTGAACAAGGTCGTAGCGGGCCTGCTTCTCTCCATCCACGATCTTGAGCAAAGTCTCGGCTTCCAGGCCAAGAAAGACTCCCTTTTCCGCAAGCTTGCGCACGGCATAGGCGGCATCCCCGAGCTCTTCATCTTTAACCTTCTTAAGGCCTGCGATGAGCGCCTTGGCGACTTCTCCGAGGGGCTTGGTCGGGTTTAGCTGCTTTCGGCAGGTCAACATAGCCTGCAGTAGCTCGCTGTGCATCTTTGAAAGCTCCGGAGAAGGCTTAACGATGCGAATCATTAGGCTGTCCAGCTCGGTCATCTCTATCTCTAGCGCCTTAAGTGCGCGTTCTCGATCCTGCTCCCAATTGACGATGATGTCCGAGGCTGCTACCTCCGCCTTCGCATGGGCAAGCGCCTGGGATGAGAGCGATTGAGTCGCCTTGAAGTGACCCTGGGCCTTCTCCGTCTCAAGCATCTTCACCAACCAAGGTCGGACCGCAATCGAGAGCTCGTCTTCGATCCGCTGATCGGCCGAGCGTTGGATTTCTTTACGGATCTCTTCAACACGCTCCGGCGTGGCGCCACCCTGGTCTTCGATTTCCTTAAGGCGTGCCTGAGCAATGGTCAGTTTGGCCTTAGCGCCCTCATGTGCCTTTATCTCGGCATCTAGCTTCAGTTGGACTGCTTCGACTTCCGCACGAGCGGTTTTGTCTGCTGAACCTAAGGCTTGTTCAGCAGCCTTCGCCTTCGCCCGTTGTGCTTCGGAAGCCATGCGCTCTTGGGTCTTCGCCCATTTGAGCCGTGCATCTTTAAGTTCTTTTTCAGCCCGGACTGCGCGAAGCTGCGCTGCCTGAGTCGTTTTGGTTTCCTCGCGTATCAACAGTGAACCGATTGGAATGAGCTGCTCGCT
>JBEEKW010000036.1:0-25873 GCA_041168485.1 Verrucomicrobiota bacterium
CTTCACCTGCGCGGCGAACGCGAAGGCCAAAGCGACCGCAGTGCCGCTCCTCCACCTCAAGACCGCCTACACCGAATCGCCGGAAATCTCCGTCGGTGATCGCAGCGGCGTCGGTGCAGCCACGATCCAGAAAGCCGGCGGACGCTTGCTCATCCCCGTCGTCGTCGAAAAACTGGGCGTGAAGAAACTCTCCGTCCGCTTCACGGCGAACAAAGGTGCCACGGCCACGTTAGCCGCGCATGCAGTCGATAACCTCAAGCTGGATGCCCTCAAGAAAACGGCCAAGGTCGCCGTCGAACTGGTGGGCACCGGTAAGCCCGCGCTCTCCAAGGAGATTGCCCTCACCTTCCCTGCCGCCGGCACTTATCTGGTCGCCCTTGAGCCGCAACAAGCCGCAGGCAGCGTGACGCTCAACGGACTCCTGCTCAACGGTGCGACCAATCCGGAAATCTGGGCGCTCCCGAACGGCAATGCGCAGTCAGTGCACTTCGGCTACCCCGTGCCCAAGGGTGAGACTGCCCTCTGGGCCTACGCCGAATCGAAGTCTCTGCCCGGCCCGCCCACGACCTATAACTGCGTACTGGGCTTTGGCCACGGCTACTTCGGCTACCAACGCAAGACGGCCGGCACCGAGGCCAAGGATCGGGTGTTCATCTACTCGCTCTGGGACAACGGCTACGTGAAGAACGACGCCAAGAAGGTCAGCGCCGAAGAGTTGCGCGACCTCGTCGTGACCACGATCGCCAAGGGCCAGGACGTCGTCGCCTCGGCCTTCGACCACGAAGGCTCAGGCGGTCATAGCCATCTCGATTACTCCTGGATGGACAATACGACCTATTCATTCCTGCTTGGCGTGAAAGCTGACGGCGATGCCGCGATCTTCTCCGCCTGGGTGAAGCTCGCCGAGACCGGACAGTGGCGCTTCCTGACGTCGTTCCGTCGTCCGAAGACCGCGGCCAAACTCGACGGCCTCTACTCCATTCGAATCTCTGGATCCGCAACGCCGCCGGTAAATGGATTGCGCTCAAAGAAGCCAAGACCAGCGCCACGTCGGAGCTCGGCCGCAAAGACTTCAGCCACGCTGTCGAAGGTAATTCCGTGTCGCTGATCACCGGCGGTTACTCGAGTGTCGATGGTAAACGCGGCGTCGTGCTCGCGGTGCCGGCGGGCAAAGAGCCGGTGATTGAGTTCGGGAAGCTACCGACGAAGTAAGCGCAGTAAGCAAAGCTTACTTCGTGGGGGCAGTTACCCCACGCGCAAGTTCGTCAGAACTTACGCGTCAAACCCACATACGCCGAACGGGGCTGCGCGCCGAAACCGAGGGCGGCAGGGGGAGCGTCTTCGCCGAAGAGGTTCTCGATGCGGAGGGAGATCTCGGTCTTGTCAGAAAGAATTCGGCGAAGCCAGACGCGCACGAAGGTAGCGTCAGGCAGGCTAACGCGGTAGCCGGGCGAGGGGAAGGGTTCGAAAACGTAATCGTCACGTCCGCGGAGGTGCGCAGCGGAGATCCCAAAGGTCCAGTCATCATTCGGGATTACTTCCACGCCGAGCGTGAGCGTAAGCGTGGGGCGACGCAGTAGCTTGTCCCCAGCCACCCCGGTACCAGAATAGCCGGCGGAGCAGATCTCGCTGTCGAGCCAGGTGGTTGCACCGAAGATGCGCACTCCTTTGGCGGGACGCGTCTCAAGGCCAGCCTCGAGTCCTTGAGTGCGGGCCTTCGCGATGTTATAGGTCTCATAGCTCGAATTATAATCGATGAGGTCGGTAAGTTCATTCCGGAAGGCGACGAGCGTCCACGATAGCGCGCCAGGTACGGCGTTATCATGACGCAGGCCGATTTCGGTGCCGGTATTACTTTCCGGACGAAGCGGAAGGCCGCCCTGCGTGCCGTAGGCGAGGTCGTTGGCGGCGGGGGCACGGTAAGCGGTACCAATTTTCGCATGTGCCAGCAGCTCCTTACTGAAGCGATGCGAATAGGAAAGATCTCCGGTGGTCTTACCCGCGAAATCGGTGAAGCGATCGTCGCGGACGGAAGCACGGACGCGGTCGGTAGCGGTCACCTGCCAATCGGCACGCGTCCAGACACCGAGGCTCTCATGCGTATCCGCCCAGGTCTGGCTGTTCGTGGTCACGTCAAACTGTTCGAAGGTTGACCGTTCATAGGTGAGGCCGAGGCCAAGGCTAAGGTCGGCGCGCACCTTGCGGTCGACGAAAACCGTCAGTTCATCGCGATCCAGCAGGTAACGGTTGGCGTAGGGCGCTGTGACACTGGAGATCGCGCTACCGGCGCGGGACCAGAAGACGGTGGCATCCGTATTCGCATCCTGAAAGCGTAGGCCAGGCGACAGCAGCCAGCCACTGTCGCGCTGCCAATCCGTGAGACTCGCGGCACCGCCGACATCCTGCCCAGGCAGGCCAGCTTTGCCATGATCCGCCGAGCCAACGAGGTCGAAGACTAGGTTGGGCGATAAACGCCACTCGTGCTTGAGATAGGTGCTCAGCGCATCACGGTCACCGTTCGGACGCCAACCGTCGTCGTGCGAGGCCGAGAGACTGATGGCCGTGCCATGCGTCGCCGCCTGCGCGCCGGCGGCGTTGTTCGAAAGAAAGGCGAGCCCCAACGAACCGCGTCCATAGGAACCCCCTTCGGCGACAAGCGTCGAGCCAGCCTTGGCGCTGAGGGGTGATTGCTGACGCAAGTCGATCACGCCGCCGAGGGCGTTGGCGCCATAGAGCGAGGAGGACGGACCACGGAGGATTTCCACCGAGGAGAGACCGAAGATGCGGTAGCGTCCGATCTCGTAGGAACTGGAAAAGCCCTGCGGGAGGCGACGACCATCCAGGAGCACCGCCGTCTGGCTTGAATTCGTGCCACGGAGGAAGAGAGAACCCACGGAGCCTTCGCCTGACTGCTCGGTCGCGTAGACGCCCGGGGCACCGCCCAAGAGGCCGGTCAGCGTCGTCAAGCCGGATTCCGTCGCGGCCGTGACATCGAGGCGACTGACCGAAGGCGAGGCGTCAGCTAACGGGATAGCTTGCCGAGTTTCGATCACGACGGTCTCAGGCAGACGGGTGGGCGCTTGAGCGAGGAAGATTGCGAGGATGCTTAACATACATATCTTCGTATCCGTATACGAAGATGTATGTCAAGGTAAAGGGGTGGAACTGCTCAGATGGGGCTGGAGAAACGCATCCGGATTGTCATAATGGTTTTAGATGGCCGCCGATATTTCCCAGCAACCTGACCTCGGACCAGTCCGCCAGTTCTCCATTTTTGTCGAAAACAAGGTGGGGCGACTTAACGAAATGATCGAGTCCCTCGCGGGAGCCGACGTCCACATCATGGCGCTTTGCCTGGTGGACACGACCGACTCCACGATCATCCGTATCGTCGTCGATTACCCCGAGCGGGCCGAACAGATCCTCGACGAGCACCACTTTGCGCACGATGACGTCCCCGTCGTCGCCATCGAGCTCCAGTCGGAAGCCCAGCTCAAGGACGTCACCGGCGTGCTACTCAAGGCCGAGATCAATATTCATTACGTCTACCCTTTCCTCTTCCGCCCGAACGGACGCTACGGTCTCGTCGTCCGCACCGAAGCACAGGAACTCGCCGCCTCCGTTCTTTCCAGCCACGGTATCACCGTCCTGGGTCGGAATGATATTGCGCGGTAAAAGAGAGTATCGGGTCTGGAGTATCGAGTATCGGGGTCTGGAACGGCTGGCGCCGCACCCCTGCTTCGTAACCCATACTCGATACTCGATACTCTATTCACAGGTCTCCCTATCCGTTTGCATCTCTGCCCGAGATGAGCAAAGTTCACTTCCCTTCGCATGAGCCGGTACTACTTCGCCTACGGATCAAATCTGGACTCCACCCAGATGGAGCGCCGTTGCCCTGGCTCCAGCTACCGCGGCAAGGCTTTCCTGCCTAAGCATCGTTTGGCTTTCACGCACCCCAGCTCGACTTGGGGCGGCGGTTCGGCCGACGTCTTGGAAGATCAGGATACTCCTGGCGTCTGGGGCGCGGTCTATGAGATGACGGCCGACGACTGGAAGCGCATGGATGACGCTGAAGGCTCGGCCTATAAGCGCATTAAGATGACCGTGCTCGAAGCCGGCCTCGAAGACTGCCCGCTCGACTGCCAAGCCTACAAGGTCGTCGACCCCACCGGCCCGCACCTACCCTCGAAGCTTTACCACGAGAAGATCGTGCGCGGCGCACTCGCCCGCGGCCTGCCCGCGGGATGGATCGCGTGGCTGCGCGGTCTCTCGACCAAGGCCTGACGTGGCCAAGCTGAATACTAGGCGGTTGCTCAATTGAACTGTTGGCCGGTTGAATAGAAGGGGCCAAATCAAGGAACCCGATAGAAAATCGCAGGTCACAATCTATCGTCCCTCCCGGCCAACAATTCAACCGTTCAATTAGGGCCTAAAGGGCCCTCAATACGGTGGACAGCGGGGGGCGGTTTCATCAATTCTGCCCCCTACCCCGCACACCTCCCATTTCCCATCACATGACATCCCTGACCCGCACCTCCCTGTCCCTGGCGCTCGCGCTGGCGGCCGTGACCGGCCTCGCCCAAGACGCGCCCAAGAAGCCCGACGCCAAGCCCGCCGCCAAGTGGGAAGCGATGGACTACGGGCGCTTCCTCTCGGCCTCGATCGACAACACTCAAGGCAAGAGTCCCTTCGAGATGAAGGGCTGCGCGGCCAACAAGGCAGTGCTGGTGAACCTCGGCAACCGCGAAGCCGGTTACGCATTCGACACCGAAACTCTCCGTGGCGCGGGCGCTTGGACCGGTGGATGGATGCAGACCAAGGGAGTCGCCTTCGATGGCAAGCACGGCCCTAACCCCGGCCCCGCGGTCGGCGCCAAAGTCTTCTTCGAGACGAACCCTGGCCCTGGCTGGAGCTTCAACGGTACCTTTAACGAGACCCGCACCCTACCCAAAGGACCCGAAGGCGTGATGGCCAAGATTCCCCTCGGCCCGCTCCCGCGCGAGCATGCCAAGTATCAGGGCCTCTACCTCCACGGCGACCGCGTCGTCTTCGCCTACACCGTCGGATCCGCCGAAGTGCTTGAATCCGCGGAGATGGAAAAAGTCGGCGATGTCTTCGTGCTCTCCCGCTCCTTCACCGTCGTGAAAGGCGAACTCGATTCGTCCGTCCGCCTCCTTGACCTCCCCTACGGCGGCAAGGTCGACCTCGCCGACGGCGCCAACGCCATCGTGCGCGTCGAGATTCCGTTACCGCCCGCAGGAGCTCCCAGCAAGAAGGCAGACACGAAGGCCAAAACCAAGGTCGCCAAGAACGCTCCGGCCATCGTGAAGCCCGCCGACGAACTCACCACCGTGACCGTCAATGGCCTGCCGGCAGGCTCAATCCTCAGCAACAAGGGTAACTTCCTGTCGCTCAAGCTCACCAAGGTCGCCGCCGGCACCTCCTTCAAGGTCTCGTTCGCCCACGGCGCCATCAATGCCGGCGACGTGCTGCGCAAAGTGCCCTCCAGGGTCGCCGCCGCGACTGACCTCCGCGCCTTCACCCAGGGTGGCCCCGCCCACTGGACCCAAGACGTCGTGACCGAAGGCGTGCTCGGTGAGACCGATCAGACCAAGCAAATCGACTCGCTCAAGTCCCGCATCGAAGGCGAACAGGACTCTGCCCAGAAACAGTCCCTCAAGGATCAACTCACCGAGCTCCTCGCCGCCCCGTACGTCGTCGACACCGTCACCGTGCCCGCCGAGAACCCGTTCGGCTCGTGGATTCGCGTCGGCGGCATCGACTTCTTCAAGGACGGTCGCATCGCCTTCTCCACCTGGAGCGGCGACGTCTGGGTCGGCAAGTTCGCCGACGACAAACTCAGCAAGATCACCTGGCATCGCTACGCCACTGGTATCTTCCACGGCCTCGGCCTGAAGATTGTCGATGAGAAGATCTACGTCCTCGGTCGCGACCAGATCACGCTCTTGCACGACTTCAACAAGGACGGCGAAGCCGACTTCTACCAGAACTTCAACAACGACGTTCAGGTCACCTCGAACTTCCACGAGTTCACGTTCGACCTCCAGACCGACTCGCAGGGCAACTTCTACTTCCTCAAGGGCGGACCCGTGAATCCGGGAGGCCGCGGCTGGGGTCCCCTCAGCGACCACCATGGTTGCATCTTCAAGGTCTCGCCTGACGGCCAGAAGTTCGAGGTCTACGCCACCGGCATCCGCGCCCCGAACGGCATGGGCGTCGGCCCTAACGGCGAGATCTCCAACGGTGACAACCAGGGCACCTGGGTCCCCGTCGACTACATCCACTTCTCCAAGCCCGGTGAGTTCATCGAAGTGCCCGACCTCTCGCACCGCACCCCAGCACCGACGAAGCTCGAGAACCCGCACCTCTGCTGGGTACCGTTTGACGTCGACAACTCCAACGGCGGCCAAATCTGGGTGCCCGCCAATAAGGGCAAATGGCGTGGGCGACGTCCCTCAGGGCGGCGTGGTGAAGTTCCCGCTTAAATTCGCCACCGGCCTGATGCGCGCGCGCTTCAGCCCCACGGACGGCCAGCTCTACGTCGCCGGCCTCAAGGGCTGGCAGACCAACGGCGTCAAGGACGGTGCAATCCAACGCGTCCGCTACACCGGCAAGTCCGTGACGATGCAGGAAGCCCTCCACGTCTCGAAGAAGGGTATCACGATCCGCTTCACCGGAGCGCTCGATAAGAAGTCCGCCTCCGACCCTCAGAACTGGGCCATCGAGCAGTATAACTACCTCTGGTCCGGCGCTTATGGCTCCGACACCTATAAAGTCAGCAAGCCCGAGGAAAAGGGTTCCGACCAAGTCGCGATTCAGTCCGTCAAGCTCGCCGATGACGGTAAGTCAGTCTTCCTCGAAGTGGCCGGCCTCGTGCCAGTCATGCAGATGCGTATCAAGATGAACGTGAAGGCCGTCGACGGTTCGCGCGTGCCGGACGATATCGCCCACACGATCAACGTCGTCCCGGAGAAGGAAGGCGAAGACTACCGCTCGTTCGCCAAGTAAGCTAAGGCGAATCCCTCACTTCGAAAGGCCCGGTTCACGCCGGGCCTTTTTGTTGGGGGCTTGCCTGATGGCGGGAATGTCTCTCATTAAGAGGCGTCCCGCCGCCATGCTTCTCAGCCGCCTCCTTTGCCTGCTTGCCGCAACCATCGCGACCACCCTCTCCGCGCAGGACCTGCCCGGACTCAAGGTGACGTTCACCTCTGCTGGGAAGACCGACGTGCGCTCCGAGCGCCTGCTCGCCCTCTACGTTCCCGCCGGTCAAGCCCCCACCCCTTTCCTCGCCGCTGGTCCGTTCATGGCGAAGTGGGAAGGCGACCTCCAGTCGCCCTTGCGCGGCACCTTCAAGCTCAGCGCGGAATCGTCTGGGAAATTTAAGCTAAGCCTCAATGGCCAGCCACTCCTCGATGGTCCTGGCATCAAGACGGTCCAGCTCAACAAAGGCGCCAACCGCATCGTCGCCGAAATCACCAGCGCCGATAAGGGAGACACCTTCGTCCGTCTCAGCTGGGCTTCGAAAGATTTCCCGCTCGAGCCCGTCCCGCCCGCACTGCTGACACATCCGGCTGACAAGGAACTCGACAGCGCCACGCAGCGCCGCGAAGGCCGCCTGCTCTTCGCGCAGATGAACTGTGCCGCTTGCCACGCAGACCCCGCCCTGCTGCCCACCAAAGGCACCGGCATGCCGGAACACGGCCAGATCGCCCCGCTCCTCTCCGAGCTCGGCACGAAATTCAAGAAGGACTTCCTCGTCGATTGGATCCGCGACCCGCACTCCATCCGTCCGCACTCGTTGATGCCCAAGGTCTTCACCGGTGCCGATGCCAACCAGAAATCCGCTGACCTCGCGGCCATGCTCACGCAAGGAGCCACACCCAAGGTAGGCGCCATCGATCTCAAGCTCGCCCCGCAAGGCGGCGCCCTTTTCGCTAACTTGGGATGCGTCGCCTGCCACCAACGCCCCGACGCCGAGGGCAAAGACACTCAGGACCGCGTGCCTCTCGGCCACGTGAACGATAAGTGGCATGCCGCCGCGCTCGTGGAATACCTGCAGGATCCGGCTAAGCACTATCCAGCCACGCGCATGCCGCACTTCCGCCTAGAAGAAGAGGAAGCCACGCAGCTCGCGGCCTACCTGCTCGCGAATTCACGCATCATCAAGCGCAAGGCCCTTGCTGGCGACGCCACCCGCGGCGCCACCCTGCTCGTCAGCGCGGGTTGCCTCAATTGCCACGCCGGTATGCCCGCCACGACTCAGCCCACGCTCGCAACCGTGCTCAAGGCCGGCGACAAGGGCTGTCTGAGCCACGACGACAAGGCCCGCGCGACGGCACCAGATTTCGCCCTGACGATCACGCAGCGTGCCTCTCTCAAGGCCTTCCTTGCGACCGACCTTGCCTCGCTCAAGCAAGACACCCCAGCTGAGTTTGCCGAACGCCAGCTCAAGAACCTCAACTGCGTCGCCTGCCATTCACGCGACGCCACTTTAAGCACGTGGACCAAGGTCGACGGCGAAGCGAAGAAGCTTCGCGATGCCCTCCCGCCGAAAGAGCACGTCGAAGGCGAACCGGTGCACGACGCGCCAATTCCGTCGCTCACCTGGCTCGGTGAGAAACTCCGTCACGACTGGATGAGCAAGTTCATCGCCGGACAGATCGAGTACAAACCACGCCCTTGGCTCATCGGCCAGATGCCTGCTTTCGCCCACTACGCCGACGGCCTCGCGCTTGGCATGAATCATCAGCACGGTCTGCCGCAAAACGAAGCCGCCGAGCCGGCCGGCGACGCTGAGAAAATCGCTAACGGTGAGAAACTCATCGGTGACGCCGGGGGCTTCAACTGCATCACCTGCCACGCCGTCGGTGACACGGAAGCGACGGCTGTCTTCGAGGCTCCCGCCATTAACTTCGCGCAGTCCGCCGAACGCCTCCGCAAAGGCTACTTCCACCGCTGGACTCTCGCCCCGACGCGCATCGATCCAGACACCAAGATGCCCAAGTACGCCGACCCTGAAGGCATGACCCAGCTCTCCGACCCCTACGAAGGCAAAGGACCAGCCCAGTTCGAGGCCATCCGGGAGTATATTCGGACGGTTAAGTAGGCTGAACGGGGGCTAGAGACAGGGCCAGGGCAAGGGCTAGGTGATTTAACCTGATACCTAAATAACTGATAATTAGGTTATTAGGCATCTAGGATTAGCCCTGGCCCAAGCCCTGGCCCTAAGGCGCAGCCTTCATTACCGTTATTCGGTTAGGCCGTGCCTAGGAACATTCTCGACTCAACGGGCATCTCAATATGCTCACCCTTCACCCCCAGTCATATCTATGTCCCACCTCAATCGTCGTACGTTCATCAAGAACTCCGCCCTGGCTGCCGCCGTGGCGGGACTCAGCGCCCAGACCTATGCCCAGTCCGCTGGCGCCAACGGTGACCTCCGTGTCGCCGTCGTCGGCTTCCGTAGCCGCGGTCTGAATCACATCGAAGATCTCAAGAAGATCAAGGGCGTCCGCATCGTCGCCCTCTGCGACGTCGACTCTAAGGTCGTCGCCAAGGGCCTGAAGGCCAACCCCGGCGCCAAGGGCTACACCGACATGCGAAAGATGCTCGAAGATAAAGACATCGACGCCGTCTCCATCGCCTCGCCGAACCACCAGCACGCCATCCAGGGCATCTGGTCGCTCCAGGCAGGTAAGCATCTCTACATCGAGAAGCCCCTCTCGCATAACATCTTCGAAGGCCAGCAGCTCGTCGCCGCCTCGAACCATTTCTCGAAGCTGATTGTCCAGGCCGGCACCCAGAGCCGCTCCGGAGTCGGCATCCGCGCCGCCATCAAGGACGTGCACGCCGGCAAGTACGGCAAGGTGAAGGTCTCGCGCGCCATCTGCTACAAGCGCCGCAAGTCGATCGGCCCGGCCAAGAAGAACGAGATCTCCTCTGAAATCGATTACGACCTCTGGAACGGCCCGGCTGACATTCAGGAATCCATCCGTGGCAACCAGACCAATAAGGTCCAAGAAACCGGAAGCCAAGGGGCCGTCCACTATGATTGGCACTGGTTCTGGAACTACGGCGGTGGCGACCTTTGCAACCAGGCGATTCACGAAATCGACATCGCCCGCTGGTTCCTTAACACGCAAGAAGTCTCCCCAGAGGTCGTCTCCGTCGGCGGTCGCTTCGGCTACGTCGATTGCGCCGAAACTCCGAACACCTTCATCTCGATCCATAACTACGCCGCCGCCCCGCTCATCACCGAAGTCTACGGTCTGACCTCCGACGGCAAGATGGACGGACCAATGAACAAGTTCGGTAAGTTCAAGGAGAACAACCCGACCGAGAAGTCGGCCAAGTCGCCAGAGATCGGTATCATCGTCGAGTGCGAGAACGCCACCATTGTCGTCCCAGACTACAACTCCGCTCAGGCCTACGACCTCTCTGGTAAGCTCATCAAGTCCTACGGCAAGACCGTCGACGCGGTTGACCTCACCGGCGGCGCCTCCGGCCACCATGCCAACTGGGTTGCTGGTATCCGGAAGGGTTCCTCCAGCGACATCAACTCCCCGGTCCGCGACTGCCACCTCTCGACCGCCCTCGTCCACTCCGCCAACATCTCCTTCCGCCTCGGCGCGAAGAAGAGCGCTGGCGAAATCAAGGATGCGCTCAAGGCCAGCTCCGGCCTCTCCGAAGCCTTCGGTCGCATGGCCGAACACCTCGGCCGTAACGGCGTGAACCTCGATGAAGCCAAGGCCGTCCTCGGCGCTCCGCTCACCCAGGACACGAAGACCGAACTCTTCACCGGCGCCAACGCCGAGGCCGCCAATCGCGACCTCGTGGCCAAGCGCACCGGCCGCAAGGGCTTCGAAATCCCGACCACGTTCTAAGCTCCTCCGACGAAGCGGAGCGGTCGCAAGGCCGCTCCGCTTTTTCATCTCTAAACCAAATCACACGTACCATGAAAAAGAATCTGCTCCTCCTGAGCCTCACGGCTGCCGCCCTCCTCATCGTCGGTTGCGCCAACGACGCCCAGACCACCGCCTCCAAGGCCGCCCCGGGCGCGCCGAAGGGTAACCCCAACAAGGTCGAGATCTTCAACGGCAAGGACCTCACGGGCTTCAAGAAGCTCGGCGGCGAAGCCTCCTACGCAGTCAGCCCTGAGGGCAACCTCGTCGGCACCTCCACCCTCAACACGCCGAACACCTTCCTCGCCACCGACAAGGACTACGCGAACTTCGTCCTGGAGTATGACTTCAAGAACGACCCTCGCCTGAACTCCGGAGTGCAGTTCCGCAGCCGCTCCGAAGCCAAGGAAGTCATCTACAAGGGTGGCGACGGTAAGCCTGCCAAGGTACCGGTCGGACGCGTCCACGGCTACCAGGCCGAGATCGATACCGATCCGAAGAATGTGAAGAAGGACGCCACCGAGGCCCGCATGTGGTCCGCCGGCCTCTACGAAGAAGGCCGTCGCGGCTGGATCTTCCCCGGTTTCGGCGGCGGCGACGCCTTGGCCTTCTCCAAGCAAGGCCGCGAGATCTCCAAGATCGGCGAATGGAACCACGTGAAGGTCGAAGCCAACGGCACGCGTATCCGCACATGGCTCAACGGCGTGCAGCGCGTCGACGTCCGTGACGACGGCTACAAGACCGGCTTCATCGCCTTCCAGGTCCATGGCATTGGCAAGGACGCCGCCAAGGCGGGCACCACGGTCGAGTGGCGCAACATCTCCCTCACGAAGATCCCTGATAACAGCCTGACCGAGTCCGAGAAGGCCGACGGCTGGAAGCTCCTCTTCGACGGCCGCTCCAGCAAGGGCTGGCGCTCCGCCAAGGGCCCAGACTTCCCCACGGCCGGTTGGTCCGTCGAAAAGGGTATGCTTCATGTCGCCAAGGGTGACGGCAAGGAATCCGCCAATGCCGGCGACATCATCACGATCGAACGCTTCAAAGAGTTCGAAGTCTCCGTCGATTTCCGCCTGACCAAGGGCGCGAACAGCGGCCTGAAGTACTTCGTGCAGCCGAATCTCAACCAGGGCGCTGGCTCAGCCTTCGGCCTGGAGTTCCAGATGCTCGACGACGCCGTCCACCCGGACGCCAAGCTCGGCCGCGACGGCAACCGCACGGTCTCCTCGCTCTACGACCTGAAGACCGCCACGAACAAGCGCGCCAACCGCATCGGCGACTGGAATAACGCTTACGTCATCGCCAAGGGCACCAAGGTCGAACACTGGCTCAACGGCTCCCTCGTGATCTCCTACGATCGCAACACCGCGGAATTCCGCGACCTCGTCGCAAAGTCGAAGTATGCCGACCCCAAGTACGGCAAGAGCTTCGGCGAGTGGGCCGACGGCCACATCCTCCTGCAGGAACACGGCGACGAAGTCTGGTTCCGTAATGTGAAGATCCGCGACTTCGCCCCGGCCCCGAAGCCGGCCGCGAAGGGTGGCAAGAAGGCTCCGGCCAAGAAGGCCGACGCCCCTGCCAAGAAATAAGCCTCTCGCGATAGGCTCCCGCGAAGGCCGGACGACGTAAGTCGCCCGGCCTTTTCTTTGGCCCAGTGGCTGAGGCGTTGCATGCCGTCGTCCGCCGGGCTTAGTAGGGCTAACCCCGAGCCATGCGCCCCACTCTGCTCTTCGCCACCCTGTGCGCCACCTTTGCCAGCCTCGCCGCTGCCGAACCGACCCGCCCCAACATCCTGTTCGTCATCGCCGACGACTGGGGCAAGGGCCATGCAGGCGCCTACGGCTGTCCCTGGGTCAAGACCCCAACCTTCGATCGCATCGCGAAGGAGGGCCTCTTGTTCCTCAACGCCTATACGCCCACCGCCAAGTGCGCGCCTTCGCGCTCCGCGATCATGACCGGCCGCCATCCGTGGCTGCTCGGCGCCGCCGCGAACCATCAATGCGTATTCCCACCGGAAATCGGTATCCTACCCGAAGCACTCGATAAAGCCGGCTACTTCTATGCTTCGACCGGCAAGGTCTGGGGTCCCGGGCTATCGCTCAAGGCCGACGACTCGCCGCGGTCGATGTCGGGCAAGGTCTTCGCTCGCCGTAAAACCGCTCCGCCCGCTGAAGCGATCGCCAACAACGACTACGCCGCCAACTTCGCCGACTTCCTGCAGGAGACCTCGCCCGATAAGCCCTGGCTCTTCTGGCTCGGCTTCCAGGAACCCCACCGTGCTTATGAAGAAGGTAGCCACGCCCGCTTCGGCAAGCGCCCCGCCGACGTCGACCGGGTCCCGAAATACTGGCCCGACAACGCGACGGTGCGCGGTGATATGCTTGATTACGCGGTGGAGATCGAACACCTGGATGCCCAGCTGGGTAAGGTCCTCGCACAGCTGGAAGCCCGGGGCGAACTCGACCGAACGCTCATCATCGTCACGTCCGACAACGGGATGCCTTTCCCGCGCGTGAAGGGCTCGACCTACGATGATGCCAACCATCTGCCCTTCGCGGTGCGCTGGCCAGCTGGCATCGCCCGCTCCGGTCGTAAGGTCAGCGAGTTCATTAGCTTCACCGATCTCGCCCCGACCTTCCTCGAGGCCGCTGGGCTGTCGTGGGATAAGTCCGGCCTCCAGCCGACCTCCGGCCGCAGCCTCTTCGACGTCTTCAAGTCTGACAGCGCCAAGCCGCTCCCCGGACGCGACTTCACCCTGATCGGCCGCGAACGTAACGACCTCGGTCGCCCGCAGGACCAAGGCTACCCGGTGCGCGGCATCGTCACCGCCGGCCTCATCTACCTCGAGAACGCCGAACCCTCCCGCTGGCCGGCTTGCAATCCGGAAACAGGCTACCTCGACACCGACGCCAGCCCGACGAAATCCTTCATCCTGCAAGCCCGACGAACGCAAGGCACCAATCCGTTCTGGGAACTCTGCTTCGGGATGCGCCCCGGCCGCGAGCTCTACGACCTCAAGACCGATCCCGACTGCGTCACCAACCTGGCGTCCGCCCGCCCCGACGACACGGAGCGACTCCGCACGACGATGTGGGCCGGACTGAAACTGCAGGGCGACCTGCGCGCGCTCGGTCGCGGAGCGGAATACGAAGCCTTCCCGCACTCCGACGTGCGCCGCCGTAACTTCTATGACCGCTACATGAAGGGCGAGCTCCTCGACGCCAATTGGGTCAAGAAAGCTGACTTCGAGCCAGCCCCGCTCAAACCCGCCCGCTGATCCATGCGCCTCCTCGCCCTCCTTCTTCTGCCCCTGACTGGGTTCGCCCAGACCAAGCCCAATGTCCTGCTCATCATGGCGGATGATCTGCGGGACTTCGGTGGAGCGTTTACGAAGGCGGCGGTAAAGACACCGAATCTTGATCGGCTGCGTTCCCGCGGAACGACCTTCGAGCGGGCTTACGTACAGTATCCCGTCTGCAACCCGAGCCGTAGTAGCATGCTGACCGGTTTGCGTGCCGAGCAGACGGGCATCGTGGGTAATGATATACCTCTGCGACAAAAGATGCCGGACATCGTCACACTGCCACAGCTCTGCAAGGAATCCGGCTGGCAGGCTCATGCCTTCGGGAAGATTTACCACCTCGGCGGCGGTAAGGACGCGGCAGCGCGGCAACGCTGGGTGGACACCGGCCGTTCCTGGCAAACGGCACAGTCCTTTGAAGCCACCAAGGCGGGACGTAAGATGATTGAAGGCCGGGACGTGACCAACGGAGCCTTGAAATGGTGCGTATGGGGGGCCGCGGACGGTACGGATGACGATCAGCCGGATGGCCAGATTGCCGCCGCCACCGTGGCGAAGATCGAAGAACTCGGGGACAAGCCTTGGTTCATCGGCTGTGGCTTCATGAAGCCGCACGACCCCTTCATCGCGCCTAAGAAATACTTCGAACTCTATCCGGTTGGCACCTTGCAGCCGTGGCGCGACCCCGCCGACATCACCCCCGTGCGCAAGGAGAGCGTAGGCTTCGGGGACTACGGCACGGCTTTCGGTAAGTTCACGTCACGGGAATGGCTGGAGCTTTTCCGCGCCTACTGTGCAGCCACCAGCTACATGGACGCGCAACTCGGCCGCGTCCTGGACGCGCTCGACAAAAATAGGCTCTGGGATAAGACCATCGTCATCTTCGTCGGCGACCACGGCTACCACACGGGCGAGCGGCAGTGGTGGAATAAGAACACCCTGTTTGAGCGCAGCTGCCGTACGCCGCTCATCATTGCGGCACCCGGAATGAAAGGCGGACAGACGACTCGCTCGCTGACCGAGTTCGTCGACGTATATCCCACAATCGCCGACTTATGCGGCCTGAAGATGCCACACGTCGCCGCCGGATCGAGCCTGCGCCCTATCCTGACCAACCCTGCCGCCACCATCAAGGACGCCGCCTTCACCCTCGTCACACGCGGCCCAAAGCTTCACGGCCAGAGCGTTCGCACCGCCCGCTGGCGCTTTACCCAGTGGAGCGACGGCCAGACCGAACTTTACGATCACGACCAGGACTCGGAGGAGTTGCGTAACGTGGCCGACCGACATGCGTCGGTAATTCAAGACCTTACCACCCGCCTCCAATCTTTACCTAAACTGACGCCATGAGACACATTTTCGGATACCTTTCTGCCCTGCTCTTTGCCGCGTCCGGCTTCGCCCTCTCGGCCCCGGAACGCCCGAATATCCTCTTCTTCTTTGCTGATGACTGGGGACGCTTCGCCCGGATCTACAGCGAACACGAGCGGACCGCCGGACTCAACGGACTCCTGAAGACGCCTCATCTCGATCGCTTGGCGAAGTCCGGAGTGCTTTTCCGTAACGCCCACGTTAACGCCCCTTCTTGCACGCCCTGCCGCAGCTCCCTGCTGTCCGGCCAGCATTTCTGGCGCACTGGCCGCGGCGCCATCCTGCAGGGTGCCGTTTGGGATGAGACGATTCCCACTTACCCGCTCCTGTTGCGCGACGCCGGCTACCACCTCGGCAAGTCCTACAAGGTCTGGAGCCCCGGCTCTCCGGCCGATGCTCCGTACGGCGGACAGAAACACGCCTTCGAAAAAGCCGGTCGGGCCTTCAATAACTTCTCCGAAAACGCGACCGAGCTCGTGGAGAAAGGTTCCACGGTCGAGGCCGCGCGCACTAAGCTGCTCGAGGAAGTCCGCGGTAATTTCCAGGCAATGCTGGCGGCCAAGCCCGCCGGCCAGCCCTTTGCCTACTGGTTCGGGCCGACTACCACCCACCGCGCCTGGGTGCGTGGCAGCGGCAAGCGCCTCTGGGATATTGATCCGGATGCCCTCAAGGGCAAGCTACCGGCCTTCCTGCCTGACGTAGCGGTCGTGCGCGAAGACCTCGCTGACTATCTCGGCGAAGTTCAGGCCCTCGACGCCGCGATGGGCGTGCTGCTGAAGGAACTCGAAAGAACTGGCGAACTCTCCCGGACGCTGATCGCCGTGAGCGGCGACCACGGCGCCCCCGGCTTCCCGCACGGTAAGTGTAACCTCTACGGATTCGGCACTGGCGTCTCGCTCATCGTCTCCGGTCCCGGCGTCAGAGGCGGACGCGTCGTCGACGACATGGTCAGCCTGCCTGACTTGGCGCCGACCTTCCTCGAAGCCGGCAACGTGAAGCCGCCCGCGGTGATGACCGGACGTTCGCTCTGGAACGTACTCCAGTCGGACCTCCAAGGACTCGTCGATCCGGCGCGCACCTGGGTCGTGGCCGGCCGCGAGCGCCACGTCGAAATCGCTCGCCCTGATTTCACGCCCTATCCGCAGCGCGCGCTCCGGACGCTCGATCACGTCCTCATCGTCAACTTCAAGCCCGAGCGCTGGCCGTTGGGGAATCCCTATCGC
The DNA here is from genome assembly GCA_041168485.1 of Verrucomicrobiota bacterium. Taxonomy (GTDB): domain Bacteria; phylum Verrucomicrobiota; class Verrucomicrobiia; order Opitutales; family UBA953; genus UBA953. Next base: position 16,818 of record JBEEKW010000036.1, read on the forward strand.
CTCGACGGCAAGGACGAGCCGACCTTCGACGAGGTCGCCAAGACGACCTTCGTGACCCTGCCCGACGACGATGCGGGCCCGACCAAGGCCTGGTTCGTCGGCGCACGTAAATCCCCCGAGTGGTCGGCGCAGTTCGAAAAATTCTACGGCCGCCGCCCGATGTTCGAGCTCTACGACCTCCGCAAGGATCCCGACGAGATGAATAACCTTGCCGAGGATCCGGCCTATGCCGCCGTCCGCAAGGAGATGACCGATCGGCTATTCACCATCCTCCGTGAGACCGGCGACCCACGCATGGTCGAGGACGGCAAGTATTTCGAGACCCCTCCCATGGCAGGACCTCTGCCCAACCAAGAACAGAAACGCCTACCCGGCGGCCAGCCCGTCAAGAAGGGCAAGAAGAAGTAAGTCGGCGGACGCTCACTTCTTCCCGAGCTCTTCGCCGCGCTTCTTGGCGGCGATGAGGGCGGAGGCGACGATCTCGCGGAACTTACCGGCTTCCATGGCGTCGAGGCCGGCCTTGGTCGTCCCGCCCGGAGAGGTCACCTGAATGCGAAGGGCCACGGGCGTCTCACCCGTGGCAGCGAGCAGCGCGAGGGAACCGCTAAAGGTCTGGCGGACGAGGAGCTTTGCCTGTTCGGGCGTGAAGCCAAGAGCGACGGCGGCTTCTTCGTAGGCGGCGACGTATTCGAAGAAAAAACCAGGACCACTGCCCGAGACCGCGGTGACGGCGTCGAACATGGATTCAGGGAGTTCAATCACGGGACCGAGACCGGAGAGAATGGCGTCGACGATCTGGGCGTCGGACGCAGCGAGCTGGGTCGCCGAGCAACGTGCACTGATGCCCTGACCGACCGCTCCAGGGGTGTTGGGCATGGCGCGGGCAACATTGCGAGCGGACGAAAAGAAGCCGCCGATGGTCGCGAGGCGCGTGCCGGCGAGGATCGACAGCACGAGCTTGCCCTGTGCGAGCGTGGCGTAGGACTTATCGAGGTCGGCGAACTGCTGCGGCTTGCAGGCGAGCACGATCGCGTCGGCGCCGGTCAGGAGTTCGGCCGGGGTTGCCGCGACACGGACGCCGGTAGCCTTAGAGAGATCGACGGCGGTGGAATCGTTGCCACCGATGACGGTGATGTCGGCCGGGGCGCAAGCACCCGAACGGAGAAGTCCCTGCACCATGGCTCCTGCCATGCGCCCGGAACCGATGAAAGCGAGTTTTGGCATGATCAGAGGGCGCGCACGGCGGCGTCGAGGACTTCGCAGGCCTTGTCGATGTCCGCTCCTTCGTGGGCGGTCGAGATGAAGGCGGTCTCGTAAGGCGAAGGCGCGAGGTACACGCCGTGATCGAGCGCGGTGCGGAAGACTTTGCGATAGAGGTCGCCGTTGGAAGCGATGGCCTGGTCGTAGTTACGGACCTTCTCGGTGTTGAAGTAGAGCGAGAACATCGAGCCGACCTGCGGGACCTGCAGCGGGATGCCCTTGGCCTGCGCGGCGGCGAGCAGCGTATCGCGGACGCGGCGACCGAGGACATCGAGACGTGCGAACGGATTCAGGGATTTCAGTTTGCGGACCGAGGCGAGACCGGCGGCCATGGCGAGCGGATTGCCCGAGAGCGTGCCGGCCTGGTAGACCGGGCCGAGCGGCGCGAGCTTGTCCATGATCTCGACCTTACCGCCAAAGGCGCCAACCGGGAGACCGCCACCGATGATTTTGCCCATGCAGACGAGATCCGGAACGACGTCATGCAGGCCCTGCGTGCCGGCGAGGGAAAGACGGAAACCCGTCATCACTTCATCGAAGATAAGCACCGTACCGTGCTTGGTGCAAAGTTCGCGAAGACCAGCGAGGAAGCCAGCATCCGGGAGAATCAGACCGACGTTGGCCGGGAACGGCTCGACGATGAGGCCAGCGATCTGGCCCGCGTTGGAGTCAAAGAGTGCGGAGAGTGCCGGGAGATTATTATATTCGGCGACGAGCGTGTCGGCCGCGGTGCCGGGCGTGACGCCAGCGGAATCGGGATTGCCCTGCGTGAGCGCGCCGGAGCCAGCCTTCACGAGGAGCGAATCGACGTGGCCATGGTAGCAGCCCGAGAACTTGATGATCTTGTTTCGTCCGGTGTAGCCGCGAGCGAGACGGATGGCGGACATCGTGGCTTCGGTGCCACTGTTGGTCATACGGACCTTCTTCACCGCCGGGACGCAGGACAGGATCAGCTCGGCCATCTCGACCTCGAGGGGGTTCGGGGTGCCGAAGCTCGTGCCACGGTCGAGGGCCTCGCGGATGGCCGCGCGGATATCTGGGTCGTTATGGCCATGGATGGCCGGACCCCAGGTCAGGACGAAGTCCACGAGCTCCTTATCGTCGGCCGTCGTCAGGCGAGCGCCGTTGGCCGACTTCGTGAAGAAGGGGGTGCCACCGACCGAGCGGAAAGCGCGGACCGGGGAATTGACGCCGCCCGGGATCATCGTGAGGGCGCGTTGGAAAAGCTGCTCCGAGGTATTCACGGGCCAATCAGATGAAGAAACCCCGCCCCGGGGCAAGGGCTGAGTCAGCCGGGCCAGACCCAAGGTCAAACGCCATAAAAACCTGTTCAACCTCCAGCCTCAGCCTAGCCTGCGACTATCCCCCGATGCGCCGTCGCACCGCCCTGACCCTCTTGCTCATCCCTTGCCTGCTCGGGACCGCTCAACTGCGCGCTGAACCGCCGAAAGAGCTCCGCTCGTTCATCGAGAAACATTGCGTCGATTGCCATGATGCCGACGACGCCAAAGGCGGACTCGATTTCGGCAAACTGCCCTCCGATTTGAACCGGCCCGAGACGCTTGCTAAGTGGGTCCACATCTTCGATCGAGTCGACCAAGGCGAGATGCCGCCGAAGAAGAAGGCCCGACCGGAAGCCAGCGAGAAGGCCAAATTCACGAAGACACTGGCCACGAGCTTGGCCACCGCAGATCAGGCGAACAAGGCCACCGTCCTCCGTCGCCTAAATCGCAACGAACTTGAGCAGACGCTGAACGACCTCCTTGGCATCAACGAAGAGCTCGCCCCGCTGCTGCCCGAAGACGGGCGCGCGCAGGGCTTCGACAAAGTCGGCGAAGCGCTTGACCTTTCCTCAGTGCACCTGCAGCGCACCATGGACGCGGCTCGGCAGGCGCTAAACGCCGCGATGAACAAAGGCGATGCTCCCGAGAAAATCGATAAGACGATTGGCTTCGGGGACGGCCGTAACGCCACGCACATCGGCAAGAGCTGGCACAAGCTCGCTGACGGTAGCGTCGTGACCTTCAACGAGGCCACCTATCCGGCACTCATGGCAGAATTCGAGGCGCCGATCGCCGGCCTCTACCGCGTCACGCTCGGCGGCCGCGCCTATCAGAGCGAGAAGCCTGTGATGGTGACAATCTTCTCCGGACCCTTCTTCACAGGAAGCCCCACCCGCTTCCAATCCGTCCAGGAATTCCTCCCGGCCGGCAACGAGGTGCAGATCGAAGTACAACTGAAGGCGCGCGACAAGGTCCGCCTATTCCCCGACCTCCGCACCTTTGACTATAACCTGAACCAAAAGACCGGCCCGGCCAAATACCCCGGCCCTGGACTGGCGATGAAGCCCATGCGCGTCGAGGGCCCGCTGCTTCCGCAGTGGCCGGGCAAAGGACATAAGCTCATGTTCGGCGACCTGCCCAACGCTCCGACCGCCGAGGCCGCCAAGCGAATGAAATACGAGAAACGCCGCACCCAGCAGATGTATGAGATTACGAGCACCCAGCCGGTCGTCGACGGACCGAAGCTTATCAAGGCCTTCGTGGCCAAGGTCGTCCGCGAGAAGAGCCAGCCGACGCAGGCCGACGCATACGTGCGCCTTTTCGAAGCCGAGCTCAAGAACGGGTCCACCTTCGAGGAATCCCTGCTGACCGCCTATACCGCCGTCCTCTGCTCCCCGGCCAACCTCTACTTCCACGAACAACCCGGGCGCCTCGATGCCTGGGCCGTGGCTTCACGGCTGAGCTACATGTTCTGGGGCACGGCACCCGATGACGAACTCCGCAAGCACGCTGAAAGCGGTGCGCTGCTGAAGCCCGCCAACCTGCGCGCCCAGACCGACCGATTGCTCTCAGACCGCCGGGCGCAACGCTTCGTGCGCGACTTCACCGACCAGTGGCTTTCCCTCCGTAACATTGACGCGACCTCGCCCGACAAGCAGCTCTATCCGGAATACGACGACGCCCTCAAGGCCGCCATGCTCGATGAGACCCGCGGCTTCTTTACCGAAGTCCTCGCAAATAACCTCAGCGTGACCGACTTCCTCGACTCCGACTGGACGATGCTGAACAACCGCCTTGCCCGCCATTACGACATCCCGGGCGTCGAAGGCGTCGCCTTCCGCAAGGTCGCACTGAAGCCTGAGTACCACCGCGGCGGACTACTCACCCACGCCAGCGTCCTCAAGGTCTCCGCCAACGGGAATAACACCTCCCCCGTCATGCGCGGCGCTTGGGTGCTGGACCGTATCCTCGGCACCCCGCCGTCCCCGCCGCCACCTGGCACTCCCGGCGTCGAACCAGATATCCGCGGTGCGGTCACCCTCCGCCAGATGCTCGAGAAGCATCGCTCCACCGAGAGCTGCAACTCCTGCCACTCCAAGATCGACCCGCCCGGCTTCGCCCTCGAGAGCTACGACGTCGCTGGCGGCTGGCAGACGAACTACCGCAGCCTAGGCAAGCAGTTCAAGTTACCGCCCAATCTCAAGCGCGTCCAGTGGCGCATCGGGCCGCCGGTCGACCCCTCCGGCGTGACCGCCGACGGCAAGGCCTTCGCCGACCTCAAGGAGTTTAAGCAAAAGGTGTTACTCGCCGACCCCGAGGCCTTCACTCTCGCGCTCACCCGCAAACTCGCCGCCTACGGCAGCGGACGCGCGATGGGCTTCTCGGATCGCGCCGAACTCCAACGTATCGCGGGCCAGACCTTCACGCACGGTAACGGCCTGCGCGACCTCCTCCACAACCTCATCCAAAGCGAAATCTTCCTGACCAAATGAACGCCCCGCACATCGCCACCAAGACCCGCATCGACCGCCGAGCCTTCCTGCGCAGCACCGGCCTGCTGCTGACCTTGCCCTGGCTCGAGGCCATGGTCCCCAGCTTCGCCAACGCCGCGGAATCCCGCGCCGCCACCACGCAGCCTCGCCGGCTCCTGGCGATGAACTACAGCCTCGGCTTCCACGTCCCCCTGCTCGTGCCGAAGGAAGAAGGCGCCGACTACACACCTTCGTACTACCTCGAACCGCTCCAAGCGCACCGCAAAGACTTCACGGTCTTCTCGGGACTCTCCCACGATGAACAGAACGGCTCCGACGGACACACCTCCGAACTCACCTGGCTGACTTCCGCCAGGCACCCGGGTCTACCAGGTTTTCGCAACACGATCTCACTGGACCAGCTGCTGGTCCAGAAACTCAACCCCGACACCCGTTTCACCTCCCTCGTGCTTTCGGCAGGTAACCATGCCACGATGTCCTGGACGATGAACGGGGTCTGCCTCCCCGCGGAACCTTCTCCATCTAAGGTCTTCCAGCTCCTGTTCGTGGAAGGCAGCCCGACGGAAGTGAGACGTCAGCTGGATGAGCTACGCCGCGGGCGCAGCATCCTCGATACCGTCGGCGAAGAGGCCAAGAAGATGAATGCCAACCTCGGCCCGAGGGATCGGGAGAAAGTGGACCAATATTTCACGAGCGTCCGCGAATTGGAAGCGCGGCTGCTTTCATCCGCCGCCTGGGCGACTCGTCCCAAGCCCAAGGTCTCCTCCGCAGCGCCGAAGGATGTCGCGGACCGCACCGACATCATCGCCAAGACCAGGCTGATGCACGAGATGATCACGCTGGCTTTCCAGACCGACTCGACCCGCTTCATCACCTACAGCGCCGGCGGCATGAACGCGACGCCCAAGATCGAGGGCGTGAGCCAGGACTGGCATAACCTCTCGCACCACGGCCAAGACGAGGCTAAGATTGAGGAGTTGCGGATCATCGAGCGCGCGGAATTCGCGGAGATCGGCCGCCTCCTCGGCCTGCTCAAAGGCGTCCGGGAAGGCCGCGGCACCCTGCTCGACAACACGATCGTCATGGCGGGCAGCAACCTCGGCAACGCCAGCGCCCATAGCACCCGCGACATCCCGCTCATCGTGGCCGGCGGCGGCTTCCGTCACGGCAAACACGTCGTCGCGGGCGGCAAGGGTAACGATAACGCCCGCTTCGCGAACCTCTTCGTGCAGATCGCCCACCGCATGGACGTCGGCCTCGAGAAGTTCGGCAGCAGCAACGGTCGCAGCGTCAAAGGGTTCGAACTGGCCTGAGCATGAGGCTCGCCCTGTTGCTCGGACTATCAGCGCTACAGGCCTTCGCCGCCGAGACCTGGCTTGCCGTTGGCTATGGCGGCCGGCGAATGATCTCGCACGATGGGCTTAACTGGGAAATCACCGCCGAGTGGGCACCCGAGGGAAAGGATGACAGCAATAATCTCATTTCGGCGGCTTTCGGCGCCGGAAAATTCGTCGTGGTCGGCGGAGCCCAGGTGGGGCATATCCTCAACTCAACTGATGGGGTAAAATGGGACGAAGTGAAGAAACTACCCTTTCGCGTTAATCCCGTAATCAGATCAGGCCAGCGCTTCATTGCAGGTGGACCAAATCGCACCCTCTGGTTCTCCGACGATGGCGTCAGCTGGACCCAAGGCGCACAGGCGCAGACGACCGGATTCCCCAGCTGGGCCCTCTGGTTCCGCCATGCCGCTTGCGGTAACGGCGTCACCATTTTCATGGGCGAGGCGGGATCGAAGAAAGAGTTCTACTGGTGCATGACTACGGCCGATGGCACTCAGGTTGATTTCCGCTCCGACCTGCCCCAGCTCCGCGCCCTCGCCTTCGGCGCCAACACCTTTGTCGCCATCGGCAATGGAGTCATCATGACCTCTGCGGACGGAAAGACCTGGCAGAAACAGGAACGCTCGGCCGACGAGAAACTCGATTGGCTCCAGTGGACCGGCAAAGCGTTCATCGCTGGCGGCGGCAAAACCGTACTCACTTCGACCGACGGCAAGAACTGGCAGCCCTCGACGCTGCGCCCGCCCGGACGCATTCTTTGGACCGACGGCACTCGCTTCATCACCAGTTCCTGGCCCGGCAAGATGTCCTTCTCCGCAGACGGTAAAACCTGGAAGGCTTCCCCGGCGATGCCGCCCAACGGCATCAACGCCGTCGTAAAGGCCCCGTAAGCAAAAAGGGCCGGAGTCGCATGACTTCGGCCCTTTGCTTAACGGACTAGCCCACTCTCTGGCCCTAGCCCTGCGTAGCTTCGCTACGCTTACTTTTTGCCATCGTCGACGACTTCGAAGTCACCGTCGACCACCTTGCCGTCCTTGGACTTCTTCTTCTCTTCTGGAGCGGGACCAGCGTCAGCCTGAGGCTGTTCGCCCGCAGTGGGCTGAGGCACGGTCTGGGCGGCGGCCATGATCGCGGTCTGGAGGGCTGTGGCGGCCTTCTCGAAGTCCTCGGCGGAGGCGTCGGTCTTCTTGAGGGCTTCCTGGGCTTCCTTGAGCGCGGCTTCAGCGGCGGTCTTCGCTTCGGCAGGCATCTTCTCGCCGTTGTCGGTAATGAACTTCTCGGCGGTGAAGACGCCGGCGTCGAGGCGGTTACGCGCTTCGGCGAGCTCGCGGGTCTTTTTATCCTCATCGGCGTGGAGTTCGGCTTCCTTGCGGAGCTTCTCGACTTCTTCCTTGGAGAGACCCGAGGAGCCGGTGATGGAGATCTTCTGCTCCTTGCCCGAGCCCTTGTCGACGGCCGAGACATGCAGGATGCCGTTGGCGTCGATGTCGAAGGTCACTTCGATCTGGGGTTCGCCGCGGCGCGCCGGCTTGATGCCGTCGAGCTTGAACGTACCGAGCTGCTTGTTGTCCTTCGCCATCGGGCGTTCGCCCTGGACGATGATGATATCAACAGCCGGCTGGCTATCGGCGGCGGTGGAGAAGATCTGCGACTTCTTGGTCGGGATGGTCGTGTTACGTTCGATCATCGCGGTGGCGACGCTACCCATGGTCTCGATGGACAGGGTGAGCGGGGTCACGTCGAGGAGGAGGACGTCCTTCACGTCGCCCTTGAGCACGCCGGCCTGGATGGCGGCGCCGATGGCGACGACTTCGTCCGGGTTGACGCCCTTATGGGGCTCCTTACCGGCGAGCAGGCGGGCGATCTCGATGATCTTGGGCATGCGGGTCATGCCGCCGACGAGGACGAGCTCGTCGACCTGGGCCATCTTGAGTTCGGCGTCCTTAAGGCAGGACTCGAACGGACGACGGGTGCGCTCGGAGAGGTCGTCGCAGACCTTTTCCATCTGGGCGCGGGTGAGCGTGACGTTCAGGTGCTTCGGGCCGGAGGCGTCAGCGGTGATGAACGGTAGATTGATATCGACGGAGTTCGAGGACGAGAGGGCGATCTTGGCCTTCTCGGCTTCTTCCTTGAGACGCTGGCGGGCCATGGCGTCCTTGGAGAGGTCGATACCGGTCTCCGTCTTGAAGCCGTCGATGAGCCACTGGATGATGCGTTCGTCCCAGTTGTCGCCGCCGAGCTCGGTGTCGCCGTTGGTCGCCTTCACTTCGAAGACGCCGCCGCCGATCTCGAGGACCGAGACGTCGAAGGTGCCGCCACCGAGGTCATAGACCGCGATCTTTTCGTCGCCCTTCTTGTCGAGGCCGTAGGCGAGGGAAGCCGCGGTGGGCTCGTTGACGATGCGGAGCACTTCGAGGCCCGCGATGGTGCCGGCGTCCTTGGTGGCCTGGCGCTGCGAGTCGTTAAAGTAGGCAGGGACAGTGATCACGGCCTGCGTGACCTTCTCGCCGAGGTAGGCTTCGGCATCGGCCTTGAGTTTACCGAGAACCTTGGCGGCGATTTCTTCCGGGGCGAACACGCGCGGCTTGCCGTCGACTTCGCATTCGATGGCGGCGTCGCCGTTCTTACCTTCGACTACCTTGTAAGGCAGCTTCGAGGCGATGGACTTCACTTCCGAGAAC
>JBEEKW010000037.1:0-42690 GCA_041168485.1 Verrucomicrobiota bacterium
AGGAAGGAAGGCTTGCCGGCCTTCTGCGTGAAGATCGCGAGCCACTTGCGGTTCCAGGGGTGCCAGGCGATGTGGCCCTTGTGCACCGTGATAGCCTCGCCGGTCGGCGTGGCGGCGGAAGTCGCGGCGCGCATGGGCTTCCAGTTGTCCGGATTCTTCCAGCCTTCATAGGTGGCGGGTGTCCGGAGGATTGGGAATGGGTCGCAGAAGAGGATCCATTTACGGCCGACCGGATCCGTCCAAGGCACCGCGTGTCCTTCCGGCATCGGTGGGGCTTTCGGGTTGGCCGCGTCTTCGGTCCAGACGGTATCGAGTGGGTGGAAGAGTTCTTCGTGCGGGTCCCACTCGACGAGGTCCCAGCGGTAGGCTTGCATCGCGCCCTTCGTCTTCACCGCTGCGGCGACGAGGTGCGGTGCGCCTTTGGCGTCGGGCAGCGTGATCGCGCCCCAGATCCAGGTCGGGCCGTCGCCAGGCACCTTCGCCACGCCGCGCGGACGCAGTTCGCTCTGTGCGGTCTTCCGTTCGCTCACGTAGGCGTAGGGTGGGCGCAGAGGCGGTTTCGCCGGCGGCACGAATTTATCGGTCGACGCCGCGGAGACGTTGAAGATGCCGAGCGGGTAGTGGGCCAAGTTCGTGTCGCCCCAGAACCAGAGCAGTTTCCCGCCGAGTTTCGCCGTCACCACGCTATCTGAGCCGAGCACACCGCTTTCCTTCCAGTCGAGTTGTTCGCCGAGCTTCTGTGATTCCGCGAAGAGGCCGGCTCCGGTAAGGCGGCCGAGGCGGCGGGCGAGGATGGTGCGTTCGACCGTGACCTTGAGCGTCTGGCCCGGCTTAGGCGTGAGGCGGACGCCGGAGTAGCCGAACCCGTCGGCCTTCACGCCGTAGCCGTGGCCGTGGACGCTGAACCAGGTTTCGCGGCCCATGAGTTCAGGGAGGTCGAAGGCGATCAGCCCGGCGTTGTCGGAGACGAAGCGGGCGCCGTGGACCGTGCGGAGTTCGACGCCTGACACCGGCCAGCCATCGCCCTTCTCGACAATCTCGATGCGGCAAGGTTGGGCGGCGAATCCCGTCGTCGCGCAGGCCAGCAAGCCAAGGAGCCAAGGGGTGAGCCTCATGAGCTTAGTGTCGGCGGAATTGGCCGTGATTCAAGCCTGCGCGGGGCTTTTCGCTTGGAGCGGGGGCGGTCCGGGCTTACCTCTGGGACATGCTTCCGGAAGCCCGTCAGAAAGAGCTCAAGGCCTTCGCCGAGAAACTCGCGGACATCGCCCGCCGGGTCTTGGTCGCGGCGCACGCCCGTGTCGCCACCGACGTCGAAATCAAGTCCGACGGTACGCCGGTGACCGTCGCTGACAAGGAAGCCGAGCGCCAGATGCGCGCGGCCATCAAGCAGGCTTATCCGGATCACGGCATCCTCGGCGAGGAGTTCGGGCCCGAGAACGTCGACGCCGAGTATTGCTGGGTACTCGATCCCATCGACGGCACCAAGTCGTTTCTTTCCCGCGTCCCGCTTTACGTCACCCTCATCGGCCTGCGCTACGAAGGTAAGCCCGTTCTCGGCGTCATCGATCAGCCCATCCTGTGCGAGCGTATCGTCGGCGACAACCTTACGTGCGAGCTCAACGGCCGGCCCGTCCGCGTGGCGGAGGCTTCCATGAAGGACGCCGTCGTCGTCTCGACCGACCTCGACAATATCCGCCGCATGCATCGCGATGTCCGCTGGAACCGTTTTGCCGACAGCGTCGCCCATGTGCGTACGTGGGGTGACGGCTACGGTCATCTGCTCGTGGCGTCTGGCCGCGCGCACGTCGTCGCCGACCCGATCATGAACCCGTGGGATATCGTGCCCGTGCTGCCTGTCCTGCGTGGCGCTGGCGCCGTCGTGACTTCCTGGGATGGCGGCGATCCCATCAAGGCCGGCAACATCATCGCCGCGGCCCCGAAGCTGCACGCGGAAGTGATGCGGACGCTGCGCGAGTAAGCGCGAACATGCCCCCTTCGCCCCCCTCGCCTGGCTCCCGACCGACCCGCCGGGCGTTCTTGGCGACGTTGGCCGTAGGTGGCGCCGGACTTTCCGCGGCCGCCTATGCCCGGTATGCGGAACCTGCCTGGCTGGAGGTTTCCGAAACCTCGATCGACCGCGCGATTTTCCCCGCCCCTCGTGGCTTGCGCATCCTTCATCTTTCCGACCTGCATTTCGGTCCGCACGTCCCCTTGGAGCTCATCGAGCGGGCCGTCGAACTCGGCCTCGCCCAACGGCCTGACCTCATCGCCCTGACCGGCGATTTCGTCACCGGTCGCCTGCGCGAGGCGGCGGCTTATGCCGCCGTCCTGCGTCGTCTTTCCGTCGTCGCCCCTACGTTCGCCTGCCTTGGTAATCATGACGCTATCGTCGCGGCTGGCCCTGTTGGTGAAATTGCCCGCACCGCTGCGGTCATGGGACTGCTGCGGCTGGGGCAGGTCGACGTATTGGTGAACGAGACGCGGGAGGTCGCCGTGCGTGGCGGGCGATTGAAGGTGTCGGGGCTAGGCGACTTGTGGACGGGTCAGAACCATCCGGCCCGCTGCTTGGCACCGATCCGCGGTTCTGGCCGGGAGCCGCTCGCGCACCTCCTGCTGAACCACAATCCGGATGCGCGCGTCGCGTCGATGCCTTATCACTGGGACCTCATGTTATGCGGGCATACCCATGGCGGCCAGGTCGGGGTACCGTGGGTGTCCGAATGGCTGGCACCGGTCCGCGACAAGTCGCACATCGAGGGATTGCGGAAGCGGGCGGGCCGATTGATTTACATCACGCGCGGTGTCGGCAGCCTTTATGGCGTGCGCTTCTGGTGTCGTCCGCAGGTGAGCCTGCTCGTCGTCGAGTAAGCGCGGCTCAGAGCCGGATTTTTAGCGAACGACCGTGGGCGTCGAGACGCTCCATGCGTGCGAACGCGTCGACCACGCCGGCCGCTTTCTTGAGCGAGGCTGGGTCATACTGCACCAAGCTCGTGCGACGGAGGAAGTCGGCGACGCGGAGGCCGCTGAAGAAGCGACCCGTGCCGCCGGTCGGGAGCGTGTGGCTCGGGCCCGCGGTGAAATCGCCTAACACTGTGGGCGTATGGCTACCCATGAGGATCGCGCCGGCCGTGGTAATCTGGGCGGACAGCTTTTTGAGTTTACCCTTCGCGACCATTAGTTCGAGGTGTTCCGGGGCGACGAGATTTGCGACTTCGGCGGCATTCTCGATCTTCGGGACCAGGATCACGCAGACCTTGGCGGCGAGCGCTTTGCGGATCTTCTCGCCGTGGGTGAGGGAGTTGGACTGCGAGCGGGCGGCGGCGAGGCACTTATCGGCGAAGGCTTCGGTTTCCGTCACCAGGTAGAGCTTCTCCTTGCCGCTACCGTGTTCGGCTTGAGCGCAGAGGTCGGCCGCTACCCACTCCGGCTTCGCGGTGCGATCGGCGATGATCATCACTTCGCTCGGGCCGGGGAGGAGGTCGACGCCCACGAGGCCGAAGACCTGGCGTTTCGCTTCGGTGACGAAGGCATTGCCCGGGCCGAAGATCTTGTCGACCGCCGTGACCGTGCTCGTGCCGAGGGCCATCGCGGCGATGGCTTGGACGCCACCGATTGCGTAGACCTCGCGGACGCCGCAGAGGTAGAGCGCGGCGAGGATGTCGGGATTGATCTTTCCGTCCGGTCCGGGAGGCGTGCAGGCGCAGAGTTCCGGGACGCCGGCGACCTTGGCGGGCAGCGCGGTCATCAATACCGTGGAGACGAGCGGGACTTGGCCGCCGGGAATGTAGAGGCCGCAGCGCTGGATGGCGTGGTGGCGTTCGCCGACCGTAGCGCCGTGCGGGTTCTTCGCCGTCCAGCCCTTGGGCAACGTGCGGGCGTGGAAGGCCGTGACACACTTCGCGGCTTCGTCGAAAGCTTTCTTTTTCGCCGGATCGAAACTGGCGGCGGCTTTCTCAAGGTCCTTGAGCGGCACGCGGATCTGGCGGACCGTCAGCTTCGCGTGGTCGAACTTCGCCGTGTAATCCAGGACCGCAATATCGCCGCGAGCCTTCACGTCAGCGATGATCGAGGCGACGGTCGCGCGCACGTCCGGGGCGGCTTCGCCCGAGCCCACGAAGGCGCGGAGCTGGCTGCAGAAATCCTTATCGCTCGTGCGGAGGAGGGTCATGGGTTCAGAAAGAAGGGAAATCGAAGAGGCCAGCGGCCAGCGCTGGGTTGACCTGAATCTGGTCGTACGTGACCTCGCCGGATTTCTTGCCGTCGACCGAGATCGATTCCTTCGAGGGGAAGGCGATGCCATCGACCTTCGTCAGTGCTTCGACCTTCTGGCGTTGGATTTCACCCTTCGGGGTCGGCTGGTCGGACGCCACGAGGACGAAGGAATCGGCGTCGAAGTGGCGCGTGATGCGGAAGCCGCTCGCGTAGGCGTATTCGACCGCCTGCGTCTTACGGCCGTCGATTTCGGAAGGGCCTTTGTAGGTCGCCGTACCGAGGCCGGCGGCGGGGATGGCGAAGAAGGCGAGGTCATCGCGGGACATGTCCTGGAGCTTCTTGAATTCTTCGTAGGGGACCGAACGGACGGAGCGGCGGGCGAGCGCGTCAGCCCGATTCGTGGTCCAGCCGTCGAGACGGCCGGCGCAGACGGCAGCCTCGAGGCCACGGTCGCGATCGGAGGTCTTCTGTAGGCGGTAGCCCGGTGCCGCCAGCGTGAGGGTCGTCGTATTCAGCTCTTTGCCCTTGCCGTCATAGGCTGCGAATTCCATCCGCAAAGATTTCACTTTATCTAGGGCGGCGACCTCGGAGGTGAGCGCCGCGCGGGCCTTGGCGACGACGACCTCGACCGTCAGCGCTTTGTCTGCGGCGGACAACGCGAGCGGTCCCGCGAGCAGGAGCGTCGCGAGCAGCGCAGAGAACAGGCGAAACAGGGCCATGGAAGGCAAATGTTGGGCGATGGCTCCGCCTTGGCAAGCATCGGAAGGGCGTTGGGCGCCGCTTCCGGCGGGCTTAGCGTTCGCCAGTCGCCTTGAGCAGCCCTGCCACGTCGCAACGACCTTCGTAGAGTGCCTTGCCGACGATGGCGCCGACGAGGTTCGGGTAAGCCTTGGCCATCGCGGCGAGGCGCACGACGTCTTCGGTGCCAGAGACTCCGCCGGAAGCGATGACGCCGCAGGGGCAGACTTTAAGAACCGCTTCGAGGGAATTCCAATTCGGGCCCGTGAGCATACCGTCGGTCGCGATATCGGTGTAAATGACCGTCGAGACGCCGAGCTCGCCAGCTTCCTGAGCGAACTCCGTGGCCTTGAGGGCCGTGACAGCCGTCCAGCCTTTGACGGCGACGAGACCGTCCTTGGCGTCGATGCCGACCGCGAGGCGAGGGCCGTGGGCCTTGGCCATCTCGCGGAGGAAAGCGGGGTCGGTCGCAGCGCGCGTGCCGATGACGACGCGGCTCGCGCCGGCGGCGTAGGCGGCTTCAGCGGTGGCGCGGTCGCGCATGCCGCCACCGAACTGGATCTTCGGCCCGAGCGCGGCGATGCGCTGGAGCGTCGGGAGATTGAGCGGGGCGCCGCCGAAGGCACCATCGAGGTCGACGACGTGAATCCAGGCCGCACCGGCCTGGGCGAAGACGATGGCCGGTTCGACTGGATCCTTATAGTAGTCGGTGCGCGCGTCGTCGCGGCCTTGGCTGAGGCGGACGCAGCGACCGCCGCGGATATCGATGGCCGGATAGGCGAGCATGGGAATCAGGAGGCCTTCTTCTTCGGCGAGGCGGCCGAGACTGTGACCGGCTTTTCGCCACGAATCGCTTCGGCCGTTACCGTGAACTTCGAGCCCGGGGTAGCTTCGGGTAGCGCGTACATCGTTTCGAGCAGCACGCCTTCGAGGACGGAGCGGAGACCGCGGGCGCCGGTGCCGAGGGCGAGCGCCTTGTCGGCGGCGGCTTCAAGGCCTTCGCGGGTGAACTCGAGGGACATACCCGAGAGGGCGAAGAGCTTGCGGTACTGCTTCGTCGCGGCGTTGCGCGGTTCGGTGAGGATGCGGATGAGCGCTTCGCGGTCGAGCGGCTCGAGGACCGAGATGACCGGCAGACGACCGACGAATTCCGGGATCATCCCGAACGAGAAAAGATCTTCAGGCTGGAGGCCCGCGACGATCTGTTCGGCCGAGAGGGAAGGCTTGTCGTTCTGCGGGGGGACGAAGCCAAGGGACTTCGCGCCGCCGCGGCGGGCGATGATGCGATCGAGGCCGGCGAAGGCGCCGCCGCAGATGAAAAGGATGTCCGACGTGTCGACGCGGATGCACTGCTGCTCCGGGTGCTTACGGCCGCCGGCCGGAGGGACGTTGCAGACTGTGCCTTCGAGGAGTTTGAGGAGCGCCTGCTGGACACCTTCGCCCGAGACATCGCGCGTGATCGAGGCCGAGTCAGACTTGCGACCGATCTTGTCGATCTCATCGATGAACACGATACCGCGCTGGGCGCGCTCGATGTCCATGTCCGCCGCCTGGAGGAGGCGCAGGATGACCGTTTCCACATCGTCGCCGACGTAGCCGGCTTCCGTGAGGGTGGTGGCGTCGGCGATCGCGAACGGCACGTCGAGCATACGCGCGAGCGAGCGGGCGAGGAGCGTCTTGCCGGTGCCCGTCGGGCCGATCAGCAGCACGTTACTCTTGTCGAGTTCCACGTCGGCGAGGTCGCCGGCCTGAGCCGCGGTGGCCTGCGTGTGGCGGTCGTTGAGTCGCTTGTAATGATTGAAGACCGCGACCGAGAGAACCTTCTTCGCGTGAGCCTGGCCGATGACGTGCGCGTCGAGTTCGAGGCGTAGCTTCGTCGGCGGGATCAGCTTGATCGGGGCGAGCGGCTGCTTCGCAGGGGCTTCCTGCATCGCGGGTCCGCCAGCGGAGGCCGCGGGTTTACCGTCGCGGGTTTTCTCGCGATCGAGGAGGCGGCCGCAGGTGGAGACACAGGCGTCACAGATGCCGACGCCGGCGGGACCCGCGATCAGCTTGCCAGCCTGGGCGGCGGGCTTGCCGCAGAAGGAGCAGCTCTCGGCGCGGTCCCCGGCCATGCGCTTAGGCGCGGACCGCCTTAGGCGCCACGACGTGGTCGACGAGGCCGTAGGCCTTCGCCTGTTCGGCCGTCATGTAGAAGTCGCGGTCCGAGTCGCGCATCAGGTCTTCGGCCGTCTTGCCACTGTGCTTGGCGAGAACGTGGTTGAGCGTGTCGCGCCAGCGGAGGATTTCCTTCGCGGCGATGGAGATATCGGAAGTCTGGCCGCCCGCGCCACCGCTGGGCTGGTGGATCATCACGCGGCAGTTCGGGAGTGCGTGGCGCTTACCCTTCGTACCGGCGGCGAGGAGTACCGAGGCCATGCTGGCCGAGAGGCCGATGCAGTAGGTGTTAATCTCGCACGTGAGGAAATTCATCGTGTCGTAGATCGCCATGCCCGCGGTGACCGAGCCGCCGGGGGAGTTGATGTAGATCGAGATGTCCTTCTTCGGGTCTTCCATCTGGAGGAAGAGCAGCTGCGCGATGACCGCGTTGGCGACATCGTCGTAGATCGGCGAGCCGATGAAGATGATGCGGTCCTTGAGCAGGCGGCTGTAGATGTCCCAGGCTCGTTCGCCACGGGCGTCGCGTTCGACGACGTTAGGAATGATGTAGGACATGGTGGTACGAGGGGGACTGTGCCCAGAAAGGGCGAAATCTCAACCTTAGGCAGCGATGCTGCCCGCGAGGACGGCGTCGAGGGCCTTGTTGAGGAGGGCGTCGCGGCGGAGTTCGGCGAGGCGCTGGCGGTCCTTGACCAGCTTTTCGGGCTGGGTCTGGCTGGCCTGGGCGGCCTGCATGATCGCGGCACCGAGCTCTTCGCGGGTCACTTCGAGCTTCAGCTCTTCGGCGATGCGGGAGAGGACGAACTGGGCGCGGACGCGGAGGGCGGCGGCCTTCTTCGCCTCGGCGAGGATGTCGTCGCGCTGGGTCTCGAGTTCTTCGGGCTTCGTGCCGCTGCGCAGGCGCATTTCGGCGTACTGGTAGAAGAGGCCCTGGGCGACGGAGAGGATGGCGGATTCCGGGAGAGGGAAGTCCTGGCCGGCGAGGAGGGCGTCGACGGCCTTTTCGCGGCGGGCGGTTTCGGCGGCCTGCTTCTTCGAGCCTTCGATGCCCTTGCTGAGCTGTTCGCGGAGTTCGGCTGAGTCCTTTACGCCGACGGCCTTACAGAAGGCTTCGTCGATCTGCGGGAGTTCTTTGCGGCGAACTTCGCTCGCCGTGATGGCGTAGGAGACTTTTTTGCCGCGGAGGGCTTCGCGCTCATGCGTGGCGGGGAAGACGTATTCAGCCTGGGCGGTGGCGCCGGCCTTGAGGCCGATCACGGCCTGGGCGATGGCGGGGACAGCGACGGCGGCGCTATCAGCACCGGCCTCTTCCCACGTGGATTCGGCGCTGCCGTAGGACTTCGCTTCGGCGTCGATCTCGCTGACCGGCTGGCCGTCGACGGTGCCGACGTAGCCGATGCGGACGTAATCGCCCTTGGCGGCGGCGTCGTCGGTCTTCTCGTAGCGGGCGCGCTGTTCGAGAATTTTCTTCAGGTGCTCGTCAATGTCGGCATCGGTGACCGTGATGGTTTCGGCGGGGACCTTGATGGACTTCCAGTCCGGGGTCTTGAACTCGGGGACGACGTCGACTTCGTAGCGGAAGACCGCGTCGGCGCCGGAGCCGGCTTCCTTCTGGACGTCGGCGACAGTGTAGACCGTGAAGGACTTTTCCTGCTGGATGCGTTCGTAGCCCTGGGAAAGGAGGCGCTGGCTGACCTCGTCGGCGATCTGCTTGCTGTACTTCAGGCGCACGACGGCTTCGGGGGCCTTGCCCGGGCGGAAGCCGGGAAGGGCGGCCCCAGAGAAGCCCTTGAGGACTTCCTTCTCGGCGGCGGCGACGGCCTCGGCGGGGACCGTCACGGTGACGGAGCGGCGGGTCGGGTTAGTTTCTTGGATTTTGATGTCCATGGTAGGTATAAAAAGGAGGGAGGCCCCGGGTCTGCGGACGCAGTGGGGGGAATGGCCGAGCAAATAGAACTACCCCCCACGGTCAACAGCGGAAGGCAGGCCTTTTCAGGCCTTTTCGGCCAACCTTTTGCGCAGAAGGGGCAGGACGCACCGGGGGACGAAGGCCGCGGCTTGGGAGAGCTTATGGCGGGCGATGTCCTTCACGAAACTGGAGGAGGTCACGAACTGGTCCTGGCTGGGCATGAGGATGACCGTTTCGATCTCGGGGGCCATCAGGCGGTTGGCGTGGGCCAGGTCGAATTCGAACTCAAAATCGCTGAATTTACGGAGGCCGCGGATGATGGCGGCCGCCTTGTGTTTGTGGGCGAATTCAACCGTCAGGCCGTCGAGTTCGAGGACCTTGACGTTACGGATGCCCTTGCAGGCTTGGCGAGCCATGCTGAGGCGCTCCTCGACGTTGAACCAGGGGTTCTTGCTGTCGCTAGCAGCCACGGCGACGATGACTTTGTCAAAGAGGCGCGAGGCGCGACGGAGGACGTCCAGATGCCCCAGCGTGATTGGGTCGAAGGTGCCGGGGTAGACGGCGATGCGTTGGAGGCGGGACATCGTTTTCCTGTTGCGGCGTACTCTCGGGCGGGAACATCCTTTCGGCAAGCCCACATGCGTTTTCTTAGGCATCTTCCCAACCTCCTGACGGCTGCCCGCCTACCGGCGATTTTCCTGATCACCCTCTGGACCTATTGGGCCGGCCCCTGGGCGAGCGCCGCCTTGGCTCTATTCATCCTGGCCGCCCTGACCGACATCTTTGACGGCTGGATCGCCCGGAAGCTGAACGCCGTGACCGACTTCGGCCGCCTGATGGATGCCTTGGTCGACAAGATCTTCATCCTTGGCCTGCTCGTCGGCCTCGCCGCCATCGATTGTCTGCCCGTCATCCGCGTCAACGACGCGGGGGTGCACATCAACCCGGACGCCGCCACGGTGCTTTATACGTCCTTTGGCGTGATGCTCATCCTCATTCGCGAATTCCTGATCACCGGCCTGCGTCTCGTCGCCGCCGCTTCGGGGCAGGTGCTCGAGGCCGAGGGTCTCGGCAAGCTCAAGACGTTCCTCCAGATCATCGCGATCGGCCACCTCATCGGCCTGCGCGCTTATGAGACGCACTGGAATCTTTCCGCTGAATGGCATCAGAACTGGGAAGTCATCATCATGTCGCTCTTCTGGTTGTCGGTGGCGATTACCGTGGTCTCTGGCGCCAGCTACCTTATCCGGCATCGTCGTCACCTGCCAGGCTTGGCTTCATGATTGTTCAGATCGCGACGCTCGGTCCGCTCGGCCGCCTCAAGGCGCCGGGTACCTGGGGCTCTGCGGCCGGCTTACTGTGGTGGGCACTCGTCGTGCGCCTGGCGCACGCCAAAGGCGGCCCGCACGAATTCATCTTCGATGCGCTCGTCGTCGTGATGGCAATCCTCGTGTGCGGTGTGGCTGCGGCCTTTATTGGGAAGAAGGACCCTTCCGAGATCATCCTCGATGAGTTCGCCGCGATGCCGCTGGTCTTCCTCTTCAATCCTTACGTCTACGTCGGCAAATCGTCGCTCCTCCTGATCCTGCTCGGCTTCCTGCTCTTCCGACTTTTCGACATCACGAAACCTTTCGGCATCAAGGCGCTCGAGAAGCTCCCCGGAGGCTTGGGTATCGTGCTCGATGATGTGATGGCCGCAATCTACGCGAACCTCGCCTTGCACGGCATCGCCTTGCTCTGGGCGGCCCTCTGATGCCTTCGCGTTGCGCTCCAGTCGACACCGCGGTCGTCCGGGTGACGGGCGAAGACGCTGCGGCTTTTCTGCAGGGGCAGTGCTCGGCGGATCTGCGCAACGTCGCCCTGACCGACGCGCTCTGGCTCAATCGCAAGGGCCGGGTGCTCGCACATACGGTCATCGTGAAGGAAGCTGACGGCTCGCACCTTCTGCTTTGTCCGCATCTTGCCGCTGAAGCGCTGATCGCTGTCGTGACCGCGAACGTGATTGCCGACGACGTCGTCGCGACGGACGAGTCTGCCCTTTGGCAGAAGTGGGTCGTCTGGGGCGCCGAGCCAAAGCTTGCCGCCGCGAAGGTTTTTGCGACGAGCCGTTATGGCGTCGTCGCCTGGGATGTACTTACGCCGGTTGGCGTCGCCGCACCAGGCGAGTCCGCCACGCTCGCCGAACTCAATGCCTTGCGTATTGCCGGGGGCGTGCCGGCCGTACCCGCCGATTGCGGCGCCAATGAATTTCCACAGGAGTGTGGGCTCGAGGCGTGGGTCAGTTACACCAAGGGCTGCTACTTAGGCCAAGAAGTCATGGCCCGCATCCAGTCGATGGGTTCGCTCCGCCGCATCCTCCGTCGTGTATCAGGGTCGGTGTCGGTCGGGCAGGAACTCAAGTCGCCGGAAGGGAAGGTCCTTGGCACCGTGCGTTCGGCGGCCGGAGACGTCGGCCTGGCCTTGGTCTCGGTCGATGTGCCCGAAGGGGCGGTCCTCGGCGAGGTGCGGATCGGTGCGCCGGCGCAGATGGCCGTTCGCTGACTTGTTTCCGTTTGCGGGCAGGGGTGTCGTCCCGTATAGTGACAGCGATGGCTTCTCCTTTCCATTACCAGGAACCTTTCCCGCTGGGGCCCGATACCACGAAGTATCGCCTGCTCACCAAGGAGCACGTCTCCGTTGCCGAGTTCGACGGTAAGCCTGTTCTCAAGGTCGCCCCGGAAGCCCTCACGCTCCTCGCCAACCAGGCGCTGCATGACATCAATTTTTATCTCCGCACTGAGCACCTCGAGCAGGTCGCGGCGATTCTCGCGGATAAGGAAGCCAGTGATAATGACCGTACCGTCGCGCTCGCGATGCTGCGTAACGCCGAGGTCGCCGCTAAGGGCGTGCTCCCGTTCTGTCAGGACACTGGTACCGCGGCCATCACCGCCAAGAAGGGCCAGCAGGTCTGGACCGGCGGCGATGACGCTGAAGCGCTCTCACTCGGCGTCTATCAGGCCTACGCGCAGAATAACCTGCGCTACTCGCAGCTCGCTCCGCTCGATCTCTATACCGAGAAGAATACCGGTACGAATCTCCCGGCGCAGATCGATATCGCCGCCGTGAGCGGCTCGAAGTTCGAGTTCCTCTTCGTCGCCAAGGGCGGAGGCTCTGCTAACAAGTGCTACCTCTACCAGGAGACCAAGGCCGTCCTGAATCCGAAGTCCCTTGTCAAATTCCTCACCGAGAAGATGCAGTCCCTTGGCACCGCCGCGTGTCCGCCGTATCACCTCGCGTTCGTCATCGGCGGTACCTCCGCCGAGGCGACCATGAAGGCCGTCAAGCTGACCTCGACCCATTACTACGACACATTGCCGACGTCCGGCAATGAGCATGGTCGCGCTTTCCGCGACATCGCGCTCGAAGCCGAGCTCCTTCAGGTCGCGCATCAACTCGGCATCGGCGCGCAGTTCGGCGGCAAGTGGTTCGCCCTCGATGTCCGCGTCGTCCGCCTGCCGCGTCACGGCGCCTCGTGTCCGATCGGGCTCGCCGTCTCCTGTTCCGCCGACCGCAACGCCAAGGCCAAGATCGACAAGGACGGTATCTGGATTGAGCAGCTCGAGGAGAATCCCGGCCGCTTCATTCCCGCCGAGGCGCGCAAGCATGCCGATGCCACCCAGGTCGTGAAGATTGATCTTAATCGCCCCATGGCGGACATCCGTGCCGAGTTGTCGAAGCACCCCGTCACCACACGTCTTGCGCTCACCGGTAAGCTCGTCGTCGCCCGCGATATCGCGCACGCCAAGATCCGCGAGCGCCTCGAGAAGGGCGAAGGCCTGCCGCAGTACATCAAGGACCATCCCGTCTACTACGCTGGCCCTGCCAAGACGCCCGTTGGCATGGCTTCTGGTTCGTTTGGCCCGACCACCGCCGGACGCATGGACAGCTACGTCGAACTCTTCCAGAAGCATGGCGGCTCGCTCGTCATGATTGCCAAGGGCAACCGCGGTGAGACCGTCACCAACGCCTGCAAGGCGCACGGAGGGTTCTATCTCGGTTCCATCGGTGGCCCCGCCGCGATTCTTGCGCAGGAGAATATTCGTAAGGTCGAGGTCATCGATTATGCCGAGCTCGGGATGGAAGCCGTGTGGAAGATCGAAGTCGTCGACTTCCCTGCGTTCATCCTCGTCGACGACAAAGGCCACGACTTCTTCCGCGAACTGCCCGGCGGCTGCGGCATCTGCGGTCCCTGAGCGATACGAACCGGCACAAAAAGGGCGCCCGAGTGGGCGCCCTTTTTGTTTGGCTGACGTGAACTTAGGCCTGCGCCGGCTGCTCGGCGACGTACTTCGAAGAACCGAAGCCGAGGATGAGCCAGAAGATCGGGCCGAGCAGGGTGAGTCCGATCGTGAAGCCGACGCCCTGACCGAAGTTGGTCGAGATGCGGTGGTGGACCCAGACGATCCAGGCCAGATAGGCGATCGCGCCGAGGAGCGGGATGATAAGGATGAGCGGAGTGAAGACCCAATACCAAGGAAGGCCGGCGACACGGAGTAGCACGATGATATTGTAGACCGGGACCAGGACTGCCCAGCCGGGCTCGCCGGCCTTGGTGAAGACCTTCCACATGCCGATGAGGGTGACGATGCTGAAGACGATGATGCCCGCGACGAGGATCATGCCGAAACCGGCGATCAGTGCGAGGAGCGCGCCAAAGGCGGCAGCTTCCTGGTTGCCGGAAGCTTGGGCGAGGATGGTGGTGAGGGTATGCATGACTAAAATATGCCTACCAGCGGAAGGGTCCTTCCGCCAGCCCCATTTTAATTAGCCCCTGTGAGCTTACTTATCCCACTCCAGCGCCCCGCGCTTGAACTCGTAGGCGAGGCCAAGGACGAGGACGCCGAGGAATACGGCAGTGGCCGCCGTGATGGCGATGCCGGCGGCGAGGAACTCACGGTAGACCAGGGCCCAGGGCACGAGGAAGACGACTTCGATGTCGAAGAGGATGAAGAGCATCGCGGTGAGGTAGAACTTCACGGCGAATTTCGGGTGGGGCTTGCCCTCCATCGGGAGGCCGCACTCGTAGGCCTTGTCCTTGATGTAGTTGCCCTTGGCGCGCTGGAGGATGATCGCGGGGATCGAGAGACCCAGGACGATCTGCACGAGGGCGGGCAGGTAGGTGCTGAGGGACTGGGATTCGGCGGCGGCCATCGGTGATAGACACAAAAAAGCCCTCGCCTCGGGAGGCAAGGGCTTTTGCGAAAGGGCCCTTATTTGATCTTAATTTCAGGCGAAGTGATGATCGTCGGAGCTGGTCCGGGGATCTGGATAGTCGATGGCGCGCCTTCGGCGGCGGGCGCCTGTTGGGCTTTCTTGAAGTCGGCCAGCGACCCCGGGACCTGCTCGGCGAGCCAGGGTGCGGCGACGAAGGCGGCCAGCTTGGCGGTCGCGTTGGCTTTGTGCTTGGGGTCGGAATGCTCGACCCGTAAGAAGGTCTTGCCCGGGTCGGTGGGCGCCGTGCCTGCGAGATTTGCGAACGTCAGCGTGGCGACGGTGCCGTCGAAGAGGGTGAGTTTCACCTGCGACGAGCGAACGGCCTTGGCCACATCTTTGTCGTCGAGGGCGACGGCATCGGCGGCGCGAACGGTGGCCAGCGTCATGACAATATCTTCCACGGCGGGGCCTTCCTTGCCGTCAAAGAGAGCGCCTTTGGCTTGGCGGGCGAACTCGGCTTGCCCGTCTTTCCAGATGAAGGAGATCGACTTGATTTCGGCGGGTGGGGTGATGAACAGCGTCAGGTCGACCCAAGAGAGTGGGTCGCCTTCGAGGTAGCCCGTGAAGTCGGTGCGGACCGCGAATTCCTGACCAGCGAGGCGGGCGCTGGCGCCGAGGCCGTCTTCCGTCTGCTTGCCGAACTGAATTGTCGTCGGCTTGCCATCGGGTCCGACCAGCGTGAGCGAGGCGTCGGCGAGGCCAAGTTTCTCGAGGCGCTTCGGATTCGCGGTGAGCTGACCGAAGTTATTCGCCTTCTGCAGGCCGCGGATGAGCGGCAGCAAGCGGTTCTCGACGTCGGCCGGGAGGGAGAGCTTCTCCTTCACCGTCCAGCCGTCGGCGGACTTCTCGACCGTCACGCTCTTGTTGTTGGCTTTAATCGTAAGCGACTTCGCGCCTTCGAGCAGGGCGGCGGCGACGAGCGGCTGTTTGCCGGCTTCGGTCTTCGGCGCTTCGCGGGTGAGACGGACGGCCGCGAAGGCGATGAGCCCGAGGACGAGGGTGACGATGAGCAGGTTCTTGTTGCGCATGGCGGATTACGAAAGCTTGCGGCGACGAGCCAGGGTGTAGAGCAGGCCGAAGAGCAGAGCCAGCGCCGGTCCAGCGAGAAGGTTCAGCACCTGTAGGCGTCGCCCGAGCGAATTGACGTCCTCGCTGAGCCCGCGGCGGATGACGCGGCGTTCCTCGGCAAGCTGATCGGCCACCGTCTGGAACTTCTCGATCTCGCGCTGCATCTCGGGCGTGATGACGATGCCCTTAGCGGTGACTCCGCCGGTCTGCTTAGAGAGCTCAGTGATCTTCATATTGGCCTCCTCGAGGCGGCGTTCGATCTCATCAAGCTTTGCCTGGTAGCGGAGCTGGGCGACGCGTTCGAGTTCCTGCACCTTCTTGAAGGGGCGCAGGGAGGTGCCCTTGGAACGGAGGCTGACGAGTTCGTCGCTGCCACCGAGAGTCTCGAGTACGCTCACGACGAAGCCCAGGTTATCATTGATCGGCTCCATTGCGGCCTGACCGCCGACCTGACGCTGGCGCACCGTGAACGGGTCCATCATGAAGTCGGAGTCGGCGACCACGAACAGGCGGGCGGGCTTAGCGCTCTTCGCCAGGTGCGGTCCAGGGAGGGGCTTGGCGGCGGGCTTCGGCGGCTGGCCGGGCGGCGTGGGCTCAGGCTTGCCGGGGGCCGGCGCACCTTTGGGGAAGGCGGAAACGAATTCGCCGAACACGGAAGCCACGACCACGCGGGATTTACCGTCGGGCTTGAAGGCCACGGCGACCTTCTCGAACGGCCCGGCGTTGGCGGAGCCGACGTCGACGACGCCCACGCCAGGTCCGCTCATCGTGACGAGCGGTTCGAACTTCAGGCGGGCTTCAGCTCCGGAGATCAGGCCGATCGAGCCGGCTTCCATGAAGGCGAGCTCGCGCAGGTCCGTCGTGAGCGGCGATTCCTTCGAGAACGCAGCGTTGCCGGCGGCGAAGGCGGGTTGGTATTGCACGGCATCGCCGCGGGAGCTGCGAATGGAGACCGAGCTGGCGGCATCGCCCGTGACGGCGTCGAGGTCGACGTTGACGCCCCAGGCGCGGAGCAAGGCGGGATCGCTTGCGGCCGTGAGGGCCATCGGTGCCATCATGAAGGGCATGTTGCCTTGCGAGAACTTCTGGATGCGCGAGAGCGGGTCGACGGCCGCGAAAACCGACCCGCCCTGGAGCAGGAACTGGTCGATTGCGTAGGCGAGTTGTTCGTCGATGTGGTGCGCGTGGACGAGTGCCACGACGGCGACATCCTTCGGCAGTTCGCTGGCCGTGGTGTTGAGCGTGATCACCTCATAAGCCTGGCTGAGTTCGGCGAGGAGTAGGTCGGCCGGTCCGGCCTGCTGTTCGCCGCCCTGCGGGATCTGGTTGCTGATCGGGAGCGAACTAATGAAGGCGAGTTTCGGGCGATCGAGGCGCGAGGCCGAGGCGATCAGTTTGGAAAGATCGAACTCCAGGAAGCGCTCGCGCGAGGGGTCGAGCATGGGCACAGCCTTCACCGTATCGGCCTGCTGGGCGGTCAGGCCGAGGTAAGCGCTGCCTTGCGCGGCGCGCATCGGGGCGATGCCGTGACGCTGAGCGCGTTGTTCATCCTTCGTGTCCGGGCGCGGGTCGGTGACAATCAGCTTCACCTTGCCGCCAGAGGCCGCGACGTATTCACGGAGGAGCGTCTCGATGCGGCGCGAGTAGCTTTCGAGGTATGGGCGCAGTTTTACGTCGGAGCGGCTGACGAAGAATTCGAGCGTCACCGGTTCATCGAGCTTGGTGACGATCCGCTTCGAGCCCGGTGAGAGCGTGAAGGTACGGTCGGCGGTGAGGTCAACGCGGGCGGGGACGGCGCCGGAGATCAGGTTGACGAAGAACGCCGCCGCGAGGACGGCGAAGGTGGCGAGCAGGGCTTGGGAGCGGTTCATGGCTGGGGTTTCCGGTTAGCGGCGTTCGACGATGATGGTGCTCAACCCGAGGCCGGCGAAGGCGACGGAGAGGAAATAGGCGATGGGGCGCACGTCGACGAGGCCGAGCGTGAACGGTTCGAGATTACGCCAGAGGCCGAGGCGACGGATTTCATCGACTCCGGCGGAGCCGATGAGACCGGCGAGGAGTTCGTCGAACACGCC
This sequence comes from Verrucomicrobiota bacterium, assembly GCA_041168485.1. Classification (GTDB taxonomy): domain Bacteria; phylum Verrucomicrobiota; class Verrucomicrobiia; order Opitutales; family UBA953; genus UBA953. Next base: position 17,416 of record JBEEKW010000037.1, read on the forward strand.
GTAGCCGACGAGCACGAGGATGAAGCAGGCGAGGAAGCCGGTCACGAAGGCGATGACTTGGCTACGGGTGAGGGCGGAGGCGATAGCGGCGATGCCGAGGCAGGCACCGGCGCAGAGGAGCGATCCCGTGTAGCCTGCGATGATCACGCCCCAGTCAGGGTCGCCGAGCCAGCCGACCGTGAGGGCGACAGGAACCGTCATCAACAGCGCGCACGCCAGGAAGAGCCAAGCGGCGAGGAACTTGCCGAGCGCGGCCTGCCAGACCGTGATGGGCCAGGTCAGCAGCAGTTCGATGGTGCCTTGGCGGCGTTCCTCGGCCCAGAGGCGAGCGCCGGCAGCGGGGGCGAGGAACGCCCACAGCCACGGGTGGTAGAGGAAGAAACGATCGAGGCTGGCGATGCCAGATTCGTAGAGCCCGCCGACGAAGAACGCCAGGGATACGGCGAACGCGTTGAATACGGCGAGGAAGACATACGCCAGCGGTGTGCGGAAGTAGCCGGCGAACTCACGGCGGACCATCGCCGTGAAAGGCTTGAGTCCGGGGGAGGGGGATTTTTCGGAAGAGGACATGACGATAAGATTAGGCGGTGAGTTGGCGGAAGACGGCGTTGAGGTCGGTACCCCGGGCCAGGAACTTATCGCGGGACTCGTCGCAGCGGACTTCGCCCTTCGCGATCACGATGACGCGCGTGCAGAGCTCGCCGACTTCCTCGAGGATGTGGGTCGAGACGATGACGGCCTTGCGGGCGGCCATCTCCTTCAGGATGCGACGCACCTCGAACTTCTGGTTCGGATCCAGGCCGTCAGTCGGTTCGTCAAGGATGAGCACCTCAGGGTCGTGGATGACTGCTTGGGCGAAGCCCACGCGCATGCGGTAGCCTTTGGAGAGTGTGTCGATCGTCTGCGCGGCGACTTCATTGAGGCGACAGAGCTCGAGCGTCTTGCGGACGCTTTCGGCCGGATCGGTCAGGCCACGGAGATCGGCGGCGAAGCGGAGGAATTCCCGGACGGTCATCTCGCCGTAAGCGGGCGCGCCTTCCGGCGAGTAGCCCAGATGCTGTTTGGCTTGGACGGCCTGGTCGGCGACGTCGAAGCCCGCGATGACCGCGACGCCTTCATCGGCCCGGAGGTGACCCGTGAGCATCTTCATCGTGGTCGATTTACCGGCGCCGTTAGGCCCGAGGAATCCCACGACCTCGCCGCGGTCGACGGTGAAGGAGACGGCATGGACGGCGCGGATGGCGCCGTAGGATTTGGACAAGTTCTTGGCTTCAATGAGGGGCATGGCGGAAAAGTTAGCGGGATTGCGGGGTGCCCATGACGGCGATGCGGATGTCCGCCTGCTGGAGGCGCTCCGCGATGCGGATGATCAGCTGCTGGTTGAACTCGAGCTGCTTCACTGGGGCGGAGGGGTGGTACCAGTACATCAAGCGGATGTTGATGGCCCAGTCGGAGAACTCCGTCACGTGCACGAGGGGAGGGTGGCTGGGCTGGAAGCCTTCGTGATTGACCAACAGTTCTTGGACGATGGCGACGGCCTCGCGGACCTTCTCGGCCGGCGTATTGGCCTCGAGGTGGACGAGGTCCTGCGCGCGGATGAAGTCGCGACGCGTGACGTTGACGATGGCGCGCGTGGCGAGGTCGCCGTTGGGGATGGCGAGCCGCTGGCCGTCGAGCATGATGATGGTCGTGGAGCGCAGGCCGAGGGACTCCACCTTGCCTTCATGGCTGCCGATGTTGATCGTGTCGCCGAGCGTGAAGGGCTGGTCGATGATGAGCATGACCGCGCCGAAGACGTTCTTAATCGTGTCTTGCGAGGCGAAGGCCAGACCCACGACGGCGCCGGCCAGCAGGCCGAGAATCGCGTCCGAGGACTTCGGGTCGATGATGGAGATGGCTTTAAAAGTACCGACGAGGATGACCGTGATACGGATGACCGTGGAGAACATCGGGACCAGGATATCATCCAACTTGTTGTCCGACTGGTCGGCGATTTTCTGGGCCCAGGCGATCGGGATCGCGACGAGATAGAAGATCGAGGCCGTGTGCGCCAAGGAGCAGAGGAAGGTCCCGCTCGTGACGGCGAAATTCAGCCAGCCGATGTAGGCGAGATTTTCATTAAAGTCCTTGATGAGGAAAAGGAGGGTATAGGCGGGGAGGATGTAGGGGAGTGACTTACCCAGGGCGGCGACGGTGGCTTCGGCGATCGGGCTGCTGCCGAACTTCGTCGAGACCCAGCGCATGAGTTTATCGGCTACCCAGCCGATGAGATAGGCGACCGCGATGAAGCCGATGGCGTGGATGATGATCTTGCTCCAGTCGTCAGGGGCCTTGGCGATGACCTTGCTGAGGTCGCCGATGATGAAGTGATCCACGGGGATGGCGACAGGGGCGGGGGTGGCGAGAGGGGTAGATTGGGCAAGCAACATGACGGGGTCGATTTAGACGAAGGGCTATCTAGGCGGACGGCTTCCGTATTTCAAGCGCCACCGAGCCTCCAATCCGCTTGATGCGGGACGCCCCCCTTGCCACGCTGGGGGACCGGAATGAGCGAAACTAGCGAAAAAAAGCCCGCCAAGCCCGTGGTGTTGACCTGCGCCCAGCCGACTGGCCGCCTCCACCTCGGCAATTACCTGGGCGCCGTGCTCAATTGGGGCCGGATGCAGGACGATAATGAGTGCTATTTCGGCATCGTCGACCAGCACGCCATCACGGTGCCGTATGTCCCGGCCCAGCTCCGTGAGAACACCTATTCCTGTCTAGCCCAGTATGTGGCTTGCGGCCTGGACCCGGCCCGGAGCCGGCTCTTCGTCCAGTCGCACGTCATCGGCCACACTGAGCTCGCCTGGATCCTCGGTTGCCTCTGCCCGCTCGGCCAGCTCGAGCGCATGACCCAGTTCAAGGACAAGTCGCGCAAGCAGCAGTCGGTCGACGCCGGTCTCCTTTTCTACCCGGTGCTCATGGCGGCGGACATCCTGCTCTATAACGCCAAGCTCGTGCCAGTCGGCGACGACCAGAAGCAGCACCTCGAGCTCGCCCGCGACTTGGCCGAGAAGTTCAACAGCCGCTACTCCGATACCTTCAACGTGCCCGAGCCCTTCATCTCCAAGGTCGGCTCGCGCATCATGTCGCTGCAGGATCCGACTGCGAAGATGTCGAAGTCCGACCCGAATCACAGCGCGACGGTCTTCATCACCGACCGCCCCGAGGACGTGCGGAAGAAAATCATGTCGGCCGTGACGGACTCTTCTGCCGATATCCATGCCGGGCCCGATAAGCCCGGTGTCACCAACTTGCTTTCCATCATGTCCGCCTGCACGGGCCGCTCCGTCGCCACGCTCGAGTCCGAGTTTGTCGGCAAGGGCTACGGCGACTTCAAGAAGACCGTCGCCGACGCCGTGGTCGCGACGCTCGACCCTGTCCGGATTCGCTACGACGAGCTCATCAAGGACCGTGGTGAGCTCGACCGTATTTTCAAGTCCGGTGCCGAACAGGCCCAGGCCACCGCGTTCCGCACGCTCTCTAAGGTCAACCGCAAGGTCGGCTTCGTTGAACGCCCGCGCTGATCACACCCCTTACCCCGTACCCCCTAATATGAACCGCGAAATCGAGAAATTGCTCAAAGAAAAATGGTTCCTGGTCGCCGCTGATCTGATCGCGGTGCTCGCGATCCTGGTCGTGATGCCGGATAAGCGCGACGGCCTGGACACCTTCCTGATCATGGTCGCCATCCTTGCCGCCTCGCTGATCGTGGTGATTCCGGTGCTGAAGGACGGCGGGGGCAAGTCCGAGCGCCAGGCCGAGGCGGCCCGCCTCCGCGCCAAACTCGCCGAGGAGATTGATCTCCAGCGTGATAACATCCGCGCCGGCAACGAAGCCTTGAACCGCCGCATCGCCGAGGTGGAGACGTCCGCGCAAAAAGCCGCCGAGGCTTCCGCCGTGGCCGTCGCCCAGCGTGCTTCCGCCGAGATCAACGGCCTGAAGGCCTCCCTCGCTGCGCTGGAGAAGAAGTTGCAAGAAGCCGCTGCCGCATCCTCGTCCACCGACGCGATCGACGAGTTGACCGAGAAGGTTGACGCGTTGGCCACCACCGTCCGCGCCGTGGTCGCTGATGCTGACGAGGCCGCCGAGGCCGCCGGTAAGGCGAAGGCCGAGTTCGCGCAGGCGCTCGCAGGCGAACTGAAGACCGTCCGCGACGAGATCAAGAAGTCCGCCAAGTCCGCCGCTCAGTCCGTCGACAAGGTCGAAGCATCCCTTGAAGCCATCCGCGCGGTGGTGAGTGAGGCCCGCGTAAATCCTCCGGTGGCCTCAGCTCCCGCGGAGATTAAAGAGACTGAAGAAGAGGAAGCGGTCGAGGTTATCGAGGAGATCGAAGAAGAGGAAGCCGCCGCCCCTGTCGCCCCTGAGTCGACGGCCGCTGGCACGGGCACCGCGCTCATCGTCAACCTCATGATCGGTATCGGCAACAAGCCGTTCGTCCGTGGCAACGGCCCTGGCCTCAGTCAGGATAAGGGCGTCCCCATGAGTTTCCTCGGCATCGGTCGTTGGCAGTGGATTTCGCCCGACCCCGAGGCTCCTGCCACCATCGAAGTCTGGAAGAACGACCAGTCTCCGCTGGGCGAACCCCTGCATATTTCCGGCGGCGAACCGCTGGAGGTCGACGAAGGCCACTTCGGCGGCGTCTGATATGGTGAGCCTCCTGGCTGCCTGCGCATGGTTGGCCGCGGCCGAGCCCGTGCCGCCGTTGCCGGCGCACGTCTTCACGTACGACACGCCCATCGCGTTGGTAGCTGGGGAAAAGCTGCCGGAGGTCAGTTTCGTGGCCGCGCACTGCACGGCCTTGCAGAGTCATCTCGAATTCGCGCTGAACCTTCCGCCGCCCCCACCGCCGCTCGCGCGGCTTGAAGTGGCGGATATCCCTGGCTTCGCTCCGCTTGAGACGAGGGTCGCTGCCGGCACGGTGCTCGTCGTCGTTCGTTTGGGTGATGGCCTGGTGGCGCCCGGTCGCGCCGCCGAAGCGGCGGCCCAAGCTTGGCTGGCGCGGGTCGCTTTGGTTGCGGGCAAGCCAGCGAACGCCAGTGAGCCGTGGGCGCGGCAGGCCTTGGCCTGCGAGGTGCGCGCGCAGCTGCGGCCATCGATGAATGATTATTGGTATCGCGAAGGGCGGCAGGCCATTCCTTCCACGTTAGCGGAGATCTTGGCGGGCAAGGCGCCGGAGCGGGAGGCTTTCCTGTTCTGGCGCGCCTTGCGCCCGACGCTCGGCTCGCCTGCCGAGCAGTCGAAGGTGCTGATCGCCTCCGCGCGTGGGGAGTCGGTGCTTAAGTTGTTGGCGACGGCGGGTAAGTCTCCGGATGAATGGTGGCTCGTCCATCGCGCGGAGCTTCTCCTCTCCCGGGCCCCCGTCAGCCTCGGTCTGTTCGAGTCGGCGGAGTCGCTCGACGACATCTCGCGCTTCGTCTTCGACGTCGGCCAGGAATCCCGTCTTCCATAATGCATGGCGCACTTTCGGAGCCTGGCTGGAGCGGTTTCCTGAGGCCAAGCCGGAAGAGCTCGCAACCTTGTGGGCGGAGTATCAGCAGGAACGGAAACTGGCCGACGAACTGCGTCGGGAAGTCGAAGCCGCGATGAATTTGGTCGTCCCGGCCGCCAAGTAGGCGGGCAGGGCGGCTCAGTTCGACTGCCTGTCGTCGACCGTCTTCGGCAGCATCTGATCGGCCAGGGTCACGCGGAAGAGGTTGAGGGCCATCCAGAACACGCCGGCGAGGCAGAGGCCACAATAGGCGGCACCCAGGAGGACGGCGGTTTCGCCGGCTTCGGACCAGGGTACATGCTTCTTGAGGATCGAGGTGATCCAGACGAAGAAGACCACCGTCAGGACGAGGTCGATGACGACCGCCTGCTTGGTGATGAGCTTGGGCTTCTGAGCTTGGGCTTCATGTTATCCATGGGGCTGCATTGGTGCGTTTCCCGTCCGCCCTGTCAATCCCGCCTCGCCTGGAAGGGGGGTCGGGACCCTATCTCCGCCCTTGCCTCGCAGGCTTACCCGTTCACCCTGCCCGCCCCGAGGGGTGCGTAAGCCCTTCACCGATTCACTTTATCACGTCAAAAATGGCCGAAGAGCTCAAGGATACCCTCAACCTGCCGGTGACCGACTTCCCCATGCGGGCCGGCCTGGCCGAACGCGAACCCGTCCGCATTGCCCATTGGGAGCGCAACGGTCTCTACGGCCAGATTCAGGCCCGCGCCGCCGGCAAGCCAGCCTTCGTGCTCCATGACGGACCGCCGTTCACCAACGGCGACGTGCACATCGGCACCGCCCTCAACAAGCTGCTCAAGGACTCCATCCTCCGTTATAAGTCTATGCGCGGGTTCCGGACGCCTTACGTCCCTGGCTGGGACTGCCATGGTCTGCCGATCGAGCACAAGGTGATGAAGGAACTGCAGGCCAAGAAGCAATCGCTCGACGCCCTTGGCGTCCGCAAGGCCTGCGCGGAGTTCTCCGCCGCCTTCATCGAGAAACAGCGTGGCCAGTTCAAGCGCCTGGGCATCCTTGCCGATTGGTCGTCCGAATACCGCACGATGGATCCGGCGTACGAAGCCGAGATCCTTGCCGGCTTCGCCTGCTTCGTCGAGCAGGGCCTCGTCTACCGTTCGAAGAAGCCGGTGTATTGGTCCATCCCTTGCCAGACCGCCCTCGCTGAAGCCGAAATCGAATACAAGGACAAGCGCTCGCACTCCGTCTGGGTGGCGTTCCCTGTGCCTAATCCTGCCGCCAAGCAGCTCGCGCCGGCGCATCCGCTTTCCGTCGTCATCTGGACCACCACGCCGTGGACGTTGCCGGCGAACCTCGCGATCGCCGTGCATCCCGAGCTCGAATACGTCGAGGTCCGTCACGGCGAGCGTTCATTCCTCGTGGCCTCCGCGCTGCGCGAAGCGTTCGTCACCGCGTGCGCCCTCGAGGGCGCTACCGATGGTTTCAAGGTCAAGGGCCGTGCGCTCGAAGGCCTGCAGCCACAGCATCCTTTCATCGACCGCGCTTCCCCCATTGTGCTCGCCGACTACGTCACGACGGACGCCGGCACGGGCTGCGTGCACACCGCGCCTGGCCACGGCCTCGAAGACTACCAGACGGGCAACAAGTATGGCCTGGAGCCCTATTGTCCGGTGCGCGACGACGGCACCTATGCCGACGACGGCAAGGTCCCGGCCTCGCTCGTGGGCATCACCGTCCTCGAGACCGACGGCAAGAACCCCGCGAACATCGCCGTGCTCGAGTTGCTTAAGTCCAAGGGCGCTTTGCTCAAGGCGCAGAGCTTCGAGCACTCCTATCCGCATTGTTGGCGCTCCAAGACGCCCGTCGTCTTCCGTGCGCTCGACCAGTGGTTCGTCGGCCTCGATCGCGGCGATTTGCGCCAGAAGGCCCTCGCCGCCGTCGCCGAAGTGAAATGGATTCCCGCCTCTGGCGAAAACCGTATCCGCGCCGCGCTCGAAGGCCGTCCGGATTGGTGCATCTCGCGTCAGCGTGCCTGGGGTGTGCCAATTCCGGCTTTCTATTCGCCGTCCAAGGGTGAAACCTATCTCGATGGTGCCGTCGTGCGTCACATCGCCCAGCAGATCGCGACCCGCGGTGGCGATTGGTGGTGGGCCACTTCCGTCGAGGAGATTCTCGCCGGTGCGCCGGTTCCCGCCGCTTGGCCGAAGGATCTGCGCAAGGGCACCGACACGCTCGATGTGTGGATCGACTCTGGCTCGAGTCACCTCGCCGTCTGCGCCAAGCACAAGGACCTTCATTGGCCGGCCGACCTGTATCTCGAAGGTTCTGACCAGCATCGTGGCTGGTTCCAGTCCTCGCTCTGGACCGCTATCGCCGTCAAGGGTTCGGCGCCCTATCGTGCCGTCCTCACCCACGGTTTCGTGGTGAACGAAAAGCGCCAGAAGATCTCGAAGTCTGACGGCAAGCCCCAGACCGCCGACGATACCGTGAAGAAGTATGGCGCTGACATCGTGCGCCTCTGGGTCGCTTCGGAGAACTACCAGAGCGACATCCCGCTCTCCGACGCAATCTTCGAGACGATTTCCAACCAGTATCGCAGTATGCGTAATTCGCTGCGCTACCAGCTCGGCAATCTCTTCGACTTTGACGCCGCCCAGCACGCCGTGCCGGTGGAGAAGATGACCGCCATCGACCGCTGGGTACTCGTCGAGACTGCCAAGCTCGTCCGCGAGGTTACTGACGCCTGCGAGCGTAATGAATTCCACCGCGCCGCGTCGGCTCTCGCCGGCTTCACGACTGGGACGCTCTCCGCTACTTATCATAACGTGGTCAAGGATCGCCTCTACACCACTGCGCCCGACGACCCGATGCGCCGCTCGACCCAGACCGCGATCGACATCGTCCTCCGCTCCTATCTGAAGCTCATCGCTCCCTTTGTGCCGTTCACCGCGGACGAAGCCTGGTCGCACCTCAACGCCAAGTCCGAGTATACGGACGCCTCCAGCGTCCACTTGCAGGATTGGCCCGCGATCGACGCCCGCTGGGAGGATGCCGTCGGCTTGGCCGCCCATGCCGCCGTCGCCCGCATCCAGGGCTTGGCCGCCCAGGTTAATGTGCCCATGGAGCGCCTACGGCAGGACAAGAAGATCGGCCAGTCCCTCGAAGCCTCGGTCGTCGTGACGGGTGACGCGGCGGATGCTGACTTTACCCTATTGGTTGCCCAGCAGGCTCTTCTGACCGAGCTCTGGATTGTCTCCTCGGTACAGCTCATGCCGCAGGCCGGTGCCCCCTTGGCCTTCGCCGTCGACAAAGCCGAAGGCGTCCGCTGCCCCCGCTCTTGGCGATGGGTCCCCGCTCTTGTGGAAGCCGGCAGATTTGGTATGGTATCTCCACGGTGCCGCGAGGCTCTCCTTTCCAAGTACCCGCAACTCTAACCCTCCTTTCCGATGTCCAAGAAAAACGATTCCAAGAAATCCGCTAAGAAGCCCGTGCCCGCCCCTAAGGCCAAGGCGAAGCCCGCCGCCAAGCCTGCCCCGAAGCCGGTCGCCAAGGTGGCTCCCGTCAAAGGCAAACCCGCCGCACCGGTCAAGGCCGTCAAAGCCGCCAAGGTCATCGCGGCTCCAGTTGCCAAGGGCAAGGGTGCCAAGGCAGCCCCGGTCGTTCCCGTGAAGAACGTAAAGGGAGCGGTGGCCGCTCCCGCCAAGGGCGCCAAGGGCGCTAAAGCTCCGAAGGCCCCCAAGGTTGATCACGCCGTGCAGAAGGGTCTGCTGAACAAGCACCGTGACGAGCATCACCAGTCCGATGCGCTGGTGGTCTTGCCGCGTCCCAAGCTTCAATTCTACACGATCAGCGATCTGAAGGTCTACCTTGAGAAGCGTAACAAGACTAAGACCAAGCTCAACGTCTGGGTTCCGGACGAGGAACGCAAGGCGCGCGAGAAGGCCGCCGCGGCCGCTCGCTCGCAGGGCAATCGTTCGAACAACATCGCCACCGCTTCCATCTCCGAACTCCTCGGCGGCTCCAACCCCTTCCGCAAGGGAGAAGGCTTCGTCGACGAATCCAAGCAGGTCCCCGAGAAGTTTCGCCGCTACTACCGCCTCTTGGTCGACATGCGCGATGCGCTGCACAAGGGCCTCGCCTTCCACTCCGAGTCAGCCCTCAAGAAGTCGGGCAAAGACGACGCCGGCGACCTCTCTGGCTACTCGCAGCACCTCGCCGACGCCGGCACCGACACCGCCGACCGCGACTTCGCCCTCTCGCTCATCTCGAACGAGCAGGAAGCCCTCAAGGAGATTGCCGACGCGATCGACCGCATGAAGAAGGGCTCCTACGGCACGTGCGAAATTACCAGCAAGCCGATTCCGGCCGCGCGCCTGATTGCCGTTCCTTTCACCCGCTATTCCCTTGAAGGTCAGAAAGATCTCGAGCGTAACCGTCGCGCCCATCGGCGCCGCGGCGGCAACCCGCTCGGCGAAATTGGCGATGAAGTCGGCTTTGGTACCGGCGGCGGTGGTGGCGACGACGAGCCTAGCGACACCTGAGCGAGTTGAGGTTCATGCTGTCCCGCCTCCGCCCCTATCGGTCCTTTTGGGTGATCTGCGTGGCCGCGATTGTCGTGGACATCGCTACCAAGTTGCTCGTCGTGCGGCACATCCCGTTCGGCACCTACTTCTCTCAGGATCTGTCCCGTCCGCCGATCATGCTTTTTGATTGGCTCTGGATTGTTCATGTCGGCAACAAGGGCGCCGCCTGGGGGCTGGGTGCCGAGTATGACGTCCGCCCGTTCCTGATTCTCCTCGCGCTCGCAGTGCTCGCACTCGTTTGGCGCTGGCGTAAGCAGCTCCTGCGCGAATTGCAGGGTGGCCAGCTGGCCTTCGGCCTATTCGTCGGCGGTACCCTGGGCAACGTCCGGGACCGACTGTTCGGCGATCACGTCATCGACTTCATCGATGTGCACCTGCCGTATTATCGTTTCCCGGCCTTCAACGTAGCCGACTCCTGCATCTGCGTCGGGGTGGGTCTTTATATCATCATGTCGTACCGGCATGATCGCTTGGTCCGCGAAGCCATCGTCTCGCACGGCGGCGAGGATTCGCCCGCCGGCAAATGAGCCTGCGCTTCGACGTCGCCGCCCATCCGGGCGCCCTGGCGTACAAGCTGCTCGCTGGACTCGTCGTCCCTCGCCCCATCGCGCTCGTCACCACGATTGATGCCGCCGGCGTGGTCAATGCTGCGCCATTTTCGTTCTTCAATGTCATGGGCGCCGAGCCCGCCATCGCCGTGTTCGCGCCGGCTGACCGCGATGACGGCACGCCCAAGGACACCGCCGCTAACCTGCTGGCCAACGGCGAGTGCGTGATCCATCTGTGCGACGAGGCCGTCGCGGCGAAGATGGTCGAATGTGCCCGCGCGTTGCCGCCTGGCGTGAGCGAGGTGCCGCGTGCCGGTTTCACGCTCGCGCCGTCTGAGCGCGTGCGTACGCCTCGTCTGGTCGAATGCCCCGTGGCGCTTGAGTGCCGGGTGCTTGACGTCCGTAAGTACGGCGAGAACCGCCTGGTCGTCGTGGAAATCTTACTCGCCCATGTGCGCGAGGGTGTCGCCGACCCCGCGACCTGGAAGGTGGACTATACGCAGTATGCGCCGATCGGCCGGCTGAATAGCCCGGACGGCTATGCGCGCACGACGGATCGTTTCACGCTGCGGTTCCCGTCGGAGGCCTGATCAGATTCCCTTCGAGAGCCGCTTCACCACCGTCGCAAAGTCATCGGGCCGGGGCGCGATGACTTCGAATTCCTTGCCGCCGACCTTGCCGGTGACGCGCGCGATACGCAGGAGCAGTCCGCGGTGCAGAGGTTTGTCTTCGCCCTTGTTGAGGCGGCCCTTCGGGGTCGTGTCGGTGAGCGTCACGCGGCCGGAGCGGCCGTACTTGAGTTCGCCAGCGATGCGAATGCCGCATTCGGTGGCGTGGATGCGGACTTGGTCGCGGCGAGGGAAGGGCGTGTGCGCCGTCCAGATACGCCAGCGGCCGCAGGCGCGACCGGGCTCGAAGCGGGTCTGGGCATGCTTGCCATTGCGGTGCGATACGAACGCGCGTTCCTGCGAGTCGTCCATGCCCACGGGCAGGTCACAGATACCGGCGTCTTCCGGAGCATCTTCCGTGCGCGCGATGAATTCGAAATCGAAACGGAAGGCACCGGAGCCGAGGGCTTCGCGCCAGTCGGCCATCGCGGTGGCGCGGTCAGCGATGATCGCGATGCCGGCGGATTCTGGTTCGGGGCCGAAGACCGCGGCGGGTTCGGCGAGACCGAGGCGGACCATCTCCGACTTGCCGGCTTCGAGTTGTGCGCGTATCTGGCCGAGCAGGGTGGGCGCACCTTTTTGCCAAGGGTGTTCCTCCAGGGCGACGCCGCTGGGCTTATCGAGCGCGACCCAGCCCGGGCCGGAGGCCAGGACGGCCATGCGGATAGCTTCCTCGCCGAGCAGGCCGGCGGCGAAACCAATGGTGGCTGGAGGCAGGTCGGACATTTCCGGGGACAAAAAAACCCCGGCGCCTAGGCGACGGGGTCGGTGAGGGGGCCAGCCGGCATTACTTCTTGGCGGCAGCGAGCTTCTTCGCGAGGCGAGCCTTGATGCGGTTCGCCTTGTTGCGATGGATCACGCCGGTCTTCGCGGCCTTGTCGGCGGCGGAAGCGACCTGGGAGGCGGTAGCAGCGACGTTGTCACCGGTCAGGCCCTTGATGAGGCCCTTGAGACGGGTGCGGACGATCTTGTTGTGCTCAGCGCGACGGGTGGTCTGGCGGATGCTCTTCTTGTTAGCTTTGATGTTGGCCATGTGAGTTAGTAGGGAAGCCGGGGGCGGCCCTCGGAGTCAACGCGGATTTGAGGATTCCGGGCACGGAGAGGCCCCTTTTTGAGGGGCCTCATGAGTCCTGCTGGTGGAAGGGGTGGGATTCGAACCCACGAACAGCGAAGCTGAACGGATTTACAGTCCGCGACCTTTAGCCACTTGGATACCCTTCCGGCCAACAGGATGGGCAACTTGGCAGTGCTGTCGGCGCATGACAAGCGCTTTCGCTGGACTTAACGGCCCTTTATCCAGCCGCAGAGGGGGCCTTTTTGCCCCTTCACTCCTGCGAGGCACCGCTTAGGCTCGGCCTATGCGGAAAACGCCTCTGGTCGTGCTCATCGATGGCTCCTGCGCCCTGTGTAATGGCGCCGCCGCTTGGCTGGCCCACCGGGACGTTGCCGGCGCCATGGTCTTTGCGCCGAACCAGGGCGAGGTCGCCCGCATCGCCGGCGAACCACCGGGCGGCGACATGGGTACGATCGTCGTTTGGGATGGGTCCCGTCGGCTGGTGCGATCGGCCGCCGTGCTGGTCCTTTTGCGGTCCCTCGGCGGGGGTTGGCGATGCTTGGCTTGGTTGGCTTGCCTCTGCCCGGGCACCTTGCGCGATTTTCTCTATGACCAGGTCGCGCGCCGCCGTCATCGGTTCGCGGGCCCGGCCGCCTGTACGCGCTTGAGCCCGCACCATCTCGCGGAATAGAAACAATACCATGAAGTCACTGCCCCGCGCTCTTCTGCTCGCCTGCGCGCTGCTCGGCGCGGGTTGCTCGATTCCTAATGCGAAGAGCACCGCCGCGAGTCAGCAGGAACGGCTCATGGATGATACCGATGAACGCAAGGCACGCCTGCGCGCGCGCGGTACCCTGAGTCCGCAGGAATACGAGGCCATGGCGATCAAGATGGGCTGGACGACCAAGGGCGCGCCAGGTCTACCGCCTCCGCCGACGACCGAAGAACTCGAGAAGCGCGTCAAGGCCGCCGAGAAGACGCCCTGATGGCTTACGTCCTGCGTCGCCTGCTGGAGATGATTCCGGTACTACTCATCGTGGTAGCCGCGACCTTCTTTCTGGCGCACGCGGTGCCGGGCGGACCTTTCGATAAGGATCGGCCGCTGCCAGCCGAAGTGAAGGCCCGGCTCGAGCAGTATTACGGACTCGATCAGCCGCTCCCGGTCCAGCTCGGTAACTACGTCGTCAATCTCGCCCAGGGCGACCTTGGTCCGTCGATTAAATATCCCGGCTGGTCTGTGCGCGAGGTCATCGGCTCCCGTATCGGTGTCTCGGCCTCACTGGGCTTGGTCTCTTTGCTGCTAGCCGTGCTCATCGGCGTCCCCGTTGGGGTGCTCGCCGCGTCGCGACCCAACAGTTGGCTCGATCGCGTGCCGATGGGCTTCACGCTCGTGGGTATCTGCGTGCCGTCGTTCGTACTCGGCCCCATTCTGGCTTTGATCTTTTCGTTGGGCTTGGGTTGGTTGCCGCCCTGCGGCTGGGGCTCGGCAATCCACTTTGTGCTGCCCGCCTGTACACTCGGCTTGATCACCGCCGCGCCGCTGGCGCGACTGACCCGCGGCTCGTTGATGGAAGTGCGCTCGCTGGATTACGTCCGCACCGCGCGCGCTAAAGGCGTGCCGCCGCTACGCGTCTGGTTCGTGCATGCGCTGCGCAATGCGCTCCTGCCGGTCGTCACCTATCTTGGACCCGCTGCGGCTGGCCTGGTCTCGGGGTCCTTCGTCATCGAATCGCTCTTCGACGTCCCGGGTATGGGCCGTCTCTTCGTCACCGCCATCATCAACCGCGATGTCATGCTGATTCTCGGCACGACGGTCGTCTACGCCGTGGCGCTCCTCTTCCTGAACCTCGCGGCCGACCTGGCCAACGCCGCGCTGAACCCCAAGGTAGCCCGGAGCCGATGAGCGAGCCCGTCGTCGAGTCCCTGGCCTCCGAAAGCGGCTGGCAGCGTTTCCGGCGCGACCGCGCCGCGGTCTGGTCCGGGTGGTTTCTTGTGACGATCACCGCCGTCTGCTTCCTGTCGCCGCTCATCGCACCGTATCCGTATATGGCGCAGGACCTCGCGCACAGCGCGGAGGCACCTTCCTTCGCGCATTGGCTCGGGACGGATCTCCTCGGCCGCGACGTCCTTTCGCGCCTGCTGCAAGGCGGCATGATCTCGCTCTGCGTCGGCCTCATCGCCACCGCCGTCGCGCTAGTCGTGGGTATCTGCTACGGTGTGCTGGCGGCAGAGGTCGGCGGTCGGGCGGAGGACGCCCTGATGCGCTTCGTCGACATCGTGAGCACCTTGCCACTGACGCTCATCGTCATCCTGTGCACGGTCGTCTTCGGTCAGAACATGCCGATGATCTTCCTGGCCGTCGGCGGTGTCTCCTGGTTGACCATGGCGCGGATCATCCGTAATCAGACTCGCGAGCTGAAGGCCTCGCAGTTCGTCCAGGCCGCTGAATCGCTGGGGCAGTCTCGCTGGGGTATTTTCAGTCGGCATTATCTACCCAACCTCGCCGGCACCATCGCCGTGTGCGCGACCCTGACCGTCCCTGGAGTCATGCTCCTGGAGGCCTTCGTCAGCTTCCTTGGGCTCGGCGTGAAGGCGCCGATGACCTCGTGGGGCCTGATGATCAAGGAAGGGGCCGACATCATGGAAGAGTGTCCTTGGCTGCTGATCTCCCCTTCGGTCGTCTTCGCGCTCACCCTGCTTTCCCTGAACTTCCTCGGCGACGGCCTGCGCGATGCCTTCGATCCGCGCTCATCCCGCAAGTAAGCCATGACGTTACGCCGTTACATCGTGATCAAGCCCGACGGAGCCGAAGGGGATGAGTTCGAAGTGGATCTGCCGTCGGAGGCGCCCGACTTCACGCATCATCCCGTGACGAAGGAGCCGTGCCGCCGCGTGCTCGAATCGCCCACGCTCACGATTAAGTATGGCGAGGGCGCCATGAAGCAGGGCTTGAGCGACAAGCGACTCGCCCAGGCCGGATTCCAGCGGTTGGAGAAGGACGGCAAGGGTGGTTGGAATAAACTCAACTGAGTTCTGGCCCCTCGGCGACCTCTGTAAATGAATCACCCCGCCGGGTGGCGGGGTGAAGCATCGTCAGGGTGGGCGTTTCCGCCGTGTAAATTAACTTAGGCCTTGGCCGGAGCCGCCGCTTCTTCGCGGGCACGCTTCACGAGCGACTTCGCGGTGTCGGACGGCTGGGCGCCGAGCTTGACCCAATGGTCGACGCGCTCGACGTTGATCACCAGACCCGGGGTCTTACCACGGGCGCGGGGATTGTAGTTGCCGAGGACTTCGACAAAACGGCCGTCACGGCGGATGGCTTGTTCGGCGACGACGAGGCGATAGGTCGGCTCGTTTTTCGTACCGAAGCGTTGGAGGCGGATGCGTAGCATTGGATTGGGAGAAGGTGGCGAGTTATCGTCTCAGGAGAGTTCTCAAAAGACGGATGTGCAAAAACGCAGGAGGGAGGGGGAGAGTCAAGCCTTCCCCCGAAGGTTTTAGTAAAAAATCACTCACACCCGCCAGGCCCTTCGTTAAAACACACATAACAAGCCACTGTTAATAAGTGGGTTAGCCTGTATCCTGCGTATAGGGGGCTCGGAGGCCTTTTCGGTCGGCTTCCAGCTTGGCTTCGAATCTGGACACAAAAAACCCCGCCAGTTGGCGGGGTTTTGGTGAAGCCCGGGGGGCTTACTTGGCAGCGGCAGCGGCGGCGTGCTCGGTCGGGTCGAAGCGCTTTTCTTTGACCTTGGTAGCCGACTTGCCCTGGCGATCGCGGAGGTAGAAGAGGCGGGCACGCATGACCTGCGAGACGCGTTCGACTTCGATCTTCTCGATGTTTGGGGAGTGGACCGGGAAGGTGCGTTCGACGCCTTCGCCGAAGGAGATGCGGCGAACGGTGAAGGTGGCGTGGATGCCGCCGCCCTTACGCTGGATGACGATACCAGCGAAGGTCTGGGTGCGCTCCTTGTCGCCTTCGCGAACCTTGGTGGCTACCTTGACGCCGTCGCCGACCTTGAAATCATGGTCTCCGCGGGCGGTCTTCAGCTGGGGCTGGGTGGCAAATTGGATGAGGGGATGGTTGCTCATGGCTGGTGTTCTTGGTCTTTCATCAGGTCCGGTCTGCGTTGCTTTGTCTTCTCTATTTGCCTTTCCCGACGCCATTTTTCGATTTCGGCGTGATTTCCTCCTAGGAGGACGGGGGGCACCTCGAGACCATCGTAAACAGCGGGTCGGGTGAACTGCGGAAAGGCGAGCAACTTGCCGTTGTAACTATCCCCAGTCAAGGAGTTTTCCTCCCCGAGCACCCCGGGGAGCTGCCGGCCGAGGCAATCGACCAGAACGCAGGCGGGCAAAGTGCCATTAGTGAGCACATAATCGCCGATCGAGACCTCCCGGGTAACCTTCCGGTCCCGGAAACGTTGGTCGATACCCTCATAATGACCTGAAATGAGAATCAAATGGCTCTTTTGGGCCAGTTCCTTGGCCAACTTGTTAGTCAATTGTTCACCGTCGGGGCAAAGGTAGATTACTTCACAGTCCGGGGTGGCCAGGGCGTCGACGGCGTCGAAGAGGGGCTGGCAGCTCATGAGCATACCGGGTCCGCCGCCGTAGGGCATGTCGTCCACCTTACGGTGCTTGTCCTTGGAATAGGCGCGGAGGTCGTGGGCCTTAAACTCGATCAGGCCCTTATCGATGGCCTTGCCGATGACCGACTCCTGGAGGAAGCCGTCGGCCATGGCGGGGAAGAGGGTGATGAGGTCGATGCGGATGGCCACGGTGAACGCGGTCATCCAACAGCCGAAAGGCCGCCGAGGGCAAGCCGTCCCTGCGGCGGCTTACTTCTTCTTCGGCTTGGCCTCGGAGCGCTGGTCCATCCGGACGCCAGCTTCCGCCGGCACGGGCTTGCCGGTCACGTCCACATCTGAGGTGAAGAGATACTTCCAGACGTCTTCCTGCAGCGGTCGTCCTTGGGCGTCCTTGGGTGAGCCTTTGCTCGGGGTCACGTAGCCGTGCGCGGCGCCAGCCTGCTTCTTTTCGTCGCCCTTCATCGGAGCGTCAGCGATGAGGCGACGCGAATGACCATAGGGAGCTTTCTCCTTTTCGGCATTTACGATCGGTCCATAGGCGTTGAGGCGCAGCATCAGCCACGAGCGCTGGTAATGATCGCCGGTCCAGCCGCTGTCGAGGACGTGGGTGTAGCCGAAGAAGCGGTTGAGCGGCGTCGCCGACGGGCCGGCCTGCCAGTCTTCGGTGTTGTCGCGCGGGCCGCAGAACATGATCACGCGCGCGACCTGCTGGTGCATCGCGAAGCGCGCGGAGGAAGTGGCGCCGTGCGAAGAGCCGCCGACAACGACCTTGGTCCAGTCGAGCTCCTTGCCGCCGGCGATGAGGAACTGTTCCCAGCGGCCCTGCGGGTGCTTCTTCACGAGCCACTGCACCATGCGCGTGGCGCGGCCCTTGGCCGAATCCGCTTCGGCGATCTCGACCGACTTCGAAGCGTCGACGCCGGCGGTGGCCTCGAGGCGGATGTTGCCGAGATGCTGCGTGTCGGCAGGGACGGTGTTGAGCTTGCCGAACCAGCCGCGGGCGTAGGCGACGCTGATATGGTGGTAGCCGTAGCCGTTGACCTTCTCGGCGATGACGGCGTTGTGGCCCATCAGCCAGACAACGAGCTGGCCGCGGGGCGCGACGCGCGTGTCGACGTCGGCCGTCTGCACGTCGGCGGGCTTGCCCTTGGCGTCGAGGGGGAACTCGATCTCGGGGTAAGACTTCGCGGACGGGTCGACCTCGCTGGCGCGCACCGTGAGGTGGTAGGCCTGGGGCTTCGGGTCATTGAATTTCACCGGGGCAGCGTCGACAAAGGAAGCGACGAAGCCAAGGGACAGGCAGGCGAGGACGGTACGCATGGGGTTGACTCCTTCATGCCCGTCCCTTGCGGAGGAGCAATGCGATTTGCTTGGTAGGGTTAGGACGGATGCATGGTTCGAGGGTCGGTGTTCCCAACCGCCAACCGCTATCCGCTGGCCGCCAACACCTCCTACTTGGGCAGCTTGCTGTCGACGTAATCGAGGGCCTTCTCGACGATGTTCTTTGGTGCCCACTGGTGCCCGCCTTCGAATTCAAAGACCTGCAAGCGATCGCCCTGCGTCTCGCGCAGCTGCTTAATCTCGCCACGGTTGCCGTCCTTGTTGCCCATGGTCAGAGCGACGGCGGGAATCTGTACGCCGCGCAGGCCCTGAATGCCGTTATCGAGCTGGCCGACGCCGGCGCCTTGCAAGACCACGCCACCAAAGCCGTCGCCGATGCTGGCGAAGACCGAGCTCGCGCGCGCGCCTCCGGAAAAACCGGTGCACACCTTGCGGCCAGCGGCGATGCGGAAGCGCTTCTCGGCGTCCTGGTTCGCGGCGAGAAAATTTCCGACGCTGGGGTCCCACGGACCGTTCTTGGATTCGTCGAGGAGGATGGCGATGTAGCCGTGCTTCTTGATCCAGTCGGCCATGTTGCCCGTCGAGGCGTTGCCGCCGGGCGAGGCGACGAAGATCGCGGGCCAGCTCTTGGTCGCATCACCGTGATAGCCCTTCGGCAAGACGACGCGGTAGTGATAGACGCCGGAATATTTCGAGTAGCCGCCGTTGTGGTCGCAGGCGATGCGCGTCTCGACGCCTTCCTTGACGACAAAGCCGTCTGGCGTCGTCCGCGGGGCGGGAGTCGCCGGTTCGGCGGCGCCGACGACGGCGGAGAGCAGGCAGAGGAGCAGGGCGGGGTACCAGCGCATGATGAAGGGGTAGTCGCGAACCGTGCCGAGGGCAAGCGTGGTTGCGGCTTGGAAGACCGCCCGGGTTGCTCCATAGCCTAACGCCGTGTCCCGTTCCGTCGTCCAAGTCCCCGTGCTCGAAGTCTCTCGTCTGCGCATCGCGCGTGAAGACAAGGTTATCTTGCGTGGACTGAACTGGCGCGTGGAGCCCGGGCAGCATTGGGTGATTCTCGGACCGAACGGCTCTGGTAAGTCTTCGCTCCTCGCCGCGCTCACGGGTTACTTCGCACCCACCTCCGGTTCGCTTTCGGTCCTCGGTGAGACGTTCGGTCGCAGTGATTGGCGTGAACTGCGTCGGCGTATCGGCCTCGTGGGTCCGTCCGTCGCCGCGATGATCCAGCCTGCCGAGCCGGCGCTGTCCGTCGTGGCCGGCGGTGTCGATGGGCTCGTCAACCTCTGGCGTCGGCCGAAGCCCGCGACGCTCGCGCTCGCGCGCCGTCTACTCCGCCTGCTTAAGGTCGGCGGCCTCGCCGCGCGCCCGTGGGGTCATCTTTCGCAAGGCGAACGCCAGCGCGTGCTCATCGCCCGCGCCTTGGCCTCCGACCCCGCGTTACTGATCCTCGACGAATCCTGCGCCGGCCTCGATCCCGTTGCGCGTGCCGAGTTCCTCTCTTTGGTGAAGCGCCTCCCGAAGCTGAAGCCGGGCTTGGCCATCGTGTTCGTCACGCACCACGTGGAAGAGATCCTGCCGATCTTCACGCACGCCTTGCTCCTGCGAAACGGGGCCGCCCTCGCCGCCGGCAAGATGGCCGACGTCCTGAAGCCCGCCGCGTTGTCGAAGCTCTTCGACCGTAAGGTGCGCCTGATTAAGGGGCGGGCCGGATGGTCTCTGGATGTCGCCGGGAAGTAGGTAGCAGGGCGGTTTGACCGCTTTCGACTTCCCCTTAACCCTTGCTTCGTCCTACTTCATCTTCCTTCGCAATGCCTTCGCCGTTCGACAACCTCCTCCCCCGCTATGACGCCGTCGTCATCGGCGCTGGCCTTGGCGGGATGACCGCGGCGAACAACCTGGCGAAATTCGGACGCAAGGTCCTGCTCCTCGAGCACCATTACCAGCTCGGCGGCCTCGCCACCTTCTTCAAGCGCGCCGGCGGCCACGTCTTCGACATCTCCCTGCACGGCTTCCCGCACGGGATGATCAAGTCCACGCGCCGCTACTGGACCAAGGAGATCTCGGATCGCATCCACCAGCTCAGCGACGTCCGTTTCATCAACCCCGACTTCGACGTCCGCACGACCTTCGACCGCGCCGACTTCACGCGCATCCTGATCGAGCAGTTCAAGCTTTCCGCCGAGACCGTCGAGGCCTTCTTCGCGCACCTCCGCGAGATGAACTACTACGACAACGACCCGCGCACCACGCGTCAGCTGTTCGAACAGTTCTTCCCCGGTCGTCCCGACGTCCAGCGCCTCCTTCTCGAGCCGATCGCCTACGCCAACGGCTCCACCCTCGACGACCCGGCGATCACCTTCGGTATCGTCTTCTCGAACTTCATGTCGAAGGGCGTGTTCATCTTCCAGGGCGGCACGGACACCATGATCAACCTCATGACCGCCGAGATGAAGGCCAACGGCGTCGACATCCGCCGCAACGTGCTCGTCGAGAAGGTGCTGGTCGAGAAGGATGCTTCTGGTCGCCGTCGCGTCGTTGGCGTGAAGCTCCGCGGCACGCGTCTCGGCGAAGAAGCCGAGGTCGCCTGTGCGACCGTCGTCTCGAACGCCAATATCAAGGACACCGTGCTCAAGATGGGCGGGGAGGATGCCTTTGAAGCTCCGTTCCTTGAGGAAGCCAAGAAGGTGCGCGTGAACACTTCTTCCTGTCAGGTCTACATGGGCGTGCGCGAGGGCGAGACCATCCCGCACATCGGCGACCTCGTCTTCACCTCTGAAGCCAAGCCGTTCTCCAGCCACGAGCTTGTCGACTTCCACACCACGTCACGCACCTACTCGGTTTATTACCCGGACACTCGTCCGCATACCAAGAAGCCGCGCTACGCGATTGTCACGTCGGTCAACCAGAAGTTCGAGGACTGGGCGCAACTTTCCGACGACGACTACGCGATCCACAAGGCGCGCGTCATCGAGGAATCCTTCGTCGGCCTCGAGAAATTCATCCCCGACATCCGATCAAAGGTCGACCACGCCGAGGCCGCGACGCCCCGCACCGTCCAGCGCTACGTCCGTCACATTGGCGGCACCTCTTTCGGTACCAAGTTCGAAGGCCTCAAGGTCTCGATGGCTCTGCCTGAGCAGGTCGGCGGCTTCTACCACGCCGGCAGCGTCGGCATTATTATGTCGGGCTGGCTGGGTACCATCAATTACGGCGTGATCGTCTCGGCCAAGGCCGACGCCTACCTGCGCGAGCCGAACGCCGACCCGCTCGGCGAGGCCGCGGCGAGCGCCGGGGTCTGATGACCAGTTGATCGGTTGAACGGTTGGCCAGTTGGCCGGAGGGGATGGCGCTCCGACGGCTTGACGGTCGGCTCGGAATCGTAAATCTCCGGGCATGGCCAAAGACTCCCAGGACGAAGGCATCTTGAAGAAGCTCGAGCACGGGCTGGAATATTTCATCTTCGCCAGCCGCTGGGTGCAGGCGCCGATTTACGTCGCGCTGATCTTCGCGGCCTTCGCCTACGCCTGGAAGAGCGTGGAAGAGTTGTTGCATCTCCTCCACGGATTTTCCGCCGCGTCCGAGAGCAAGATCATGCTCGGGATTCTCTCGCTGGTAGACATCTCCATGGTGGCGAACCTCGTCAACATGGTCGTCGTCGGCGGCTACGTGACCTTCGTCTCACGCATCGACTTCGGCGATAGCGGCGATCGCCCGGACTGGCTCGACCATATCAACGCCAACACCCTCAAGGTGAAACTCGCGGGTAGCCTGGCGAGCATCTCGGCGATCCACCTCCTCAAGAGCTTCATCGATATTACCGCGTCTGCCGCCGAAAGCCCCATGTCGGCGGGCCAGGAGAAGGTGATTTTCTGGCAGGCCATCATCCACGGCGTGTTTCTGGCCTCGATGATTCTTTTCGCCTGGGGCGAGAAGATGCAGCGGCACGATAATCACTGAGCCTTCGGCGCGAGGTCGCTGACCCAGCCGACGAGGTAGCGTTGGCGTTCAGCCGACCAGCCGTAGTGAATCCGCAGGCGCTCGCCCGCGGGATTCGGTTTGGTGTCGATCGTCGCGTTCAGCGTGACCTTCCGTCCCTGGTGGGTAACGCGCATGGCGGCTTTGCCGGTGAGACCCTGGCGGGTCGGGTGGCGTAGGTGCGGCGGAATCTCGTCCCCGTCGCAAGCGCTGCCATGGCCGCCTTCCATCCGCACCATGCGCATGAAGTCCAAGGCGCGCATCGCTGAGTGAATGTGTTCGAAGCAATCGAACTCGCAGGCCATGCCGGCGTCGACGGCCGATTCGAGGATGTCGTGATCCTCCATGCTGGGCATACGGCAAGCCCAGGCGAGGAAGTGGCCCACGTTCGGCTGGTGGCCGGGCACGCGGTGGCCTTGGATCTCCTGCTTCGGACGGCGGACTTTTTCCTCGCGTACCTCCGGCCCAAGGCCGGCCACGATCGCCTGGACGATCGCTTTGTCCGCGGCGCGGAAGTCGAACGTGACCTCGTTCGTCCGGCCATCGACGCCGTTTGGCCCCGAGTCGTCACCGGCGATGCGCACGCCGATGTCGCCATGGAGCTCCGGTCCGCTCAGGCGGACGCAGTCGCCGTATGCCGGCAGCACGAAGAACGTGGGCAGGCCTTCGTCCGCGCCGCCGAGGGCCTCGAGGCGTTCGCGGAGTTTCAGGGCGGGGAAGGGAGTGCGGAGGCGACGACGGAGGAGCGGACGAGGGCGGGAAGGAGCGGGGGAGTGGCGTTTCATGGTTTGGTTTTAAGAAGAAGAGAGGGAGTCCCTGCCGTGCGGTCCGTGGGAAAACGGCGCGCGGCTGGAATGATGAGCAATGGAATGGAGTTTCAGACAGGGACGCCGGGGTGGGCGGAGAACTGGCCGAGGACGTTACTATGCCCGGCCGCCGAAGCTTGTCCAGCGGGTCGCCGGCGGTTTTTAAAATAATATAACCCCTCGATTTATGGGCAAAAAGAAGGGCTCCCCAGTCGGGGAGCCCTTGGGGGCCGTCGGCCAGCTGGGTCAGTGGGCTTTTTTCGCTACCGGGATGCGCATGCCGTAGAAGCTCCGGTAGACGAAGAAGAGGGCGACCAGGAAGATCGCGCTCCCGAGGAGCAGCTTCGGGCCGGCCGGCATCTTCACCGCGATCTCGACGGCGAGCAGGCCGAAGAGCGTCGTGAACTTGATGACGGGGTTGAGTGAGACCGACGACGTGTCCTTGAAAGGATCGCCGACCGTGTCGCCGACGACCGTGGCCGCGTGGAGAGGCGTGCCCTTGGCCTTCATGTCGACTTCGACGATCTTCTTGGCGTTATCCCAAGCGCCGCCGGCGTTGGCCATGAAGATGGCTTGGAAGAGGCCAAAGAAGGCCATGCCCACCAGGTAACCGATGAAGAAGAACGGGTCGAAGAGCGCGAGGGACAGGGAGAAGCAGAAGATGACGATGAAGATGTTCGTCATGCCCATCTGCGCGTACTGCGTGCAGATGCGAACGACTTCCTTGGAGGACTCCGTCGTCGCCGTCGTCGCGTTGAGGTTCATGTTCTCCTTGATGTAGACCACCGCGCGGTAGGCGCCGGTGACGACGGCCTGCATGGAGGCACCCGTGAACCAGTAAATCACCGCGCCGCCCATGAGGAGGCCCATGAGGGCCTCGGGGTGGACGAGGGAGAGTTTCTCCAGGACGTTGAACTTCGCGTCCACCGCCTGATAGTGTTCCTGCAGCATCATGATGATGCCGAAGACCATCGTGGTCGCGCCCACGACTGCGGTGCCGATGAGCACCGGCTTGGCGGTCGCCTTGAAGGTGTTGCCGGCGCCGTCGCCCTTCTCGAGCTGGTGCTTCGCGCCTTCGAAGTCGGGGCGGAAGCCGAAGTCGCGTTCGAGCTCAGTGGCGATACCCGATTGCTTCTCGATCTGCGAAAGTTCGTAGACGGACTGGGCGTTATCGGTCACCGGGCCGAAGGAGTCGACCGCGATGGTGACGGGCCCCATGCCCAGGAAGCCGAAGGCGACGAGGCCGAACGCGAAGATGGGAGCGGCGAAGGCGAATTTCAGCGGCATCAGGCCGGCGACGGCCGGATGGGCCGAAAGCAGGTAGGCACCGAACATCAGGCCGAGGATACAGAGCCCGGTCCAAAAGGCGGAGTAGTTGCCGGCGACGAGGCCGGAGAGAATATTAAGCGAGGCGCCGCCTTGGTTGGACGACGTCACGACTTCCTTTACGTGGCGGCTCTCGGTCGAGGTGAACACCTTGGTGAACTCCGGAATGAGTGCGCCGGCGAGCGTGCCGAGCGAGATGATCGTGGACAGCACCCACCAAAGTCCGCCGCCTAGGTCGGCGAGGAGGAAGTAGCTGGCGAGGTAGGTGATGGCGATTGAGACCACCGAGCTGATCCAGACGAGGTTCGTCAGCGGCTGCTCGAGGTTAAAGTCCTTGGCCTGGCCCCAGACGGCACGGCTCACGGCGTCGTTGATCCAGTAGCTAAGCAGAGAGGTAATCACCATCAGGATGCGCATGGCGAAGAGCCAGATGATGAGGGTCGCGCAGAGCGCGGGGTTTGCAGCCAGGGCTAGCGCGAGGAAGGCGATGAGCGCCACGCCGGTGACGCCGTAGGTCTCGAAGCCGTCCGCGGTCGGACCGACGGAATCGCCCGCGTTGTCGCCAGTGCAGTCGGCGATGACGCCGGGGTTGCGGGGATCGTCCTCCGGTAGCTTGAATTCGATCTTCATCAGGTCGGCACCGATGTCCGCGATCTTGGTGAAAATACCGCCGCAAATACGGAGGGCGGAGGCGCCCAGGGATTCACCGATGGCGAAGCCGATGAAGCAGGGCCCGGCAAGATCCTTGGGGAGGAACAGGAGGATCCCGATCATGAAGAAGAGCTCGATGGCGACGAGCAGCAGTCCCACGCTCATGCCGGACTTGAGCGGGATGAGCAGCGTAGCGAGTGGATTGCCGCGCAGGGCGGAGAAGGCGGCGCGCGAATTGGC